>DASZXB010000053.1:0-13217 GCA_035546095.1 Verrucomicrobiia bacterium | reverse complement strand
ACTCAACGTGCCGGTCATCGCGATGCCGGACAACAGCGCAATCATCGCGATGCCCAAAATGTCCTCGATGATTAAAATGCCGAAAATCAATTGCGCGAACCGTTCGCGGGTCTTGCCCAAATCGCCCAGCACCTTGACGATGATGGTGGATGAAGACATGGACAGCATCGCGCCCAGAAAAATTCCGTCCATCGTCGGCCAGCCGAACCAGCGACTGATTTCAAAGCCCACGCCGAACAGCAGCACGATTTCCGCCAGAGCCGCAATGAACGCCGGCGCGCCGACGCGCTTCAATTTTCCCAGATTGAACTCCAATCCCAGCGAAAACATCAACAGGATGATGCCCATTTCCGAAAGTGTTTGAATCGTTCCCTCGTCATAGATGAGCGGATACGGCGGCGTGTGCGGGCCGATGATCACGCCCGCGATGATGTAGCCGAGCACCACCGGCTGTTTGAGCCGGTGAAAAATAATCGTGACCAGTCCGGCCACAATCATCACCACCGCGAGGTCTTGGAGAAACGTGACGCCGTGCATTGTCCTTTAATCCGCTTAGTCTCGCAGAAACAGCGGGGACAAGTAAAGCAACGCGGGAATAAAATCACGCTTTTCCGCCGCCGCCATTTCGCCTAATTTGCCCGCATGTTCAAACCTGCCGACCTGTTTGACCTCGCGCAAACCGAACACGCCGCGATTTTTGCCGATTGCAAATTCGCGTGGGACGCGCTCAAAAAAATCGAGAGTTACCTCGCCGCACACCTGAAACCGGACTTGCGTAACCGATGCGAAGGCCGTGCTTACATCGGTGAGAACGTTTTTATCGGTGAAGGTACGGTGCTTGAAGACGGTGTGATGATTAAAGGCCCGGCCATCATCGGCAAAAATTGCCAGATTCGCCACAACGCGTATCTGCGCGAAAACGTCATCATCGGCGACAACTGCGTCGTTGGCAATTCGAGCGAATTGAAGAATGCGTTGCTGTTCAATCACGCGCAGGCACCGCATTACAATTATGTGGGCGATTCGATTCTCGGCCACAAGGCGCACCTCGGCGCGGGCGTGAAAATTTCCAATCTCAAGATGTTTCCCGGTAACATCACCGTGGAGCTGGACGGCCAGCCGTTTGACACTGGCCTGCGCAAATTCGGCGCGCTGCTCGGCGACGGCGCGGAAGCCGGCTGCAACGCCGTGCTGAATCCCGGCAGCATTATCGGGCGCGGCGCGGTGATTTACCCGAACGTTTTTTGGCGCGGCATTTTGCCCGCGAACATGATTGCCAAGAACAAATCCGAAATCGAAGTCGTCGTCAAACGGCCAAGGGAAAGTTGAATGAACGTGTCTTGACCAAATGAAGAAAGAATCTTCCAACTCGATTCTGTTCAAATTGATATTGGTCATTTATCGGACGGGCAAAAAATTACGATGGTATCTTGCAGAAAAACGGCTCAAATGGCAGCGGCCAAAATTCTACAATTCGTTGGGGTTATATCAAAAAATTCATTTTGCTCACCTCATCAATCCTTTTTTGAGAACAATTGAACTGGACGCAACCATTTTTGCTTACACGGGCGAGAAAGAAAAATTGAAAGAATGTTTGGAACGCGGGGTTTCGCCGGATTTGAGAGGATTGATGGAAAACGCCATCTTCGCCGACAATGCTTCAATCGCGAAATTGATTTTGGCCTACGGCGCGAATCCTGACCGGAAAGTTGATTTGATTGGCCACACGTTGTTGCACGAGGCGACTCGGCGCGGCAGCCCGGAAATAGTTGAATTGCTCCTTGCGAAAGGCGCCGACCCGAATCGTCAAACCCAAGATGGAAAGAAACCACTCTACTATGCTTATGACCGCGGCGAAGGCCGCGCGCCACTGGCTAAATTATTGGAACCGGTCACAAAATTTGACCGCCCAAACTACAACGTGGACGATTTTCTTAAAATGGAAGATCAGGTGAAGGCTTACTACGCTTTTTGCAAAGCGATTATGGAAGGATTCCGAACACGTTCGCCAGCGGAATTGCGAGTTTTGGCATTGCCGGATTTTTTGGCTCATTGTTGCATGAATGGATTCAACGATATGTATTGGCAAGCGAGATGGGCAGTTATTCCAAGCACTGAACTGATGGAAGCCATTGGTGAACGAAAATTTGCTGAAATGCTTCGGAAGTGTATTGCCATCGCCCGCGAATATGGTGAAAAAATTGGCCGTGACCCATTCGGTGCAGATTCCGACTATGTGGATTTGGACGAGGAGACCGAAAAGAAATTCGATGTGCCTGAACTGGATTTTTGCAAACTGGATTTTGATTGGGATGAATTTTGCCGTAAAACGATGAACTATGTCCGGGAAAATCGAGAATTGTTCGCATGATTTCGTTGATGAATATGAAATTCAAAATCAAACAACTTAAATTATTTTACGGAGATATTATTGAAATCAGAGAAGCTCCCGATGGAAAAACCGTGTGTCCTGTCTGTGGAATTTTGCTGGGAGGTGATCCACCTTATCGTGCCGTAATAAATGAATCAAACAAAGGAACCAATCTGCCGGAAGGCGCAGCGTCTTTTGACATCTGCCCCATGTGCAAAACACAGTATGGTGAAGATGATTTTATCGAACCGTCTGAAAAGATTTCCACGCAGCAAAAATGGGATGAACTTCGGAGAAAATGGCTTGATGAAATCGGTTGGACACCGGAAGCACTTCAACAACTCCATGACAATCTTGATATTGATATTCAAAAACCTGGTTTATCGCTTTGAACAAACGTGATTGGGTTTAATGGAGAAATCGGTTCAAACGACACCCCGTCAAAACTTTCCTCCGGTTTTCCATACTTTTGGACAACAGGTTTTTCAAAATGACGCCATAAAATCTCGTATGGCATGAAACGATAGCAGAACTTGTCTGTTTCATTGCCGCCATATTCTTTTCCGTTAGTATCTTCCCAGGAACGTAAATCATGCAATTCCACAATAAAATGCACGCCCATATTCGTCTCTTTCCACTGAATGCCAGTCAGATTTAGTCGAGCGCTAATATGTTTTTCCCAAATGGGAAAAATTCTTTCGCTCCAGTTTTCGGGATCATCGGCTGTGGGTGGGAAATAACAACGCAAAGCTCTTCGTTGGCGGCCATCCCGATAAAAACCAACATTTTCAACGAGTGTTTTGCGTTCATGTGCATAGCCATCCAACAAATTGCCATATTCAATATATTCAGGCGAACAGCCGACTATTGTGGCCAGAAACATTTGGTCCCAGAAAAAATAAGGCGACAGAAATGAAGTGAACACAAAACGCCGACCTCGTGTATCTGTGACGATATGTTCAATCTGAATCATCTGCTCGTTGGCAGAACAATCTCGATAGCCGGGCAAAATCTCGGTGGCGGTGACGGTTTTGAACCTGATTTCCGCTTGCAGTTTCGGGTCGGGATGAAATAACTCGCCGCTGCTGGTCAGCAAACCAGCATTTTCCGGGACATCAACAAAGATGGAAGCCATGCTGGCAAGTTGCCTTATTTTACAACTTGTGACAACGGCAACTTGATTTCTTAAAAATTCTTGGAAGGAGAGTGAATAAAAATTCAACCTATTTATAGTTTTAGTGATAGCGAAATCACAGTATTTGCGGACTTGACTTGATTTCATTTTGGAGTGGAAATCAGGCATGAAAATCACCTGTCGCGATTTATTGGTTGCCGCCGTTTCCATTTCCTTTGCCATTGCTGGCATGACGTTCGCCCAATCCGCCGGCAAGCCGGTCATGCACTCGTGCGTTTTCAATTGGAACGATCTCAAGCCGGTGCCGACCAAAGTGGGTGAAGCGCGCGGAGTTTTTGACGCGCCCACGCCTGCGCTCGCGGAGTTCGAGTGTCACATCACGACGTTGAATCCGGGCGAATCGCCACATCCGCCGCACCGGCACGCGGACGAGGAATTGATGGTCATCAAGGAAGGCACGCTCGCCGCGATTCAAGGCGACAAGACGAACATCGTCACGACCGGCGGAATCATTTTTGAAGCGTCCAATGAATTGCACGGCTTGCGCAACATCGGCGCAACTCCCGCGACGTATTACGTCTTCAAAATCACGCCGCACGACTTGAAGCGATAAGCCGCGACAAAACATTTTCCGCCGGCTCATCCGGCTTCAATTCAATCCATTCGCAATCTCCGTGGCGGCGAAACCAGGTCAATTGTCGCTTGGCGAATTGGCGGGTCTTGATTTTCACCAGTTCAATCGTCTCGGCCAAATCGCGTTCGCCGCGCAAATGTTCGACAACCTGACGATAGCCGATGGCTTGCATCGCAAATTTATTTTCCGCCAATCCATGTTTCAACAATTCGCGTGTCTCGTCCACTAAACCGCGTCGGAACATTTCATCCACTCGCAAATTGATGCGCGCATGTGAATCAGATTGTGTGCGCGTGAAACAAAAAATGGTAGGGACGGCTCGCTGAGCCGTCCGCTCATCAAGGTGCGATGTTTCTGCTTTCCAATCTGCTTTCTGTGCGGAAAATTTTTTGCCCGTGAGCCGAATCACTTCGATGGCACGAATGACGCGGCGCGGATTTTCTTTGTCAATTTTTTCATAAGTCGCGGAATCTTTCTCGCGCAATTCCTGCAATAGTTTTTCAAATGGCAACGCTTCCAGTTCCGCGCGTAATTCGGGATTGGCTGGCGGCGCTTCGCCGAGTCCGCTCAAAAAAGCTTTGAAATAAAGACCGGTGCCCCCGCAAAAAATCGGCGTGCGTCCGCGCGATTGGATTTCTTCAACGGCTTTTTGTGCGAGCCGGACAAATCGAGCGGCGTCGAAAGATTCGCTCAAATCACAAACGTCAATCAGGTGGTGCGGGATTTTTTTTTGTTCAGCGGCATTCGGTTTTGCAGTGCCGATGTCGAGTCCGCGATAGACCTGCATGGAATCCACGGAAATGATTTCGCCGCCGATTTTTTCAGCAAGGGCAAGGGTGATTTCAGATTTTCCGACAGCCGTCGGCCCGGCGATGAAAACGGGCGCTTTCATTTCGCGGGTGTGCGACGCGAAAGGATCGTCGCCAGCGCAAGGCCGGCGACGAAAATCGGAACGCTGATCCATTGCGCGGGCGTGAGGCCGAGGTGATAGTGCAAATTGGTATAATCGCCGCGAAAATACTCAACAATCGAGCGCGTGATGGCATAGCAAAGCAGATAGGTCGCAAAAATCTGGCCGTCAAATTTTTTGCGGCGGAACAGCCACGCGAGGAAGAGATACAATCCGAGATTCAAAAGGCCGTCGTAGATTTCTGTCGGATGCACAGGCACGCCGCCGGTCGGATGATCTTCGGGAAAGCGGATGGCCCACGGCAAATCGGTCGGGCGACCGTAACAGCAGCCGTTAAGCAAACAACCGGTTCGGCCAAAAACGCTGCCCAGCGCGATGCTGGGCGCGAGCACGTCGGCAGTTTTCCAGAACGGCAATTTTTTCCAACGAATGTAAATCGCTCCTGAAATGATCGCGCCGATGAGTCCGCCGTAATAAACGAGTCCGCCATGCTGAATCATGAAAATTTCCGTGAATGGCTGGTCGGCGAATTCTTCTTTCCAATACGTCGTCACGTAAACGATGCGTGCGCCAAGAATCGCGCCGGCCATCAGCCACAAGGTCACGTCAGCGATTTTTTCGCCGGGAATTTTTTCGCGTTTGGCGCGCAACGTGGCCGTCCACAAGCCGAAAAGAAATGCCAGCGCGATCATCACGCCATACCAGTGGACGCTGAACGAACCAATTTGAAATGCGATCGGATGCACAGTGGAAAATTAAAACGCCGGAACGAAAATTGAAATTTGAAAATGGTCTGTCAGTCGTTCAATTGCGATTGTTGGTCGCCGGCGGCATAAATCCAACGGGCAGCGGCGGCCATTCGGGAACATGGGTAACGAGGTCGCGCCAGGCCTGCCGTTCTTTGGGCGACATTTGTGCCCAGCGCGCGGCGTTCTTCAAAAATTCCGCCTGTTCAGACGCGTTCATGCCGGCAAATTTAGCGAAGGCATTGACACATTCTGTCCGTTGCGCGGGCGGCAATTGGTCAAACGCTTTCAAGGTTTTCTCCATTTGCGCGCGTTCGGAATCGGACAACGTATTGAGCGCTTGTTGTTTTTCATCCGGCTTCAACTCAAAAAATTGGTTGAAGCCGGCGGTGATTTGACGGCGTTCGCCTTCCGAAAGCGAATTCCAGTGGGAACGCTCGGCATCGCTCGGTTCGTGCCATGAATCTTCCGTTGAAATGTTCGTCGTGTCTACGTGCGTGAAGTAACGCAAGATGCGTTCGTTCTCCAGAAATTCCTGTTGCAGGGTCGGCGGCAGGATTTGCCATTGATCCAGCCGGTCTTGCACCAGCGGACGGATGTCATCCGGCACGCGCGCCAGACGCGCGGCACGGTTCGTCGGCGACGTGTGCAGCAACGGCATCAGATACCAGCGCAATTCCGTTGCGCGCAGTCGTAATTCGCGTTCGTCCGGGTCAAGCGCCTCGTATTCGCCGACTTTGGCGAGAATGCGTTCGCGGATTTCCGGCGGGCGATTGGTCAAATAATTTTCGCGTTCGTCCGGCGACATGACCAGTAATTTGCGGAAAAAATCCACGGGCGAATGTGCGGTGGAAATGGATGAAATAACTGGAGCGTTAGTGGAGTCGGCGGCGTTCAGCGAGCAAACGCAAAGCAATCCCGCCGCGCAAAGGACGAGCCACCATCGCGCCTGCCGAAACCATTTCATTGCAACAACGCCAGTAATTCTTCATCGGCCCGTGGCTGGCTCATGCGTTGGATGACGTCAAAATTTTTCAACGCATCCACGCTGGGCAACGGTTGCGCGGTGGCCACGAGTGCGACATTTTTGGCCAATACCGCGCGATGCACGGCAAGCTCATGCCGGTGAAAACCCAAACCGGCAAATCCAATCACGATTGCGGCGATGGCCACGCGCGGCAAAAGCGCGTGCCAGTTCCTGCGAACTGTCCATTTGCGGGCGGAACGCGATTCCTCCAAATCAATCGCTTGCAGCACGCGCGCGGTGAAATTGGAAGCGACCGGCGCGTCCGGCAATTTCGCCAGCACCTTCATCAGCCGCGCTTCAAGCTCCATGTCTGAAAATTCGCCTTTCATGGCTCAAAATTAAAACCCGCCGCCAAAACAAAGTTGCGCTCGCCGTCGCAAAAATTTCGCGTATTCTGTCGGGCAAAAATGACGAATCGCCAACGATTTCTAGCCGCCGCCCGCTGCCAAGCCGTTGACCGCCCGCCGGTTTGGTTGATGCGACAGGCCGGACGCGCCCTGCCCGAATATCGCAAACTGAAATCCAAACACAATTTTCTCGAACTCGTCCGCACGCCCGAACTTGCCGCGGAAGTTACCATTCAACCGATTCAACGATTCGATTTCGACGCCGCAATCATTTTCAGCGATATTCTCGTTGTCGCCGAAGGTCTCGGTCAGGGCTACAAATTTCGCGATGGCGGCGGCATCCAGATGGATTACGCGCTCCGCCACGTCGAAGACATCAAACAATTGAACGTCGTCGCTTTGCAGGATAAATTGAACTACGTCGCGCAGGCACTGCAACTTGTCAAAAAGGAACTCGGCGAAAAAACCGCACTCATCGGATTTGCCGGTTCGCCGTGGACGCTCGCCAATTTCATGCTCGAAGGCGGCAGCGCCGACGAATTCACGCAGGCGAAAAAATTGTTTTACACCGAGCCGGAAATTTTTTCGATGCTGATGAAAAAATTGACCGTCGCCGTCACGCGCCATTTGCAAATGCAAATCCTCGCCGGCGCGGACGCCGTGCAAATTTTCGACAGTCTCGGCGGATTGCTCTCCGCCGACGCCTTTGCCACCGCGTCGGGAAATTGGATAAGGCAGATTGTTTCCGCGCTCAAAAACACCGTGCCCGTGATTGTTTTTGCCAAAGACGTTCACACGAATTGGGACGCGCTCGCGGGCACCGGCGCGAACATTTTGAGCGTGGATTCCGGTGTCCGCCTTTCCGCCGTCCGAAAATTTTTGCCGGAACAAATCGGTGTGCAAGGCAATCTCGACCCAGCGCTGTTGCTGACCGATCCGAAAATTGTCGCCGCGGAAACGAATCGTATTTTGGCCGAAATGCGCGGCGCGCGCGGGCATATTTTCAATCTCGGTCACGGCGTTCCGCCGGATGCAAAGTTGGAAAACATTTCCGCGCTCGTCGAAACGGTGCAAAATTTCAAATAAGAAATTTGCCACAGAGACACAGAGGCGCAGAGTTTGAAAAAACTCCCCTCTCAAATTTTAATTGTTTTCTCTGTGTCTCCGTGTCTCTGTGGCTAAAATAGATTTTGTGAGTCAACTGAACGTCAATCTGGATTTGGTGAAAAAATACAACGTGGCCGGGCCGCGTTACACCAGTTATCCGCCCGCGACGAAATTTACCGACCAAATTTCACGCGACGAATTGTTCCAAAAAATTGCCGCAAACAACGAAACGGAACGCGACCTCTCGTTCTATTTTCATATTCCGTTTTGCGAAACGCTCTGCTGGTTTTGCGGCTGCACGACCGTCATCACGCAAAATCACGGCGAAAGCAAACCGTATCTCGATTATCTCGAACGCGAAGTCACGCAAATGGCCGCGCGGCTGAATCCCAAACGCAAAGTCGTCCAACTCCATTGGGGCGGCGGCTCGCCGACATTTTTGCGACCGGACGAAATTCGCCGGCTCGGCGAAATCATCCGTAAACATTTTCAATTTGCCGACGATGTAGAAGCCGGTGTGGAAATTGATCCGCGCCGCTTGACGCGCGACCACATCGTCGCGCTGCGCGAAATCGGTTTCAACCGCGCGTCGCTCGGCGTTCAGGATTTCGAGCCGAAAGTGCAGGAAGCGATTCATCGAATCCAGCCGCGCGATTTGACGCAGCAAACTTTGGATTGGGCGCGCGAACTCGGTTTCAAGTCCGTCAATTTCGATTTGATTTACGGCCTGCCGTTTCAAACGGTCAAATCTTTTTCGCACACGCTCGACACGGTTTTGGAAATGTCGCCCGACCGCCTCGCCGTTTTCAGTTACGCGCACGTGCCGTGGATCAAGCCCGCGCAAAAAATTCTGGAACAAAAAATTTTGCCGTCGCCCGAAACGAAATTGGAATTGCTGAAAACCGTCATCGAACGACTCACCGAAAGCGGCAAATACATTTACATTGGCATGGACCATTTTGCGAAGCCGACGGACGAATTGGTTTTGGCGCAGCAGAACAAAACCTTGCAGCGGAATTTTCAAGGTTACAGCACACGCGGCCACGCGGACATTTATTCCTTCGGCATGAGCGCGATTTCGCAGATTCCCGACGCGTATTGGCAAAATGAAAAAGAATTACCAAATTATTTTTCCGCGCTCGACGCGCAAAAAATTCCCTTCGCACGCGGCTACGTTTTGGCTGCCGAAGATAAAATCCGCCGCGAAACCATTATGCGCGTCATGTGCGATCTGTCGCTCGACTACGCCGCGATGTCGCAAAAACTCGGCATGAATTTTCAGGAACATTTTACGAACGAACTCGCCGCATTGAAAAATTTTGAATCCGACGGCCTGATTCAATTTTCACAAAACGGATTTGAAGTGACCGATGCCGGACGTTTATTCATCCGTAACATCGCGATGTGTTTTGATAACGCGCTGGCGATGGGTGAGCGGAAACATTCTAAGACAATTTAATTTGAGCCACAGATTTATTGCGCGGAAAATTTTTATCTGTGTTCAATCTGTGTTTCGTCTATGGCTAAAAATTTGAAATGAAATCCGTCGCAATCATCGGCGCGGGCATCACGGGATTGACCGCCGCGTTTTATCTGAAACGCAAAGGTGTGGCGGTCACGGTTTTTGAAGCGGCCAATCGCGCGGGCGGCGCGATTCAATCGCGGCGGCAAAACGGTTTTCTCGCCGAGTTCGGGCCAAACACGATTCTCGAAACGTCGCCGAAAATTCCGCAACTTGTCCGCGATTTGAATTTGGAAGCGCGACGGATTTACACGCAGCCGGCGGCGAAAAATCGTTATCTTGTCCGTGACAAAAAACCGGTCGCTATGCCGTCGTCGCCCGCCGGATTTTTCACGACGAAATTGTTTTCGGTCAAATCCAAATTCGCCATTTTGCGCGAGCCGTTCGTTCCCGCGCGACGCGACGGCACGGATGAAAGCGTCGCCGAATTTGTGACGCGGCGATTGAATCGCGAATTTTTGGATCGCGCCATTAACCCGCTCGTTACCGGAATTTACGCGGGCGACCCAGAAAAACTGTCCGTCCGGCACGCGTTCCCGAAATTGTTCGCGCTGGAACAAAAATACGGCTCGCTGATTCGCGGACAAATTTTCGGCGCGAAGGACAGAAAGAAATCCGGCGAAATCGCGCGCAACCGCGCGAAAATGTTTTCATTCGACGAAGGTTTGCAGGTTTTGACGGATGCGCTCGCGGCGCAAATCGGCGATGCACTGAAGTTAAATTCGCCGGTCACGAATTTGACGCAAACGCAAAATGGCTGGCGGGTGAAAACGTCCGGCGGCGAATTTGAATTTGATGCGGTGATTTATTGCGGCACGGCGCACAAGCTAGTGGAGTTGGAAATTGATTTTCCCCTCACCCCGACCCTCTCCCCGTTTGGCGGGGAGAGGGAGAAAAAACAGAGCACGCCCGCTAATTTGCCTTCGCCCCGCCCAAGCGGGGAGAAGGTGGCCGAAGGCCGGATGAGGGGAGTAAATTTTTCAACATTTTCCGAAATTCGTTATCCACCGGTTGCCAGTGTTGCGCTCGGATTTCGGCGCGAGGACGTGGCGCATCCGCTGGATGGTTTCGGCGTGCTGATTCCGAAAATTGAAAATTTCAAAATTCTCGGCACGATTTTTTCGTCGTCGTTGTTTCCGAATCGCGCGCCGGAAAATTTTGTCACATTGACAAGTTATGTCGGCGGCGAGCGGCAGCCGGAATTGGCGTCGCTGCCGCCGGACAAATTGGTGGAATTGGTTTGCGCCGATTTGCAAATTTTGCTCGGTGTGAAAGGCGTGCCGGTTTTTCAAAACATTGTCTTTCATCCGAAAGCGATTCCGCAATACAACGTCGGGCACGGCAAATTCAAAGCGTTGCTGGATGAAATGGAAGCGGCCACGCGCGGCTTGTTTTTCGCCACGAATTTTCGTAACGGCGTTTCGCTGGGCGATGCGATTGTTTCCGGGCACGATGTTGCGGAAAAAATTTTAACCACAGATGGACACGGATGAACACAGATTGTTAGGACACGAGTTGCACGAATTTTCACAGATTGAATCTGTGCCAATCGGTGAAATCCGTGTCAAAATTTTCCGCACCCGTGTTTGTCCGTGGTTTGATTTCACATGAATAAAAGCATTTTGCTGGTCAATTTGGGTTCGCCGGATTCCACGGAAGTTTCCGACGTGCGGCGTTATTTGAATGAATTTTTGATGGATGGCCGCGTGATTGACGCGCCGTGGTTGCTACGGCGATTCATTGTGGGAATGATTTTAATCAATCGGCCAAAGGCATCGGCACACGCTTACGAAAAGATTTGGACGAAGGAAGGTTCGCCATTAATTGTCAGCAGCCAGCGGATTCAAGTGGAATTGCAAAGGCGTTTTTCAATTCCGGTTGAACTGGCGATGCGTTATCAAAACCCTTCGATTGAAAGCGCGATTCAAAAATTGGTGGCGCAAAAAATTGATGATTTGTTTTTGATTCCGTTGTTTCCGCATTACGCGATGTCGAGTTACGAATCGGCGGTCGAGCGCGTGAAATTCGTGGCCGGAAGAATCGCGCCGGAAGTGAAAATTGAAATTCAGCCGCCGTATTTTGACGCGCCGGATTATATTTCTGCACTTGTCGCGAGCGCGAAAAATTATTTGGACGACGGTTACGATCATTTGCTGTTCAGTTTTCACGGCATTCCCGAACGGCATTTGCGGAAATCCGACCCAACACATTGCCATTGTCTCGTGAAAGAAAATTGCTGTGAGATTCTGAGTCCAGCTCATGCCACTTGCTATCGCGCGCAATGTTTCAAAACGGTGAAGGCGTTTGTCGAGGTAGCAAAAATTCCGGCGGGAAAATTTTCGGTTTCATTTCAATCGCGTTTGGGCAAGGACCCGTGGTTGAAGCCTTACACAGATTTGGAGTTGGCGGAATTGCCGAAGCGCGGCGTCAAAAAACTTTTGGTGATTTGTCCGGCGTTCGTTTCGGATTGCCTGGAAACGCTGGAAGAAATCGGGATTCGCGGCAGGGAGACTTTTATTTCAGCGGGCGGAAAGGAATTTGCGCAGATTCCGTGCTTGAACGAAAATCCGCTTTGGATTTCAGCGCTGGAAAAAATGGTTCAACGATTTTTGGACGGGCAGCCGTTGAATTGACCGTTGCGCGGTTTTTATTTTCCGGAATTGGAACTGGTGGCGGTGTGGCGAAACCGCAGTTTAACGGTATCCTGCAAAAAACCGATGAAACCGCGTTTCTTTTTCGGTTGGTCAACCCGAATCGGCACGCATTTATGGCTGCACAGCGGGCAAAGGAAAAGCGGCGGGCTGCCTTTAATGCGCATGATGTGGACGCATGCGCTGCACATGATTTCGTTGCAGTGCGTGCATTGGTAGGACGCCGGCACTTTTGAGTGCCGCGGGCAAATCATCGCGCCATCGGCCAAAACGACCGGTGGTTTCGGGCGTTCGCGTTCGTATTGCGGGATTGAAACCGTGATGTCGGTGTTCTCAACAAATAATTCCACGTCGCCCAATTTCACTTCCTGACCGGGCAACAGCCATGCTTCGCGAATTGGGTCGCCATTGAGAAAAGTGCCGTTGGTTGAATTACAATCACGCAAAATCACGCCGGCTTCGGTGACGACCAGCTCACAGTGGTTCGTGGAAATCGTGGGATGAAGAATGGGAAAATCGGAGTCCGGGTCGCGTCCGACGCGATTGACCCCGAGCCGCAGTTCCAGCGTTCGATTCTCCAAACCGCTGGTTTTGATCAGAAGCCTGGCCATATTTCCTCGACCCTCTAAATTAAACTTGTTTTTGCCGTCCTGTCCACAACATTCGACAATCTTCAAGACGCTTGGATTTGAAAAAAGTTCAAGTTTTTTGCAAAGGCGAATTCTTCAACGATTTTCCCGCCAATCAAATGCTCTTGAATGATGCGT
>DASZXB010000052.1:0-10070 GCA_035546095.1 Verrucomicrobiia bacterium | reverse complement strand
CCGCTATGGCGGTTGGCCGGCTTGCGGTGAAATTGATGTGATGGAAAACCGCGGAAATTATCCCGCCGTGGTGCAAGGAACAATTCACTACGCGGACGCCAACGGAAAACATCTTCAATCCACCGAACTTTTCACTTTTCCCGTAAATAATGGCGCGACGAATTTCCACACTTATACTTTGGATTGGACAACCAATGCCATCAGTTGGTCGGTTGACGGTCAGCTATATGAAAAACAAACCAACTGGTCCACGGTAAAAGCGGATTATCCGGCTCCATTCAACCAGCCATTTTATATCATCATGAATTTGGCAGTGGGAGGCATTTATGGCGGCGATCCAAATACGAACACGGTGTTTCCGGGCGAAATGCAGGTGGACTACATTCGGGTTTATGACAATATGACAACCAATCGGTTTGGCGATTGAAAACACGCGGCAAGTTTTGTTTCCTGTTTGAGCTGCAAACGACCACGGTCTTGCACGCGTTGGTGCTTTTGTTGCTGTTTGGCTCATCAGCGTCGCAAGCCGACAGCACCCCAAATCAAGAATTAAAAACCGCGGAACAAATCCGCCAATTAACCCCCGAACAGTTTGCCAACCATTATCAGGCCCATTTGCGCGGCGTGGTGACTTTCTTCGACCCGAGCAGTTATTTCTGTTTTGTACAAGATGACAGCGCCGGCATTTATTTCTCTTTGGAGAAATTGCCTGACAACCCGCCGCTCGCTCCGGGACAATTGGTGGAGGTCGAAGGTGATGCCAATCCGGGAGAATTTGCGCCCATCGTGATGGCGAGCCAGATCAATATTCTGGGAGCAGGAACATTTCCCTCGGCAAAGACGGCCTCTTTCGAGCAATTGGCCAGCGGCCAGCAGGATAGCCAATTCGTGGAAATTCACGGCATTGTTCGCGCGGTTCACTTTGATGCTGACAGCAAGTATTTTTTGATTGAAATTGCCACCGGCGGCGGACGATTGACGGCGTATGCAAAAGAATTGCCGGTGGCGCAAAGCGGCGATTTGGTGGACAGCACCATCACGGTTCGCGGTGTTTGTGTCACCCGTTTTAACCGGCAGAGACAATTGTTTGACATCCGACTATTGGTTCCACATGCAACGGATTTGGTTGTGGCCGAAGCCGCCGCAAAAGACCCGTTTGCCATACCGGCCCAGTCCATTGAAAAACTTCTACAATTTACGCCGCATGGACCTTATGGCCATCGGGTGAAAGTCAAAGGCACAGTCATTTACCGGCAGGATGACGACACGCTGTATATTCAGGATCAAAAGGAAGGATTGTATGTCGAGACAAAGCAACCAGGACATTTGCAAATGGGCGATTTGGTTGAAGTCCTCGGTTTTCCGGCCAAAGGCGAATACACTCCCGTGCTGCAAGACGCCATTTTTCGGAAAATAGGATTTGGGCCGGTGCCCGTGCCGGTTGAAATCAACACCGATGAAGCGCTGAAAGGCATTTATGACTGCCGTCTTGTTCGCATCGAAGCAACGATTTTGGACCGAACGCATCACAGCCTCGATCAATTTTTGGTGTTGCAAGCCACCAATGGATTGATTTTTCACGCTTACATCGAAAGGAAAAATGGCGGGACGGATTTTGCTTATTTGCAAAATGGCAGCAAGGTCGCTGTCACCGGCGTCTGTTTGATTGAAACCGGCAACGAATGGCAAGCGGGAGATTCCTGGCGGGCAAAATCATTTCGCATATTGATGCGTTGGGCCGGTGACATTTCCGTTCTAAAACAACCACCGTGGTGGAATTTGCAAAAAGTGTTGTGGGCAATGGGTATTTTGGGGCTGATTGTTTTTCTGACCGTTGCGTGGGTCATTGTTTTGCGCTTGCGCGTCCGCAAGCAGACAAAAATCATCCGGAACCAACTGGAAACCGAAGCCGCCTTAAAAAATCGTTACGAAGATTTGTTTGAGAATGCGAATGACATGGTTTTCACGACCGATTCAGATGGTCAAATTACGTCCATCAACAAAGCCGGCGAACGATTATTACAACGATCGCGGGAATCAGTTCTGACAAAAAATCTTTCGGAATTTGTGGCCGAGGAACAGCGAACCACTGCCAGACAATGGTTCAAACAAGTGGCCGGTGGCGCGGAATTGCCGCCGGCGGAATGGGATTTCATAAATGCTTTAGGCCAGCGTTTTCGCTTGGAAGTCAGCGCCAGATTGACTGGCCAATCCGGCAAAAAAAACGAGGTGGAAAGCGTGGCGCGCGACATCACAGAACGAAAAAGGCTGGAAAACGAAATTCTTGAAATCAGCAATCGCGAACAACGCCGCATCGGGCACGATTTACATGACGGCGTGTGTCAACAACTCGCGGCTGTGGCCTATCGCATGGACATTCTCGCGGACCAATTGCAGGAAAAAAATGTCGCGGAACATTCCGAAGCGGAACGCATCGGCAGCATTATCAACGAGACAATCAATCAAACGCGAAATGTCGCTCGCGGTTTATTTCCTGTCCGTTTGGAAGAAAATGGTCTTGCTTCGGCGTTGGAAGAATTGGCTGCCAATGCAGAAAATCTGTTCAAGATTCGTTGCCAATTTTCTTGCGACGAACCACTCCCGGTTCTTGAAAATGCTGTTTCATTGCATCTCTATTACATTGTTCAGGAGGCCGTTTTGAATGCCGTCAAACACGGCAAGGCGACGGACATCAACATTTCCATCGTTCGCGAAAATGATCGCCATATTTTGACCGTTCAAGACAATGGCGTTGGGTTTCAGTCACTTAACGGCTCGACGGGCATGGGCATTCGGATTATGCGTTATCGGGCAGGAGTCATTGGCACGATATTAAGCTTGAAAAGCAAGCCCGGTCAGGGCACTCAAGTCACATGTGCATTTTACTTACCTGCTCCATTTTCAGAAAATAAGACTTTATGACCACGCCCGTTGCCAATCCAACCAACGAATCTTCAAAACGTGCTGTTGAACCATCCGCCAAAAGCTGTGTCTTCATCGTGGATGACCACACGATGTTCCGTGAAGGATTGCGGCAACTCATCGAACGCGAGCCGGATTTGACAGTTTGTGGCGATGTTGCCGGCGCTGCCGAAGCCATGCAGGAAATCCGCGAATTAAAACCTCATCTGGTCATCGTGGATATTTCGCTTTCCGGCACGACGGGCATTGACCTCATCAAAAATATCAAGGCCGAATTTGAAGATTTGCCGGTGCTGGTTGTCTCCATGCACGAAGAATCGCTTTACGCTGAACGCGCCCTGCGCGTCGGTGCGATGGGCTACGTCATGAAACAGGAACCCGCCAAAACGGTGAAGCAAGCCATCCGCAAAGTGCTGGGCGGCGACATCTATTTGAGCGAAAAAATGTCCGCCACCATGCTCGCAAAATTCATGCGTGGCGGACGCGCCGAGCAACCAACTTCGCCCATCGAAACCTTGAGCGACCGGGAACTGGAAGTCTTTCGCATGTTGGGGCAAGGCAAGGCCACCCGCCAGATTGCCGAAGAATTGAATTTGACGATTGCCACTATCAATTCGTTCCGCAACCGGATCAAAGAAAAACTTAATCTGAAAAACTCCACCGAATTGATTTTGAACGCCGTTCAGTGGGTGCGCGAAGGCATTTCAAAAAACGATTGATGATTTACGACGCAACGGATTTACACCGTCATGATTTCCTTTTCCTTGTGCGTCAGATGCTCGTCAATTTTGGCGATGTATTGGTCGGTCAATTTCTGAATCTCTTTCTCGGCTTTTTCCTGCTCTTCCTCGCTCGTTTCGCCCGCCTTGACGGATTTTTTTAATTCCTCCAGCGCGTCACGTCGCACGTGGCGAATCGCCACGCGCCCATCCTCGGCCATTTTTTTTGTGATCTTCACGAATTCCTGCCGTCGTTCCGTGCTCAATTCAGGAAATGATATGCGGATGAGCCGGCCTTGCACGGCTGGCGACAATCCGAGATTGGCCTTTTGAATCGCTTTCTCAATCGGTTGCAAAGACGCCGCATCCCACGGCTGAATGACCAATTGGCGCGTCTCCGGCGTGGTGATGCCCGCCAGTTCGCGCACGCGCATCATTGAGCCATAGACTTCCACCTGAATGTTTTCGACGAGCGACGCCGACGCCTTGCCCGTCCGCACGCCCGCAAATTCATTGATGACCACCTGCTCGGTCTTGATCATTTTGTCTTCCGCTTCCAGCAAAATTTCGTCCGGTGACATAATGGATTCAGGCTAACAATGAAATCACCACGGGTCGAATGAAAATTGACGGTGGCGGAAACCCGATACTATGATGTGAGAAAAATCATGCGCACCCAAATTCTTACTCTGCCTTTCATTGCAATTCTGTTGGTCGCCGGGTGCGCCACGCGCCAGACCGCAAAGAACGATCATTGGCCAAATCGTGTTTTTGCGCCATACATGTATGCCGGGTTCAACGACCATTTCAAACTGACGGATTGCGATGATCAGTCTGGTCAGAAATTTTACACGCTGGCGTTCATCATCGCCAATAAATCGAACAATCCCGCGTGGTTCGGCAAAAAAAACATGCAGCAAAATTTTTATGACGAACAGATTGAAAAAATCCGCGAACACGGCGGTGACGTTATTATTTCCTTTGGCGGAGCCGATGGCAAAGAAATTGCGGTCGTGGAAACCAATGCACAAGCGCTTGAAGCCAAATATCAATCGGTAATTGACCATTATCATTTCACCTGGCTGGATTTTGACATTGAAGGCAAAAATCTTGAAAACCACGCCGCAAATGAACGACGCAATTTGGCACTGGCCAATCTACAAAGAAAAAATCCCGGCTTGATGATTTCATACACTTTGCCGGTTGATCCGAATGGCATTTCGACCGATTCACAAAAACTGCTCGCCGCTGCGAAAGCAAAAGGATTGAAAATCCATTCCGTCAACATCATGACGATGGATTTCGGCGAACATTTTTCCAAAGGCAAAAAGATGAGTGATGTTGCCATCACGAGTGCGTTGAAAGCTTATGAACAATGTCAGGCGATTGACCCAAACATCCAAATCGGGCTGACGCCGGATATCGGCCAAAACGACATAAAATCAGAAATTTTTACCCTCGAAGACGCAAAGACGTTGATTGACTGGGCCAAATCTCAACCGTGGGTTTGCAGCGTTTCATTTTGGTGCAGTAATCGCGACAACGGTAAACCCAGCGGCAACGCTGGCAGCAATCGTAGCGGCGTCAAACAAGAACCGTGGGCTTACACGAAAATTTTCCAAGATTTCATCAAGTAAAATTTGTCAAGTCGTGAAGGCGATTCATTCGCATGTATGGGGCCAGCCCACCCGAACTTCTTCAAAACCGGGCGAATAATTTGCGCCAATCAAATCTGCCGCGCGAAACCACGGCCAAATATTTGTGAGCAACAAAGCATTTTTAAGGGAAACGTTCATGCGACGTTGCGGCCACGGCGGATGCCAAATCCGAAAGAAGCGGCGGACGGAACGACAACAAGTGCGAGAATGATCGACTTTTCATGTAATTTTATTTTCCAATACAACCAGTCACTCGCACACCTGCCATCCGTGCAGAATTCCAAGCAAAGTGGGTTTCAACAACTCGTCAGGCGACGCTCTTTTCATTTAAGATAGGAGGTATATTACGAGCGATACCCTTCTTACGCATCTTGGAAAAATTGAACATATTGAAAAAGTGCATTCCGCCCAAGACAAGCATTACAATTCCGAGTTTCGTTGAAATGTATTCAACTCCTTGAACAAGGTCGCTCGGCTTTTCGCCGACACGAAGGAAAAGAAGAATAAACCCGATGTTGATAAGGTAAAAACCAACGACCAGGAGATGATTCACGGAATCGGCCATTTGTTGATTACCCGAAAAGGCATCAACCAGAAATATCCGGCCATTCTTATGGAGAGTGCGCGCCACCCAAACAGTCATGCCAAGACTGATGAGGAAATACGCGATGTAGATGATTAGGCTGGTGTTCATAGTTTAGTTTTATTTAGTTAATTTAATTTGGTTTGTGATAATGGTTTTCAGGAATCAAACATTTACTGCCGAAACAAGTCCGATTCGCAGCGAGCCAACGATAAGTGGCGCGAAACAAAGGCGTGATGCCGGGGATTTTTACCAGTGCGAAAATCGGCCACGCCCACCAAATCCGTCGAGCAATTTGCAGCAACGCGTCCGCACCGCCGTAAATTTGATCGTCCGCTGTAAGTAGTTTCATTTCGGCTAGCGATTGGCCTGGACTCAAGCCGAGCCGCTTTTGCACCCACGGCATTTGTAGTTGTGCCAGTTCAAAATGATGGCGGCACAATAACGGACCGAACCGCGCAACGGTGGCGAGACACAACGGACATTCGCCGTCGTAAAATACCCAGCCGTGCGTGACTTCAATTCCTTGATTTGGAATGGTTGTTTCCACAAATCTATTTTCCGATGCCGAGTAGCTTTTGGATTTTGCCGCCGAATTTTGTGAATTTCATAAACGCACTCGCCGGCCAGTGGCAAATCTGTCCATACCAACCGACGGTCGTTTCAAAAAAATCTGTCAAGGCACGCAGGCGTTGTTCGGTATATTCGCTTGTAACCGCATCCTCATCTGCCTGCGCCACGCACTCGCGCAATACCGTCAGCGTCGGGTCAATCTCGCGTTTTTTGCGCTCTTCCAAAACGATGCGGAACGTTTCCCAGACATCTGGCAACGCCTCGAAATGGTCGCGCTTGTCGCCTAGCACGTGAACGAGTTTTGCGATGTGCCAGCTTTGTAATTCTTTAAGGCTGTTGCTCACGTTGGAACGCGCCACGTTCAATGTTTCGCTGATTTCCTCGGCGTTGAGCGGTTTAGGCGAAAGGTAAAGCAGCGCGTGAATCTGCGCGACGGTGCGGTTGATGCCCCATTTCGTTCCCATTTCGCCCCAATGTAAAATGAATTTTTGTTCGACCGGACTTAACGATTTCATATTTCTTTTATTTCTGTCAAAACAGAAATTACAGAATAAATGAAAAATGTCAAGCGTAAATGGGTCAAACAACGCCGGAAAATTGAAACATATTAACCCAATGAGTAAATGTCCTTCAGCGCGTCGCGCAGTCGAGCGTATTGGAATAGAAATCCCGCTTCCAAAAAACGCTTTGGCGTCACGTGACTGCTTGTCAACGCCAGCGACGGTTCGCTCTTCATCAATCGCGATCCAAGTTTTACAGCCCAAGCCGGCACAGGCGGACTCCACGGACGATGCAACGCGCTCCGCAATTCGCCCATGAATTCGGCATTTGTCACGGGATTCGGCCCGACCGCATTGAAAATTCCCCAATAATTATCGCGCTCAATCGTTTCGAGAAACATCTGCGTCAAATCCGCGAGGTGAATCCAACTGATGAATTGTTCTCCGTCGCCTGCCGTTCCGCCGAGAAATCGTTTGGTCAATTTTTCTAAAACTGGCAATGCACCGCCACTGCGTCCAAGCACAAAACCAATTCGGAGAATAACTTTTCGCATTTTCGGTGCTTCCACTGAATTGAAAGCGTTTTCCCATTGACGGCAAACTTCACCGAGATTGTCCGAGCCGTTGGGCGAAGTCTCATCGCACAATTTATCGCCAGTGTTGCCATAAAATCCAACGGCGCTGGCCTGCACCCAGACTCGCGGCGGCGTTTTGATATGCTCAAACGCATACGCAACGGCTCGAATGGAATTCACGCGTGAACTGGTCAATTCGCGAAGATTTTCCGGCGTGTGCGGGCAATTGACGTTTTTCCCGGTGAGGTTCACGACCGCTTCTGCGCTTTCCAAAAATTTCAGCCATTCGCCGATATGTTCGCCATCCCATTCGATTTCCCTAATGCCGCCGAATCGTTCACGCGGATTGCGGGTCAACACAATGATTTCGTAGCCGAACGGTAGCAATCTTTGCGCAAGCGCTTTGCCAATGAAACCGTTGCCACCGGCGATGACAATCCGTTTGGGTTTATCAAACACATTCATTTTTGCAACGCGAGTTGCGGCACATTCACGGCGGTCAACGGATTCCGGCTGAATTCGTCTTTCTCCAACTGCCGCAGCCAGCCCAAAATCAATAATTGTACCGCCGCGACGTTGAGTCGTTCGTGAATGTCGGGATATTTATTCAGGTTGGTTTGCGCGAGTTTGAACAATGCCGCCGACGGCCGCAGACGATTTTTTTGCAGATGCACAAACGCGCCCGCTAGTTGAATCAATCCTTTGTAAAAATCTCCGTTGGAGCCGCGCCGGTCTTTGAGCCATAAATTTTCCAGAACGTCATGCGCCTCGTAAAAAAGCTGGCGGTTGAAGCAATGAAAATAACCGACGTAATGCGCGTCGAGGTCTTGACCGCGAAAAGATTCAACCATCACAGCGATGCGTGCACTTTTATGACTCACAAATTGAAGGTAAGACAAAAGCATAAATTCTAAAGTCCAAAGTGGCTTCGCGTTGACAACTTTCCCTGGCTGCGACACTCTGCACGCATGGCAAAACCTGCTTTGGGACGTGGACTTGGCGCGTTGCTCGGCGGCAATCCGGTTCTGACCCGGCCCGCAATCGCGCCAACAGATTCGCCCCCTGCCCCGATTTCATCGCCCGCACCGGATTCTCATGAGCGCGTGCAGCGCGTGCCGTTGAGCAAAATCCGGCCATCGCCGCTGCAACCGCGCAAAGAATTTTTGGATGAGTCCTTGCGTGAACTGGCGGATTCCATCCGTGAACAAGGTATCGTGCAACCGCTGGTCGTGCGCGTGCGCGACGAATTTTTTGAACTGATCGCCGGTGAACGTCGTTGGCGTGCGGCGCAATTGCTGAATTTGCCGGAAGTTCCCATCATCACGCGCGAGGCCGACGACCGTGCGGTTTTAGAACTGGCGCTGATTGAAAATCTTCAGCGCGAAAATCTGAACGCAATTGAAGAGGCGCATGGTTATGCGCAATTGGCGGGGCAATTTCAACTCACACAGGAAGAGATTGCGGCGAAGGTCGGCAAGAGCCGCGCAGTCGTCGCTAATGCGCTGCGATTGTTAAAGTTGCCGGAGTTGCTCCAGAAATACGTTCGTGAAGGGCGGCTTTCTGTCGGTCACGCCAAAGTTATCCTTGGCTTGGACGATGAAAGAAATCAAAAACTCGCCGCCGAGCGCGTCATCAAGGAAGGCTTGAATGTCCGGCAAACGGAGGGGTTGGTCGCCAAATTGCAATCGCGCGGCGCAAAAAAAACCGACGGCCATCCGCAAACCGCCGTCGCTCCCGCAGGCGATCCGCACGTGGCGGATTTAGAGGCGCGACTGCGCGAAGTGTTCGCAACCAAGGTAAAATTGAATTACACGCAGGGCAAGGGCGCGGTGGAGATTTCATTTTTTAGCGACGAGGAATTGGAACGGATTCTGCAAATTCTTGGTATCCGCGCGGATTAAAAATTGCGCACGGCGTCCGGTTTTTGCAAACTTTCACCGATGAACACACCTGAATTGCGCGAGCAATGCGCGCAGAAATTGCTGGCGGGCGAGGTGGCGGCGAAAAAAATGTCCGCGTTTGTCGGCCTTGACGGTTTTGTGGACGAGATTTTGCACGTCGTGGACAAACGCGACGGCGCGGATTCGTTCACACGACTGGCGACGATTTCAAAATTCGCCGAGCGCGTCGCGGCGGCGGCGGGCCGGAGCACCAACATCGAAATTGTCAATCGCGTGACCAAGCTCGGCGGCAATGGCCCGATCATGGCCAACGCGCTGGCGAATCTCGGCTTGAAAGTTTCTTATCTGGGAAATCTCGGCTGGCCGCAATTGAATCCCGTATTCACCGATTTTGCGAAGCACGCGGAGGTTTATTCGATTGCCGAACCCGGCCACACGGACGCGCTGGAATTTGAGGATGGGAAAATCATGGTCGGCAAGACCGTTTCGCTCCGCGACGTGAACTGGGCGAACGTGCAATCGCGTTTTGGCCGCGACAAATTTGCCGCCAAAATCGCCGGCGCGGATTTAATCGGCTTCGTCAATTGGACGATGCTGACGCAAATGGAAGAAATCTGGGAAGCGTTGCTGAAGGAAATT
>DASZXB010000051.1:0-11274 GCA_035546095.1 Verrucomicrobiia bacterium | reverse complement strand
AGCTTATGTGAAAAAACCTCGTCTAAGTGTCAATGAAAGCTTATTAGGTGTCGTGGTGCGTAGGAAAAAACCGTTGCAAGTTGCCAATGTTCAAACTTCAAATCGTTATCAAAATATTGAACTGGCACGCCGCGAAGGATTGGTTTCATTATTAAGTGTTCCACTACTCTTTGCCAACCAAACGATTGGAACATTAAGTGTTTATACAGAAAGACTTTATAATTTTTCTAATGAAGAAATTCAGATTTTAAGCGCGTTAGCTGAATTATCTGCAATTGCAATTGAGAAAGCTAGGCTCTATGAACGCGTGATGGACGTAGAAGAGCAATTGCGCCAGAACGAGAAACTTTCGGCATTAGGTCTGTTAGCCGCAGAAGTCGCGCATGAAATTCGCAATCCGCTTACTGTGATGAAATTACTCTACCATTCATTGGACTTGAAATTTCCAAATGGAGATCCGCGCGCAAAGGACGCAAAAATAATTGATTCAAAAATCGAACATTTGAATAAAATTGTTGAGCAGATTCTTGCATTTGCAAAAACAACAGAACCGCAACTTGCCCCGGTGAATTTGAACGATCTGATTGATGAACTTGGTTTATTGGTTCGCCATAAGTTAGCTAATCAAAACATCAAGTTGATTCGTAATCTTCAAAATGATTTACCAACGGTAATGGGCGATGCCCAACAGTTAGAACAGGCTTTTTTGAATTTAATTCTTAATGCTGCGGAAGCCATGCCAAAAGGTGGAACGCTAACGATAAAATCTGAATTGATGTGCCCTAATAAGACTACCTTGAATTCAGCTTATGCAACGATTAAATTCAAAGATACTGGCAAGGGCATGAGTGAAGAACTTAAGCGCAGTGCATTCAAAACGGTTTTGCATACAACAAAAGCCAGAGGATCAGGTTTGGGATTGGCGATTGTTGGCCGCATTATTGAAGCACATGGAGGACAAATAAGAATCCAATCCAAATTAGGTTTCGGAACGATAATTTTATTAAAATTGCCGGTCGGTTGATATGTTTTCGTTAACGATAAAATAATTATTAATTATTTAATAAATTTACTTGATGTTTGTTTATCCTAAGAAATACGACGTAATTGTTATTGGTGCTGGTCACGCTGGAGTCGAAGCTGCGCTTGCCGCCGCTAAGATGGGTTGCCAAACACTTTTATTAACTATAAATGTTGATACGATTGGTCAAATGTCCTGTAATCCTGCGATTGGAGGATTGGCTAAAGGACACTTGGCAAGGGAAATAGATGCGCTCGGTGGCGAGATGGGAAAAAACACCGATATGACTGGAATTCAGTTTAGAATGCTAAATACTAAAAAAGGCCCCGCAGTTTGGGCTCCACGCGCTCAATGTGACAAAAAGGCTTATCAATTTAGGCTTAAATGGATTTGTGAAGCAGAACCGAATTTAGATGTAAAGCAGGGGCAGAGCACAAAAATCCTGCATAAGAACGGCATGGCTTTTGGAGTTGAAACTAATTTGGAGGTTCAATATCTGGGGAGTGCAATCATCGTTACCACCGGGACATTTCTTAGGGGATTGATGCACATTGGTGGAAATCAACAATCTGGCGGGCGATCTGGCGACGCGGCGGCTATAAACCTTTCGTCGTCCTTAAAGGAGCTAGGCTTAGAGCTTGGAAGATTGAAAACAGGAACTCCACCGCGATTGTTACGTCGTTCTATTGATTTCAATAAAACAGAAATTCAACATGGAGATGAGCCAGTCCCATATTTCACTTTTTGGAGGGATGATTTGTTCCACATGGAACAATCAAGAAAAATACCCGCTCCAATTCATTCTAAAGACAAATATCCAATAGGTTCGATGCTGGATAGAATTAATGGACAATTGCCTTGTTATATTACTTTTACAACTGAAAGAACAGCAAAAATTATTCGTGAAAACCTTCATAAATCACCCATGTATTCAGGTGTGATTGAAGGTGTTGGGCCTCGCTATTGTCCTTCAATTGAAGATAAAATTGTCAAATTTCCAGAGAAATTGCGGCATCAAATTTTTCTTGAACCAGAAGGGATTGAAACGGATGAATTTTATGTCAACGGATTTTCTACTTGTTTACCATTTGAAGTGCAGTATGAACTGGTAAGAACAATCACAGGTTGTGAAAAGGCTGAAATTTTGCGTCCGGCATATGCAGTTGAATATGACTTCGCTTATCCGACACAATTGCTTCTATCGCTGGAGACGAAAGTTTGTCAGAATTTATTCTTGGCGGGTCAAATTAACGGAACTTCCGGTTATGAAGAAGCCGCAGCACAAGGAATGATGGCTGGAATAAATGCTGTGCGCCGGGTGAGAAATTTGACGCCAATTGTTTTTAGAAGAGATCAGGCCTACATTGGCGTTTTAATTGACGATTTAATAACAAAAGGAACCAGTGAACCATATAGAATGTTCACATCCCGTGCTGAATACCGCTTGCTCTTGCGTCAAGACAACGCCGATTTAAGACTTTCAGAAATCGGATATGAAATAGGCCTTTTGGCCAAGCACAATTACATAAAGTTCGGGAGTAAAAAAACGATGATAGAAAATGAAATAAATCGTTTATGCTCAACGTATTACTTTGGAAAAACATTGGCGAAGATCCTTTCCAACCCGGAAATTTCCTACAAAAATTTGCCGAACAACGACCCAAGTCTTTCCGATGAAATTATTCAACAGGTTGAGATTGCGATTAAGTATGCCGGTTACATCGAGAGGCAGGAAGTTGAAGTAGAAAAGTTCAGTAAATTTGAGAATAAAAAAATACCATGTGAATTTGATTTCTCAATTGTGCCGAGTCTTCGTCTGGAAGCGCGCCAAAAACTCTCCAAAATTCGTCCGGCAACCATCGGACAAGCTGCAAGGATTTCAGGTGTTTCACCTGCGGACGTCAGTATTTTAATGGTTTACTTGAAGCGATACGGAGATGGAAAAAAAAGCAAAATGGATTCAGGGCAAGATATGCTTGAAACAGAATCGGGGAATTGAAATTCCCTGCCAAAGAATTCGAGGAAACGCAAATCAAATTGGCTGTCCGACATGGATTCGAACCATGACTAAAGCCTCCAAAGGGCTCTGTGCTACCATTACACCATCGGACAAACCGCGATTATCTTAATTTTTTGGATTCATTTGCGCAAAGAGAAAATCCTTCCATTTAAAAATTTAATCGTCGATGCAAAAATTCCCTCTTGTCATCACGCATTTTCCTGATAGACTTTTCGTCCTTTTCTATGAAGACGGACATTCATCCGAAATATGTGGACGCGGAAATCCGTTGCGCCTGTGGCAATGTGATTAAAACCCGCTCCACCAAGCAAACGATTATCGTCGGCATTTGCAACGTGTGCCATCCGTTTTACACCGGACAGCAAAAGTTCGTGGACACCGCCGGTCGCGTGGACAAATTTCAGCAACGCGCCGCCAAGACGCAAGCCGCTCAGGAAGCGTTTGCCACAAAGAAAAAGAAAAAAGCTTAGCGATTTTCAAAAGACCGCCCGCCGTTCCATTTTGGAATCGCGGGCGGTTTGTTTTTTCAGCCACTGATTAAACACGGAACAAACACGGATTTCGAAAACAAAATAAAGTCATGTGAATTAAATTTTATCCGTATTCGATCCGTGTTTCATTCGTGGCTAAATTGAAATGAACTTGTTGCCGCACATCGAAAAATTTCGCCAGCGCCACGCCGAATTGGAATCGACGTTGAGCGATCCGAAAGCTTTCGACAATCCCCAGCACGCGCAGGAATTATCGCGTGAATATTCGCGGCTAAAAGAATTGGTCGCGGCCGGCGATAATTACAAAAAAACGCTCGCGGAACTGGAAGAAAACCATTCGCTATTGAAAACCGAGTCACCGGATTCCGAAATGGCACAAATGGCAAAAGAAGAAATTGTGCGGCTCGAAACGGACGAAAAAAAATTGTCCCAGCAATTGCAATTTGGTCTTGTGCCGCCGAATCCGACGGATTCGCGCAACACGATTATTGAAATTCGCGCCGGTGCCGGCGGTTCGGAATCTGCCTTGTTCGCCGCCGATTTGTATCGCATGTATTCGCGTTACGCCGAAGCGCGCGGCTGGAAAATCGAAACGATGGATTCGAGTCCGTCCGACCTCGGCGGTTTCAAGGAAATTATTTTCAGCGTCACCGGCACGGACGTTTTCAAACGATTGAAATACGAGAGTGGTGTTCATCGCGTCCAGCGCGTGCCCGCGACCGAAGCGCAAGGCCGGATTCACACGAGCACTTGCACCGTTGCTGTTTTGCCTGAAGCGGAAGAGGTGGATGTGGAAATCAAGCCGGACGAAATCGAAGTCACCGTTTGCCGCGCGTCCGGCAAAGGCGGTCAAGGCGTGAACACGACGGATTCAGCCGTGCAAATCAATCACAAGCCGAGCGGCCTGACCGTGCGGATCGCGGACGAACGTTCGCAAATAAAAAATCGTGCAAAGGCGATGAAAGTTTTGCGCTCGCGTTTGCTCGAAGCGAAAATCGCCGAGGAAAATGCGAAATACGCGGCGAATCGCAAACAGCAAGTCGGCACTGGCGAACGCAACGAAAAAATCCGCACTTACAACTTCCCGCAAAATCGCATCACCGACCATCGCATCGAGCTGACGCTTTACAATTTGGCGAATGTGATTGAAGGCGAATTGGATGGTTTGATTGAACCGCTGATGACGAATGATTTGGAAGATAAACTGGCCGGATTGAAATTATGAATTTACCCGCACACATCAAAGGTTTGATTTTCGATTGTGACGGCACGTTGGCCGATACAATGCCGTTGCACTGGCGCGCATGGCAAATGGTCACGGCCAAATATAAATTACATTTTCCCGAAGACCGGTTTTATGCGCTCGGCGGTGTGCCGTCGCGCGACATTTTGAAAATGCTGGCAAAGGAACAAGGTATGACGCTGGATCACATCAAAGCTTCGCACGAAAAGGAAAACGCTTATCTGCCGTTGCTGCCACAAGTCGAGCCGATTCATGCCGTCGTGGAAATCGCCAAAGAAAATTTCGGGAAAATTCCGATGGCGGTCGCGTCCGGCGGCACGCAGCAAATTATTACGCAAGTTTTGGAGCATTTGAAAATTCGCCATTTGTTCGGCGCGATTGTCACAAGTGAAATGGTGCAAAATCAGAAACCAGCACCGGATATTTTTTTGGAAGCGGCAAAACGAATTGGCGTCGAGCCGAAATGCTGTCGCGCTTATGAGGACACGGATTTGGGAATGCAGGCCATTCGCGATGCAGGCATGGAAGCGGTGGACGTGCGGCAATTGCGGGTGAAACATTAAGTCATTTCGTTCTTCTTCCAGACGTATCGCAGCATCAACACGCGCAATGCGGCGGCCAGCGGAATGGCCAGGACGCCGCCGAGAATGCCGCCGAGCAATGTCGTTCCGGTCATGACGGCGATGATGATGACAAGCGGATGCAGCCCGACGCGGTCGCCCATGATTTTCGGCGAAATGAACAGCCCTTCCAACGTTTGCACCACGGCAAACACACCCAGCACCATCAGCGGATGCGTCCAATCGCCATATTGCACAAATGCCAATGCCAATGCCGTGATACAAATGATAATTGCGCCGAGAAACGGAATCATCGTCAGAAACACGGCGGCAAATCCGAGTAGAAACGCATAATTCACGCCGACGATAAGAAAACCGATGGTGTAAAGGATGGCATCACAAATTGCCACGAGTACCTGTCCACGAAAAAAAGCGACGAGATATTGGCTAATGGCATCCAGCACAAAAATCATTTCCTCTTTCACCGACGATTCACGCACGGGCAGATATTCCTTCCAATGACTTGCGATACCGCGTTTTTCGAGCAGAAAATAAAACGCATACACGGGGATCAAAACCAGCCCGGCCACAAAACTGAAACCGGACGCGACTTTGCCGATTTGTCCGAGCAACCACGAACTCATTTTCGGCAAACTGCCTGCGAGCCAATGGGTGACCGAAGTGAGTGCGGGTTTTTCCGGGGCAGCGACGGAATTGGCACTGGTTTCAACTGGCGGCGGTGGAAGGAGATGACGAATCAATTCTGGCGGATGATCCACGAAATCATTCACCCGCGATTGCAGCCGGTCGGAGTATTCGGGAATTTTCACCGCAAGTTGCCGTGTTTCCACCACCACTTGCGGAATCACGCTGGCCAACACGCCGAGAATGACCACAAAAGCAACGACAAAAACTAAAATGATGGCGCGAGCGCGCGGCACATTGCGTTTTTCCAGCCAATCCACGACCGGCGAAAGCAAACACGCGACGACCGCCGCGATTGCCAACGGCCACAGCACCGGACTTAATAAATCCAGCAAATGCGCCAATCCCCAGATTGCCGTCACGACAAGCGCAATGACCACCGCAACCGCCAATCCTGTCGCTGCAAACCAAATGATGCGCAATTGTTTTTCGGTGGGCGGTTTGGGATTCATAGCCAATGTCTTGTGAATATATCACGTTAATCACGCCAAAAAAGTTCTTTGCGATGTCTTCAACGGCTTCAGCCTATTGAAGTTACTTTTTGTCCTGTTTGTGATGCCTGCGTTCTAAAATTAGCCCAATTCCACAAACAACCGCACTTGCAACAGCAATCAAAATTCCAAGAAACGAAAGCCAAAATTCAAAAGCGCTTGGAGTACAATGCGAGAAAAATTCAATGCTCATTCCAATACCCATGCAAACAAATGCACGGTAATAATTTCTCCGGCAAAATTCTAGGAAGGAAATTTTCATAAATCAATTTTGTCCCAGCTTTTTTGATTTCTCCGTCGCGGCGCGGACGGCGCTCATCACGGTCGCGCGCAATTTTCCTTTTTCCAATGCATGTAAGCCTTCAATCGTTGTGCCGCCGGGACTCGTGACTTGATCTTTGAGCGCGCCGGGATGTTGGCCGGTTTCCAAAACCATTTTGGCCGCGCCGAGAACGGTTTGCGCGGCGAGCTTGGTCGCGATGTCGCGCGGCAATCCGGCGGCGACTCCGCCGTCGCTCAAGGCTTCGATGAATTGGTAAACGTAAGCGGGGCCGCTGCCGCTCAAGCCGGTCACGGCGTCGAGCAAGCTTTCTTTGACTTGAAACGCGACGCCGACGGCGGACAACAGTTTTTGGGCGATTTCGCCGTCGGCAGCCGTCGCATTTTTTCCGAGCGCAAACGCGGACGCGCCTTCGCTAACGAGCGCGGGCGTGTTAGGCATAACGCGAATGACGCGCGCGCCGTCAGGCAAAAGATTTTCCAGTTTTGGGATTGTGACACCGGCGGCAATCGAAATGAGCAAATGTTGCTTGTTGAAATGCTCATGCACTTCAGACAGAACGGGCGCGACTTGATCCGGCTTCACGGCGAGAATCAAGACGTTGGCGAATTTCAGGACTTCGGCATTAGACGCAATGGCTTTTGCGCCAGTGTCTTTGGAGAAATAACTTCGCGCTACGTTGAACAAGTCGCCGGCGATGATTTCGCGCGGGAAAACGATTTCGGCGCGGACAAAACCTTTGGCGAGCGCGGTGGCCATTTTGCCCGCGCCAAGAAAACCAATTCTCAAACTTGTTGCCATGCAGTTTATGTAGCAGGCGGCGTGATTCGGCGGAAGCGAATTCGCAGCTTGAATTCGGCCAATTAAAAACTACTTTGATGGGTCTAAAGATTTAAGGAATGTCCAACCGCCGCACATGGGAAACATTTGAAGCAATGCGTCAAGCCGCCCACGAAGGCGATCCGCAAGCGCAATGCTATTTGGGCGTGTGTTTCCAAACCGGCCAGGGTGTGGCGCAGGATTATCAGGAAGCCGTGAAATGGTTTCGCCGCGCGGCAGAACAGGGCGATTCGGTCGCGCAATGTTATCTGGGTGTTTGCTATTTGAACGGCGCGGGTGTACCGCAGGAGTTTGGCGAAGCGGCGAAATGGTTGCGTGAATCGGCGGAACAAAATGATCCGGCGGCGCAATTCAATCTGGGCGTGCTTTACGAAACCGGCCAGGGCGTGCCGCAAAATTTTGCCGAAGCGGTCAAATGGTATCGCGAATCAGCGACGCGTGGTTATCCGGCGGCGCAATTTAATCTCGGCGTGTTTTACGAAGCGGGTCAGGTCGTGCCACAAAATTTTGTTGAAGCGGTCAAATGGTATCGCGCGGCGGCGGAGCAGGAATTGGCGCCCGCGCAATGCAATTTGGGTTTGTGTTATCAGACCGGCCGCGGCGTGGAACAAAATCAGCAGGAAGCGTTGAAATGGTTCATCAAAGCCGCGCGGCAAGGCGACAAAACCGCGCAACATAATTTAGGTTTGCATTACGCCTCGCTGGAAACGGAAGCAGCGGCAGAAGCCGCCGAAGAGCCTGTGCCGGAAGAGGAAAATTAGTTTGCGAGTTCGGCGAGTTTCGCTTTGGCGTGTCCGCGCTTGATGATTTCGTCCGCCAAATCCCAGCCTTCAAAAAGCGATTTGACTTTGCCCGCAACAAAAAGTGCCGCCGCTGCATTCAACAATACCGCGTCGCGCTTTGGTCCGCGTTCCTGGCCGGAAAAAATTTCACGGATGATTTGGGCATTCCGATGTTTGTCGCCGCCGAGCAAATCATTGAGCGTTGCCGGTTGCAAAGGAAATTGTTCGGGCGCGGTTGTTGAAACATTAAAGCCGCGTTGTTGATAAAATTCAGCAACGGTATTTTTGCCAAGCGGCGAAAATTCGTCCAAAAAACCTGTGCCAGAAATTTCACCACAAACGACCATCGCGCGCCGGACTTCGACGGATTGCAAGACACGCGCCAGCGATTCGCAAAGTTCCGGTCGCGGCACGCCAACAAGCATGGCCGACGGGCGCACAGGATTGAGCAGCGGACCAAGAAAATTAAAAATGGTGCGTTGGCCGCGTTCAGCACACAATTTTCGTGCGAGGGAAATGTGTTTGAATGCAGGGTGAAAATTGGGCGCGAAGAAAAAAGCAAAATGATGTTCGCGCAATGAATGTGCCGCTTCTTGCGGCGATAAATCAATGCGGATGCCGAGCGCTTCCAATACGTCGGCGCTGCCGGCTTGAGACGTGACGGCGCGGTTGCCGTGTTTGGCGACGGTCACGCCCGCTGCCGCGCAAATCAACGCCGCTGCTGTGGAAATGTTGAATGTGCCCAAACGGTCACCGCCCGTGCCGACGACATCGAGAATTTCGCGCGCGCGCGTTTCGGCATCGAGCGGCGGTTGAATGGACTTGTCGCGAAGCGCGCGCACAAACGCGGCGATTTCGTTGGGCGTTTCTCCTTTTTGCGCCAGCGCGGTCAGAAAATCCGCTTTGATGTTCGCCGGAATTTTTCCGTCGGTGAGCTGTTCAATCGCCTCGCGGATTTGTTTGTCGTCGAGCGATTGCTTTGCGGCAAGCTGCCGGATGAATTGTTCAAGCACGATGGAATTTTAAGCATTAGCGTGATGGGCTCAAACCGAAAGTAAGCAGACGAAAGCATGGACAGTTTCGTAAATTTGCGTAACTTGTTCGCAATCGCCGCTGTCTCAAATGTCGGCATCAGCGTCAATTGAAGTAAAATATGGCAAAAAATCAAAATAGCGGTTGGTTGAAATGGATTATCATTGCGGCGGTCATCATCATCGTGATTGCGGGTGTCGTCTGGCATTTTAAGCATAAAGATGCTGACGCGCCGCAATATCAAACGGCGGCGGTGGAGCGCGGTGAATTGATTCAATTGGTCACGGCGACCGGCACGTTGAATCCGGTCACGAACGTGCAGGTCGGCTGTCAGGTTTCCGGCACGATTGATAAAATAAATGTGGATTTTAATTCACTGGTTAAAGCCGGGCAGGTAATTGCAGAAATTGACCCGCGGACATATGAAGCTCAAGTGCGTCAGGCCGAAGCTGATTTGGCCAATGCCAAGGCGAATCTTGAGTTGCAACAAGTTGAGGCCCGGCGCAGCAGTGATTTGTTCACCAACAGTCTAATTTCCGGTTCCGATTACGACACGGCAGTCGCCAATCTTCATGAAGCCGAGGCAATGGTAGAAATCAAAGAAGCCGCTTTGAGCAATGCCGTGGCAAATTTAGGTTACTGTAAAATCTATTCGCCGGTGGATGGCATTGTCATTTCACGGTCAGTGGATGTCGGGCAAACCGTGGCATCCAGTTTCAACACGCCGACTTTGTTTCAAATCGCCAACAACCTTACGGAAATGCAAATTGACACGGCGGTCGCCGAAGCGGACATCGGCGGCGTCGAAGAGAAACAGCACGTGGATTTCACCGTGGACGCCTATCCGTATCGCACCTTTCACGGCACGGTGGTGCAAGTCCGCAATTCGCCGACCAACGCCAATAACGTTGTCACATATGATTGCGTCATCGGTGTGAAAAATTCTGACAACAAACTCAAGCCGGGCATGACGGCAAATGTTTCCATAACGATTGCGCAAAAGGAAGACGCATTGAAAATTCCCAACGGCGCGCTGCGTTTTCGCCCGCCGGAAACAGCCAACGTCATCGTCGGCACCAATGCGCCGGGCACGAACGCTTTTGCCGGCGGAGCCTCCCAAGGATTCAGCGGTGGCGGACGAGGCACGAATCGTCTCAACGGTTTTGGCGGCGGAATGCGCGGGCACAACCCGGAGCATCAAATGATGCGCACGGTTTATGTGTTGACCGGTCAGGGCAAAGACGAGCAATTAAAGCCTGTTCAAATAAAAATTGGCATCAGCGACGGCATTTACACCGAAGTGCTTTCCGGGTTGAGCGAGAACGATCAGGTCGTCACCGGGTTGGCGTTTTCTGCAACTGGCACCGCGTCAGGAGGAAACCCCTTTGGCGGCGGCGGATTTCCTCGAGTGCGTTAATTCAAATTTTCCGAATCATGGCACCGAATCATCACGTCATCAAACTTGAGGACATCCACAAGACGTATCACACGGGCGAAGTGGATGTTCACGCCGTGCGCGGCGTTTCGCTGGAAATTGCCGCGGGCGAATTCGTCGCCATCATGGGCTCCAGCGGTTCGGGCAAATCCACCTTGATGAACATGATTGGCGCGCTCGACCGGCCGACGCAGGGACATTACTGGCTCGACGGCATTGACGTTTCCACACTTGAGCGCGATGCGCTGGCCGAAATCCGCAACGAGAAAATCGGATTTGTCTTTCAAGGATTTAATTTGTTGTCGCGCACGTCCGCCCTGGAAAACGTCGAAATGCCGATGCTTTACAATCATCATCGCATTCATGCACAGGAG
>DASZXB010000050.1:0-32768 GCA_035546095.1 Verrucomicrobiia bacterium | reverse complement strand
TATTGCAATTTGTCGTGGATATTTTCCGCGACCAGCGTCATTTCCTCAATGACCTTGTGTTTAAAACAAAATTTGGAGAACGTGCCTTGAAGTTTTTTGTCGGCCTTTTTGAATTCTGCCAGCGCGCGCGCCGATTGGTCCTCGTCCGTCGTCTCGCGCCAAACATTGTACTTGCCGTCCACTTCATGGTCAATTTCGCGGACGCGTTCGACCAATTTGCGCAGTGTGCGCAAATGCGTGTCGCGGTTGTCCACCTTTTTGTCAAGGACAACCCGATCAAATCGTTCGCGCGGCGGGTCGGCCAGCAGTTTTTCCGCGAGCGCGATGTGTTCCTTGCCGGCGAAACCAAGGTTGTAAATGACCTTGCGGATTTCATTTTCGGCATGTTCGATGCGCTTGGAGATTTCGACCTCCTGCTCGCGCGTCAGCAACGCCACCTGCCCCATTTGTTTAAGATACATCCGCACCGGGTCATCAAGAATGTCGAGTCGTGACGTGTCGTCTTCTTCGGCATCGGCCGTTTTGATTTGATCCACCTCCGCCTGGTCCACAATCTCAATATCCAGACTGCGCAGTTTGGCAAAAACCTCGTCAAGCCGTTCCGGCGTGACTTCCAAATCCGCGAGCACGTCGTTGATATCGTTGTAAGTCAAACGCCCCTGCTCTTGTGCCAGACGAACCAGTTCCTTGATTTTTTCGGCGAATTCGGCGGGCAGGCCGTTTGGCGAAATGTTTTTGGCAGATTGGGAAATTTCGACCGTGGAAATTGAAACATCGCGTCCACCTTTTTTCAAAGGCGCATGCGCTTCCGGATTACGAACCTTCGCTCTTGGCATACAACTTAAAACTTCCGGTCACAACCGAAAGCGGTGCGGGAATATGTAAAGCCCGCGTAAAATCGTCAAGCTGGGAAACTTCATCGCGAATCATTTTTGCGGCGCGAGATAAATTCCACGTTTTTGCATATTTTCTAAAATCATTTCCACCGTGCGGTCAACGGCGCCGAGATTTTGCCGCACAACTTTCAACGCATGATCTCCCAATTCTTTTCGGCGCGGTTCATTTGACAATAATTCCATCAATGTTTTTTCCAATTCGACTGCATCGCCCACTTGGATCGCTGCGTTTTCAGAAAGGAAACTTCGTGTCACGTCTGCAAAATTTTGCATGTTCGGCCCAAAAACAATCGCTTTGCCCAGTGCCGCCGGTTCAATAGGATTTTGTCCGCCGACCGCCGTCAGGCTTTTGCCGACGAATACTAATGTCGCACATTCATAGAAAAATTTCAATTCGCCCGTCGTATTTACGAGCAAACATTCCACCTCGCCCTCGCGCAATCGCGTATCTGAGGAAATTTCGCTGCGGTAAATAAATTTTACGCCGCGCGAACGCAATTGCTGAGCAACGTCTTTGCACCGCTCAAAATGGCGCGGCACCAAAACGAGAAATAATTTTGGAAAGCGTGTGCGCAATCGTTTCACAATATCCGCCAGAATTTTTTCCTCGCCATCATGCGTGCTGCCAGCGACCAAGATTGATGTGTCCGGCGGCACGCCCAATTGGCGCAACAGCGCATTGACATCAAATGCTTTTCGTTCATCCGGCTTTGCTGCGGCGTCAAATTTCAAATTACCAACGACTCGAATCGCTTCCGGCCGGCAACCGATTTCGCACAAGCGCGCCGCGTCCGTTTCATTCTGTGCCCCGACTCCACTGAACGAAGCAAAAAGTTGCCGGAATAAAAATCCAAATTTTTTGTAGCGCGGAAATGAACGATCGGACATCCGCGCGTTGACCAAAAAAAGCGGCTTGCCGAGTTTTCGTGCGCGCCAGATGAAATTCGGCCAGATTTCCGCTTCGACTAAAACGATGGCTTTGGGGTGAACAATGGCCAGCGCGCGCGCCACGGCTTTGCGCGAATCAATCGGATAATAAATCTTGGTGACTTGTGCCGGCAACCGCCGTTGCAATTCCGCCATGCCGGTCGTCGTCGTCGTGGACACGACAATCTTCACATTCGGCAAGCGCGGTTCCAACGCGCGAATCAATTGCAGGCATAGATTCACTTCGCCGACGCTGACGGCGTGTAGCCAAATCGTTTGGCGATTGGTCAACGCCTGTTTGACCCTGCGGTCGTAACGCCCGAATCGCCCGCCGAAACCCGCCCACCAGTCGCCGCGCCGCCACATCCGCAGCGCGTAATACGGCGACGACAGCCAGAAAAAAACCGGAAACAAAATGTTGTATAACGCGCGCACTCCGAATTTCAAAAATTGAACGGCTTCATCGTTCCGAAAATAATCGCTTCACGCAAAGAAAATGTTGCGCCCGCACGGGAAAAATGGTCGCCGGGCTTGACGCCGGTGAAATCTGCTGCGAACTTCTTCGCGCTTGCCGCAAAACGCGCCAGCGTCAGCGACAAGCGATTTGTTCGCTGACATTTTGAAAACTCCCGCCGCGCAATCCCTCGCGCAGCGATTGGAGGATTGCGGAGCACTGACTTTTTCGGGTGTGACGGCAAACGCGCAGCCGTTTTTCGCCGCGCTGCTGCAAAAATTATTTCCACAAAAAACCCTCGTTCTCGTCGCCGAAAATTTGAAAACGCAGGAAAGTTTTCAATCCGACTTGGAAACGTGGCTGGGCACGCCGCCATTGTTTTATCCAAATTGGGAAACTTTGCCGCACGAAAACAAATTGCCTCATGCCGATATCATCAGCGACCGCTTGCAAGCTCTGGTCGCGCTTTCTGCGCCATCTAAAATTTCAAATCTTAAATCTCAAATTGTCGTCACGAGTGTCACGGCCTTGTTGCAAAAAACCTTCGCACCGGATGATTTGAAAAATCGCACGCGCAAATTGTCGTGCGGCGACAAAATCGCGCCGCTGGATTTGATTGAGTTTCTCGAAGAACAAGGCTATGAGCCGGAAGCACAAGTCTCGCAAAAAGGCGAACTTGCGTTGCGCGGCGGCATCGTGGACGTTTTTCCGCCGACGAGTCCGTGGCCGGTGCGACTCGAATTTTTTGGCGACGAATTGGAATCGCTCCGCGAATTCGACCCGCTCACGCAAATTTCGCGCGGCGAAATTTCAGAAGTCACCATTCCGCCCGCCGGCGAAATTGGCATTTTGAAAAAAAGAAGTCAGAATCCAAATTCCGAACTATCAACTATCAACTATCAACTATCAACTTTGCTCGACCATTTACCGCGCGAAACCATTTTCATTTTGTGCGAACCGGAATCGCTAGCCGTCCACGCCGGGAGTTACGCCGAACAAATTCCGAAAGACGATCCATTTTTCATTTCATGGCCGGATTTTTTGATGGAATTGAATCAGCGCGGATTGACTTCGGTGGAAATTTACGAAAGCGCGGAAATAGACGAAACCAATTCGCGATTTGAAATTCGCGATTTGAAATTTTCTTCGCTCGACGCGTTTCGTCCATTGGCCGAGCGTGCGCCGGAACCGCAAATCGCGGAAGCGCAACGCCGCGAATTTTTTCAGCAGCTTCACCGCTGGCTGCGACAAAATTATTCCGTCCACATTTTTTGCAATAACGACGGCGAGAAGCAGCGATTTGAAGAAATCTGGAAAGAACTTGGATTTAGTGCCGAAGAAAAATTACGCATTCAAATTGGTTCGCTGGCGCGCGGTTTCATTTGTGACGAAGCGAAATTGGTTGTCGTGACCGACGCGGAAATTTTTGGCCGTTACAAAATTCAGCGACCGCGCAAATTGAAATCGCCGCACGCGCAGGCGGCGCGCTCCGCGCTGGACATTGATTTCACGGATTTGGAATTCGGCGATTTGGTCGTGCATTTGCAACACGGCATCGGAAAATTTCTTGGCCTAAAAAATTTGCCGATGACAAGTTCGCGGCTCGCGGGGACGCTCGCCCCACCGGATGAAGTTGGCACAGAATGTCTGGTGATTGAGTTCGCGCCGAGCGGCGACGCGATTGAGCCGCCGAAACTTTACGTTCCTGTTTCGGAAGCGCATCTCGTCAGCAAATACGTTGGCGCGGGTCGCGCGAATCCGCCGCTCAATCAACTCGGCGGCACGCGCTGGCAAAAAGCGAAGGAGCAGGCGGAAAAATCCGTGCGCGATGTCGCGGCGGAATTGCTGCGCATCCAGGCCGTGCGCGAAACGCAAGCCGGTCATCCGTGCAAACCGGACACGCAATGGCAGCGTGAATTTGAAGGCGCGTTCATCTACGAGGAAACGCCCGACCAACTCACCGCCATCGCCGAAACCAAATCCGACATGGAAAAGCCGAAACCGATGGACCGGCTCATTTGCGGCGACGTTGGATTTGGCAAAACCGAAGTTGCCATCCGCGCCGCGTTCAAATGTGTGATGGATGGAAAGCAAGTCGCCGTGCTCGTGCCAACGACCGTTCTCGCGCAGCAGCATTTCAACAATTTCCGCGAGCGCATGGCGGATTATCCGGTGCGCGTCGAATTGCTTTCGCGTTTTCGCACGAAGCGCGAGCAGAAAAAAGTAGTTGAAGATTTGGCGAACGGCGCGGTGGACATTGTCATCGGCACGCATCGCATCGTGCAGGACGACATCGCGTTCAAAGATTTGGGACTCGTCGTGATTGACGAGGAACAACGTTTCGGCGTGTTGCACAAGGAAAAATTCAAGCGTCTCCGCACGCTCGTGGACGTGCTGACGTTGAGTGCGACGCCGATTCCGCGCACGCTGTATCTCGCGCTTACCGGCGCGCGCGACATGAGCACGATTCAAACGCCGCCGCACGACCGGCTGCCCGTCGAGACGATTGCCACGCAATACGACGAGCGGCTGATTCGCGACGCGATTCTGCGTGAACTCAATCGCGGCGGACAAATTTTTTTCCTGCACAACCGCGTGACAACGATTGACGCCATGCGCGCAAAATTGCAAACGCTCGTTCCCGACGCGCGCATCGTCGTCGGTCACGGTCAAATGGACGCGGACGACCTCGAAGAAGTGATGACAAAATTTGTCAACGGCGAAGCAGACATTTTGCTTTCGACGACGATTATCGAGAGCGGCCTAGACATTCCGAACGCGAACACCATCATCATTGACCGCGCCGACCGCTTCGGTTTGAGCGAGCTGTATCAACTGCGCGGGCGCGTCGGGCGTTACAAACATCAGGCCTACGCCTATCTGCTGTTGCCGCGACACGCGCGTCTGCTCACCGACGTGCGCAAACGCATCAGCGCGATGAAACAATACTCCACACTCGGCAGTGGCTTCAAAATTGCCATGCGCGATTTGGAAATTCGCGGCGCGGGCGATCTGCTCGGCGCGGAACAAAGCGGCCACATCACCGCCGTCGGTTTTGAACTCTACTGCCAGTTGCTCAAGCAAAGTGTGTCGTCATTGAAAGGCGAAAAAATTAAACCGCGCGTCGAAGTGCGCGTGGCCCTCGACTTTCTCAGCGACGCGACAAATTTGCCGGAAAATTACGTCACCGAATCACATCATCGCATTGAAATCTACCGCAAACTCGCACAAGCCAATGAAAAATCCGCGCTCGAAAATTTGTCGAAAGAATTGCGCGACCGTTTTGGCCCGATTCCGCCGAACGTGGAATTATTGCTGCAAATTGCCGAATTAAAAATTTTGGCGAGCGAAAAAAATGTCACGAGCATCGAAGTGGAAGAAGACAAATTGAAAATGATTCGCTCCGGCGATTTCATCACCCTCGGCGGCAAATTCCCGCGTCTCACCAAAAAAGAACCGAAAGCGCGTTTGAAAGAAATCAAACGTCTGCTGCTGGCAATTTAGCCAATTTTCAACCACACCGTTTTCAAATACGCGGGTTCGGCGCGGCTGATGGAGAAATCCGGCGGCTGCGGAACGTAATGTTTTTGCAAAATTTTCCGGCGCGATTGATAAACAGCGGTTTCAATTTGCGCCAAAAATTTTTCCGGTGGAAAGTCTGCCGCGTTCGTCGAGCAAAACAAAATTCCACCCAGTTTCAAAACCGGCAGCGCGGCAGCCGCCAATTTGCCGAAATCTTTTTCCACACGAAACACGCCGGATTCTTTTGATTGTGAGAACGTCGGCGGGTCGAGAATGATGGCGCCGAACGAGCGACCTTTTTTTGCGAATCGCCGCAGCCAGTCAAAAGCATCGCCAAAAATGAAATCATGTTGTGTCGAATTAATTCCATTCAGCGCGAAATTGCGTTTGCCCCATTCGAGATACTTTTTCGAGAGGTCGAGGCTGGTCGTGCGCGCGCCGGATTTTGCGGCGCAAACGGAAAAGCCGCAGGTATAGGCGAAACAATTTAGGAGTTGGAAGTTAGAAGTTGGAAGTTGGGGGAAATTTGGCACGACGTAATTTGTCAAAAATCGGCGGCGGTTGTCTCGTTGGTCTAAAAACAAACCAACCGAGTAGCCTTCGCGGAAACTCATTTCGTAACGAATTCCATTTTCCAAAATTTCAAATTTGTCCGGTACCGCTTCACCGAAAATTTGTTGTGGCGACGAATCGGTCGGCGTGGAACGACGGATTTGTCGCGACAAAATTTTGTGATACGCGCCGCTCGCATTGGCAAATTTGGCAAGCCGCGAAAGTTCTTCGCGCTGTTTTTCGCTTAACGGTGATTCGGATTGCGAGAGCAAAAATTTGTCAAATATGTCCACGAACCAATTGGGCCAGCCGTCGCTCGCGCCGTGAATCAGGCGGAACGAATTTGTCAAATTTGGTTCGATGATGGCGGAGCGCAAAATTTGTCGCGCGTCATTCTCAAAATTTGTCGGCGCGATAAATTTGATAATTTTGCCGGTGGCCGGATGCGTGAATTCAATTTCTGCCGCGTGCAAAAAAACGCGCGGCGCGGACGTGCCGCCGTAAAGCGTGTCGCCTAAAATCGGGAATCCATTTTCGCTGGCGTGAACGCGGATTTGATGCGTTCGCCCGGTGAACGGTTCGGCGCGGACAATTTTTAATTTTGAGTTTTTAATTTTGGGTTCGGAATTTGTGACGAGCGTAAATTTTGTTTCCGCCATTTCGCCATTCGCGCTACTGGCATATTTTTCGCCGATACGAACTAATTTACTTTTTACGACAAATTCACGCTGACGAATTTCGCGGTCGGTCAGCAATAGATACTTTTTGTGGACTTGGCGTGTGGCAAATTGTTCGGTTAGCGATTTGTTGGCGAGCGACGCTTTGCCGAAAACGAGCACGCCACTGGTTTCCTTGTCGAGCCGGTGAATGATGGCGAGCGTCGCCCAGCGCGGCTCGCGATTTCTCAGCCAGTCATAAATGCCTTCGCCCGCGAACGGCGAAGGCGCGTGCGTGTTCCAACCGGCGGGCTTGTTGACCGCCAGCAGATGTTCATCTTCAAAAATCACGCACGGAATCACGTGCAAAATGAAAACATTTTTTTATGGCGAAAACAAATCCGTGTTTCATCTGTGCTTATCTGTGGCTAAAATCTTCGCGTGCATTTGTCCCATTTGCGGCTGCGGGATTTCCGCAACTACGCGCGGCTGGACGCGGATTTCGCGCCCGGCTTCCATCTGCTTTTGGGCGACAATGCGCAGGGCAAGACGAACATTCTCGAAGCGATTTATCTCATGGCCACGCTGCGCTCGTTTCGCGGCGTCGGCGGCGCGCAAATGATTCGGCATGGTGCGAAGGGTTATTTTGTCGGCGGCAACATTGTCGGTGGTGCAGCGACTGCTTGCTCCCTCTCCTCCGCTGGAGGAGAGGGCTGGGGTGAGGAGGCCAATGTTTCCAAAATTCAAAACCCCTCACCCCAACCCTTTCCCCGTTTGGACGGGGCGAGGGAGGAAAAAATTCTGGCGAGCCACCTTGAGCGCGAAATCAAAATGTATTGGGCGTTGCGCGAACGGAAATTGTCGCTCGCCGGCCAGCCGGTGAAAAAATTGTCGGATTATTTCGGTGCGTTGCGGACGGTCGTTTTTTGCACGGAGGATTTGCAACTCGTCAAAGGCGCGGCGCGCGCGCGTCGGCGCTTTCTCGATTTGCTGCTCGCGCAAACGAATCTGGTTTATCTGCCACTGCTCCAGCGTTATATGAGAACCGTCCGCGCGCGCAATGCGTTATTGAAACAGCGCGCCGTTGACGAAGCTGCGCTCGAAAGTTTCTCGCAAGAGTTGGTGAAACTTGGCAACGACATCATCCGTTTGCGGCGCGAACTGATTCCCAAATTTTTGCCGCGCGCGCGTCTGGCGTATCGGCGTATTTCCAACGACGCGGAAGAATTGCGGATTGAATACGCGCCGAGTGTGAAAAATGATTTTGCGGTCGAACTCGCGCAATCGCGCGCGCGGGAAAAAACCTTTCGTGCCACGCTCGTCGGACCGCACCGCGACGATTTGCAATTATTGCAAAATGAAAAATCCGCCGCGCAATTCGGCAGCGAAGGGCAGAAACGCACGCTGGCGATTGCGTTGAAAATGGCGCAGGCGGAATTTCTCGCGGGTATCCACGGTTCGCCGCCGATTTTGCTGATTGACGACGTGATGGGCGAATTGGATTTGAAGCGGCGCAGCGGATTTTTGCCGCTGCTCGAATCCGCGCGCAAAACGAGCGGTCAGGTTTTTATGACGGCGACGGAAGAAAACTGGCCTCGTGAATTAGGTAAAGATTTGCAAAAATGGGAAGTGAAATCGGGAATGCTCAAACATTTTTGAAATTTTAATTCACAAAGCGATACAGGCGACGCAACAACAAAGGATGGGTCAAATGCTTTTCAGCTTTCTTTGATTTTTTATCCGCTTCGACTTGTCGTGCCTGTTGGATAAGTTGAGTGGTATTGACGTATGGAAGCATTTGGGGACCTGAAAGCAGCACAGTTAAAGCTTTTGCTGAAATTGATGGGTCGCCAACAATTTGATTGGCAACTGCGTCACAGCTGAATTCGTCAAGGCGTGAGAGCCATTTCATCATTCGCGACAATTGGAACCGAAAATATCCAGTATGCCCCAATGCGTGATGCGCTAATTCATGGCCGATGATGAACGACAGTGTGCGAGGCTCGCCAGAACTTAAACAGGCATAGACAATATCGTCAATCAGCACAACCACCCGTCGCCCCGCGAGCCGCATCGCCGCTGCGTTAATCGTATTTCCCTCGACAAGATATATCGCCGGCGTTTCCTTCATGCCAAGCCGTTGAACAATTGTCTGCACGCAAACGTATATTTCAGGAAATTGGACATCACCGATTTCAATAGATGAACCTTTCAAATGAGCCAAAGCCTTCTGCCGACGGAAATAATCTATGAGCAACCCAATCAAAACTGCAATTCCGATATAAAATACGACAATGCTAATCAGAATGAATAAAACAAGCACAACCGCGCCCAACGTAACGGCCAAGCCGGTTTTGGGCTGAATAAATGCTTTTGCATCAACATTTGGACCATTGGCATCACATTTGGGGAAATTTTTTGCTTCGTTAGCGCCGGATATTATAGGAGGTGTGTTCATATCAAAAATTTTTCGGGTTTAATTTGAATTCCAATGAGACTCGCCTTTAATAGGCGGAATCCTAAAAAATGACAATATCAATTTGGTGTAGGTGTTCACGTTTCTTCCCTTTTCACGAGTTGGTTTACGGATTAGGCTAGACGCCATGCGAATTTTGTCAGGCATCCAGCCCAGCGGCGCGTTGCATCTTGGAAATTATTTCGGGATGATGCGCCCGGCCATCGAACTTCAGGACAAAGGCGAGGCGTTTTATTTCATCGCCGATTATCATTCGATGACCTCGCTGTTCGAAGCGGAGCAGCGGCGCAAAAACACGTTGGATGTCGCGCTGGATTTTCTCGCGTGCGGCCTCGACCCGAAAAAATCCGTCTTTTTCAAACAATCCGACGTGCCGGAAGTCACCGAACTTGCGTGGCTGCTCACGACGCTCACGCCGATGGCGATGCTGGAAAACGCGCACAGCTACAAAGATAAAATCGCCAAAGGCATCGCGCCCATGCACGGATTGTTTGCGTATCCGGTTTTGATGGCCGCGGACATTTTAATTTACGACTCCAACCTTGTTCCCGTCGGCAAAGATCAAAAACAGCACGTCGAAATGACGCGCGACATCGCCGCCAAATTCAATCGTGAATACGGCGAAACCTTTGTCATTCCCGAACCGCAAATCCGCGAAGAAGTCGCCGTCGTGCCCGGCACGGACGGACAAAAAATGTCGAAGAGCTACGGCAACACGATTGAAATTTTTGGCGACGAAAAAGCGATTCGTAAAAAAATCATGGGTATCCAAATGGATTCCCGCACGCCGCAGGAACCGAAACCGGACGCGGACAAAAATCTGGCGATTCAATTGTTGAAACTTGTTACGCCGGAAAATGTTGGAAAAGAATTTGAAGACAAATTGCGGGCGGGCGGACTTGGCTACGGCGATTTGAAAAAAGCGTTGTTCGAGAACTATTGGAATTATTTTGCCGACGCGCGCCAAAAACGCGCCGAACTCGCGGCCAATTTGGATTATGTCAACCGCGTTCTCGCCGATGGTGCGTCCAAAGCGCGTTCGCTCGCGCAAACTGTTTTGAAACGCGCACGGAAAAATTGCGGATTGGATTAGTCGTTTTATTTCGGTTTCTACGGCATTGCGTTTCTTTTTCTGGCACATGAATTGCAGTGAAGTTCGCCGATGGCCAAAAAAGGAAATGCTGTAAAAATTCCGCAGACGGACCGTGGCGGCGCGCCTGCCGGTCATCGGTTTCCCGCGCCGCAATCGAATTCCAATGCGCTTTATCTCATGCAACTGCGACCGCACGGTGTGAAAATCTCTGCGACGCGGCAGCAATTGCGCGTGCACGTCCAGGCCGATACCAAATCGGAAGTACCGCAGCCCATCAAAATCACACACGCTGGCTAAAATTAAGGCACGGTTTCGTGGGTGGTTTTCAATGCCGGTGGAAGCGGTTTTGTGTAGGGACCGGTAAATTGGACGTGTTTAAAACCTGCTTGATTGAGAAATAACGCCAGTTCCAACTGCGCCCGTTCGTTAGCGTCGTTCAGAATTCCATTCATCCGCGCGGCACGGCGAATGTCGTCCACGGCATTGGCGCGCGCGGTTTGTTCCAAATCCTTGTCGAAGGAACGCAACATGCCGGTTGTGTGATCAATCACGCGCGTTTGCTGGTCGTCGAGATATGCGTCGGTGATTTGCGGCGGTGGCAGATGAATCATGATGTTGTCGCCGGAAACTTTCACGTCATCCGGTTTGAGCCGTTTCAAATCAATGCCCGCCTTGACGATACCGTGAGCGAGCAACAACACGCGGTTTTCACCATACCATTTCGCGTCTTCGAGGATGACGACTTTTTCCATGACATACTTCACCGTGACCAAATCCGAAAGTGTTTGAATCTGTTGAACTACCGTCACGGTGTTTTCCTCGTGAACACCGGAACGCGATTTGCCTGCAAATTTGACACCCAGCCAAATGCCGACGCCGAAGATGATCAAAATCAGCAACAGCGAAAAAATTGTTTTTAGCGACCGCATGGCACAAATCCATGACACGAATTCTGTGAATTGTCACGAAGGGAATTGGCATTTGCCACGTAGAAATCATGGCCCCAAAGATATGCGATAAAAAAGAAATGGATAAGATACCAGATTGGTGTCCGCCCAAAAATAAGGTATCGCCGGCGAATCGTTCGTAGAAATCGGATACCAGAAAGTCAGGTTCGTGGATGCTTGAATGATATAATCCGGTCCGGTATCGCCGTTGATCCAAAATCCAAATTGCCCGTTGGTGACGGAGATTGTGTTTATGGCCGGCATCGCGGGTTGAATGACGGTCGTCGTAAAACTTTGAGCAGCCGTCAAGGGCGGCGTTCCATTGTCAGAAACCACGACGGTGACAGTTTGAGTTGACGGCGATTGTGCAATCGCCGGACGCCAGGTGAACACGCCACTGTTCGTGTCAATCGTGGCACCAGCAGGTGCATTCAGCAGGCTGTAAGTGAGCAACTGTGGTGGCACGTCGGGATCGCTGGCCGAATTAGTGATTTGCAGTGTCCGTCCGGCAAGGATGGTTTGATTTGGAATTGCCGCCAGTACCGGCGGATTATTGGTCGCCACAAATTCCATCCAATTGAATCTTTGATTATTTCCAGTAAAAACAATGTGAAGCGTTTGTGCGCCGGCGGGTAAAGCAATGGTTGTTGAAAACGTGGACCAAGCTCCTTGCGTGGCCACCGCTTTCCCCAACAAAGTCGAGCCGCTGTAAATGTCTATTACGCCAACCGCGCCGGCGACGCGGAAACTCACGAGATAATTGCCCGGCGAATCCACTTGAAGATTGTAATCCAGACTGGCTCCCACCGTGGTGATCATGTCGGCTAATCCATCAACGTCCGTCGTCGGCGCGATGTTCATTTGATTCATCACAACGTAACGTTCCGCCTGCAACCGGCCGGGAATGCGATAATACAGATTGGTGTCATGCACCGGCATTTGCACATAAGCCTGACCGGCGGCAGTTAAAACGCCAGAGTTGCCAAGCAAGCTATTGTGAGAATCGCCACTAATCCGCTCTTTGAACCAGGAATACCCTTCAACCCAAGGCGTTCGTTCACAGTAATCCACTGCTGGAATCAGGTTTGCCAAAACCAAGTCATCATTTGTCGCACCGGCGTTACTTGGATTGAACTCGGTCAGCCAGATTTTTTGCGTCGGAAAATCTGTGTGCATGGTGCCCAATATCCAAGTGATTTCGCCATAACCGCCATAGCTATGCGTTGACATTCCAGTCGGAGGCGTCGCCCCGCAGTAGTAAAGAAAGGCACTTAAGAAAGGTTCTTGAAATGTGTAAGTGACATTTGATCCCTGAATCGGATCATAGGCCGTGATGCTGTCCCCTGTCGCGGAACCGATTGCCATATGCGGAGCAATCACCGGGATATTGTAAGGGTCGCAAATCGCTTTGACCTGCAAAAAAGTCACTGCCGAATTGGAAGGCGTCATAAATGCCTGACCGGCGAGATTGGGTTCGTTCAATGCGAAAACACGCCACGGACGATTTCCTGCCGCGAGATATGAGGAGATTTGAGTTTGAAAACTGGAATTGCCGTTCCAAGCCATCGGAATAAAATCCATCGTCACATCGGCAGGTTTGGTCAACGGTGTTGCACCCCAATTGTAATACCACGACACTCCCGGTGCCAAAGCTTCAAAATCGGCGGACGACAAGGCATTGCACGCAATCCCGCGTTTGCGGCTTTGAACCGGCGCGTCACAATTGACGATTTGGATTTGAGAATACGCATCGGTTATTGAAACCGTTGCCAGAAGCAAAAATCCCAAATAAGGACCGAAACGGACACCCGACAAATTCTTTTTAAGGGCTTCAAATCTGTTCCAGAAAACCATCCCTGTATTAAAAATGTGTGACCTAAACATCGTTTTCGGTGTTTGCAAAAAAATACTACAATCTTTATTAAATGTAAATTTTTTACTTAATCAAAAGATTTTCAATGATTTACGAGGAATTTTAAGCATTTTACATCTTGAAGATTCAGTTTTAATAATACTTTTCTGGACAAATAAAAAAATTTGTGATACAAAATTTAAATCATACTAAGATTAAACTCATTTTGGAAAGGTATGTTGTTTATTAGATTAGAACAGATTTACAAACTTAAACTTGATTCGTTTAATTCCCGTGAGCATCTCAAACATAAACCCAAATCAACTTTGTGAAGGCAACAAGCCGGTGCCGGAATCTAATAAGCCCGGTTTTACCTTGATTGAATTGCTGGTGGTCATTGCCATTATCGCAATTTTAGCGGCACTATTGCTGCCCGCGTTGGCGCAATCCAAAGAAAAAGCGCGACGGATTGCCTGCGTCAATAATCTTCGGCAAATCGGAATCGGCGCGACCATTTATGCCGGAGACAACAATGATTATGTGGTTTCGGCATTGCCAGGAAATATCAGCCTGCCACCCACTTCGCCACAGGCATTTAACCAGACGGCCATCACCCCGCCGAGCGCCAGTTCGGCCAAAAGTGTCAATTTGGATTTGACTCAAACGAATGTCGCTTCAGTTTGGTGCTGCCCCGACCTTGCAGCTTACGGCACATTTTACAACGCCAACCCCGGCGGTGCGGGCGGACCGCAATGGCAAATTGGCTATCAGTATTTTGGCGGCATCTATTGGTGGTATAACCAATATTATTCGGGCATCAAATCAGCCAGTCCTGTGAAACTGGGCACTTCCAAACCGTCTTGGGCACTCGCGGCGGATTTGATTTGCAATTACAAAAATGGCACGGGAAATCCTTGGGGAGCCAGCACGATTCCATCGGGATCAAACAATGGCCTGGTGGCGCATCAACGGACGGGGGCGCGGTTTCCTGACGGTGGCAATCATTTGACCGTGGACGGCTCCGTCCATTGGATCAAATTTGAAAACACCATGGCGCTCACGACTTTTTGGGTTGGCACTTACACGTATTATTTCTATCAGGAAGACCTCGGCGCCATAAATCCCGCCTTTGCCGGAGCATTGAAAGCCAAAGGCCCTTGATTCCCGCGCGCGCCGCCTGCAAACGTATTCAAATTTCCACTTTGCACTTTGCGGTTTGAAATTAGAATACACTTGTGAATTTACACGTCGGACAATTTCCAAATTATCGCCCGCGCCGGTTGCGACAATCAGCCGCGTTACGAAAATTGGTTCGTGAAACAAGGTTGAGCGTCGAGCAACTGGTTTTGCCGTTATTCGTTCGCGCCGGGAAAAAGTTACGTAAGCCGATCAATTCCATGCCCGGCGTTTTTCAATTTTCTCCCGACGAATTGTTGCGCGAAGCCGAACGCGCTCACAAACTCGGCGTGCCGGCCATTTTACTTTTTGGCATTCCTGAAAAAAAAGACGCGCAGGCGAGTGGCGCTTTCGCGAAAAATGGAATCGTCCAGCAAGCGGTTCGCTTGCTGAAAAAGGAGTTGCCGTCGCTGCTCGTCGTTACGGACGTGTGTTTGTGCGAATACATGAGCCACGGACATTGCGGAATTGTTTCAAATGGAAAAATTTTGAATGACCCGACGCTGAAAATTCTCGCGCAAACGGCGTTGAGCCATGCTGAAGCGGGCGCGGACATCATCGCGCCGAGCGATATGATGGACGGTCGCGTTCGCGCCATTCGTGAACTGCTCGACAAAGATGGTTTTTCTGAAACACCAATCATGAGTTACGTCGCGAAATTCGCGTCGGCGTTTTACGGGCCGTTTCGCGAAGCCGCCGAAAGCGCGCCGCAATTCGGAGACCGGCGCAGTTATCAAATGGACGCGGCGAACGCGAACGAAGCCTTGCGCGAAGTGGCATTGGACATTCAAGAAGGCGCGGACATCGTGATGGTCAAACCGGCGCTGGCGTATCTGGATTTGATTCATCGCGTGAAATCGGAATTTGGTTATCCGACGGCGGCATATTCCGTCAGCGCGGAATTTTCGATGATTAAGGCGGCGGCGCACAACGGCTGGATTGATGAACGCGCGGTGACTTTGGAAAGTCTGTTGGCCATGCGGCGCGCGGGCGCGGACATCCTCATCACTTACGCGGCGGCGGACGTGGCACGCTGGCTCATGGATTGAGCCGTTTTGCGTTTGACCACAATTAGCAAGGCCGGTTAAACTTAACTTTCCTATTTGTCACTATGATTGGAACAATTCGTAAACATTCTAAATGGTTGTGGGTCGTCATCGCCACCGTCACAATTATTTCATTTCTTGGCTGGAGCGCGTATGTCCGCACCAACAATGGCGGCCCGGCTGCCAGCAACGATTTGGGTTCAATCTACGGAAAAAAAGTCAGCCCGCAGGCTTTTGATGAAATGCGGAATGAAGTCTACCTTTTCTATTTGTTCAACACGGGCGAATGGCCGGATAAAAATCCGAACATCTCCAAATCGGATTTGGAGCGCCAGATTTACATCCGCCTGATGCTCGCGCAAAAAGCCGAGACGCTTGGCATCCACGTCAGCGACGATGCGGTGGTCAATGCGGCGACCGCAATCCTTCATTCTTTCGGGCGAAATGGGCAAACCGTGGAATTATCAGAGTTCGCGCAACGGGTTTTGAAACCACAAGGATTGACACTTGAAGATTTTGAAAATTTTGTCCGGCTGGATTTGATCACCGAGCAGATGCAACGGACGATGGGATTGACCGGTGACCTGATCACGCCACAGGAAGCCGCAACGATTTATCAGCGCGAAAATCAGGAACTCTCGACGGAAATCGTCAATTTCTCCGCGTCCAATTATTTGTCGCAAGTCACGGCCACGCCCGCCGCCGTCGCACAATTTTACACGAATTATCTCGCGGAATATCGCCTGCCCGACCGCGTGCAGGTCAATTACGTCGAATTCAGCCTCTCGAATTACCTCGCGGAATCCAAAGCGGAATGGGCCAAGACCAATCTCGATGAACAAGTCGAGGCGGTTTACCGGCAATACGGCGCGCAAGCGTTCCCCGAAGAAAAAACACCCGAAGCGGCGAAAGCCAAAATCCGTGAGACCTTGATTGAGCAACGCGCGTTGGCAAAAGCGCGCGATGAAGCAAATGAATTTGCCACCACCGTTTTCAATTTGAATCCGAACAATCCGAAACCGGAAGATTTGGCGACGGTGGCGAAACAAAAAGGATCTGTCGTGAAAACCACCGCGCCGTTCGACAGCCAGTATGGTCCACAGGAATTTGCCGCGCCGGAAGGTTTCACAACCGCCGCTTTCAAATTGACTTCCGACATCCCCTTTTCCAGTCCAATCATCGGACATGATGCCGTTTACGTCATTGCGCTCGCCAAACAATTGCCGAGCGAAATCCCCTCGCTCGACCAGATTCGCTCGCGCGTGACGGAAGATTTCAAACTCCGCGAAGCGACCATGCTCGCGCAAAGCGCCGGGACCAATTTCGCCCACACGCTGACCAATCAATTGGCGGCAGGAAAAACTTTCGCCAATGCCTGCATCGCCGCTGGATTAAAACCGCAGATTCTTGAACCGTTTTCATTGAACACGCGGGAATTGCCCAATTTTTCCGGTCGCGCCGAATTGAACCAAATCAAACAAGTCGCGTTCACCACTTCGGTTGGTCATGCCAGCGATTTTGCGGAAACGGAAGACGGTGGCTTTATTCTTTTTGTGCAATCCAAATTGCCTTTGGACGAAGCGAAAATGAAAGCCGATTTGCCGCAATTCACCGAGTCGCTGCGCCGTTCGCGCCAGTTTGAACAATTCAATCAATGGCTGATGTTGGAAGCGAATCGCGCGCTCAAAGACACGCCGATTTTCCGGCAGGCCGCCGCTGGCAATCCTGCGCCTTGAAATTGCAGTGAGTGCGGTCATCAAACTTTCCTCGCCCGCCACGCGCGAATTCTGGGAAATTCCCGTCCTGTTTGAAGACGAGCATCTACTCGCGCTCGACAAACCCGCCGGATTGCTGACTTCGCCCGACCGTTACGACCCAAATCGCCCGAACCTGATGAAATTGTTGCACGCGGGCATCGCGCAACAAAAATCGTGGGCGCGCGAACGGAATCTGGATTACTTGAGCAACGCGCACCGTCTGGATTTTGAAACCAGTGGAATCATTCTGCTCGCGAAAAACAAGTCCGCGCTCGTTGCGCTTGCCAATTTGTTCGGCTCGGAAAAACCCGCGAAGAAATATGTCGCGCTCGTGCGCGGCGAAATTGTGGAGCAGAAATTTGAAGTGGACGCAAAACTCGCGCCGCATCCGGTGAAAATCGGTTTGATGCGCGTGGACGAAAAAAACGGCAAGAAATCGAAGACGAAATTTGAAACGCTCGAACATTTTTCGCGCTTCGGTTACGCGCTGTTGAAATGCGAGCCGTTGACTGGACGCACGCATCAAATCCGCGCTCACCTGCGGCATTTGGATTTGCCGATTGTCGGCGACGAACTTTACGGCGGCAAATCGCTTTGGCTTTCGCGTCTCAAAAAAGATTATCGCCTCAAATCCGGACGCGAAGAACGCCCACTGATTTCGCGCGTTGCGCTGCACGCGGAAGGATTGGAATTGTCGCATCCGGTCACGAACGAAATGTTGAAAATCACCACGCAGTGGCCGAAGGATTTGAAAATAGCCGTGAAATATCTGCGGCAGTTTTCAGCCTGACTTAAAACCGATTCTGTTTTACCCACTGCGTGAACGAACTTGTGTCGTCACTGTAAGTTTCAGTTTCGTGGTCGGCAAACAAAACCGTAGGCTCTGGCAAGTTTACGCGTGGCCAACAGTAAAAGTCACCACATCCATTATCAGCGAATGGCACATGCTCATGGTCGGGCAAATAACGACGACTCTGCAAAATCTCTACGGGCGACAAAACGCGATGATTAATGCGTAACTCATTCAGGCCACCGAGCCGCACAAATTCTCGATAACTTTCTGGAAACCGAAAATCTAACTCGGATTCAACCTGACGAAACTCTTCGTTGGTCGGCATAAGCTCTCCGCCACTACGGTCGGATTTGCCGGTGTTGAGAATTTTTTCTATGTCGGTCATAGTTCTAGTGCGGCTTAACAAAACTATCACTTTTTAATTTGCCACCGCCCAACTCAAAATCGCTTTTTGCACGTGCAGACGGTTTTCCGCCTGCGTGAAAATCGTGTCGGCGTTCGCTTCAAATGTTTCCTCGTCAATTTCCTTGCCGCGATACGCGGGCAGACAGTGCATCACCAGCGCGTCGCGGTTCGCCAGCTTCACGAGCTTCTGGTTGATTTGATAATCCTTCAAAATTTTTAGCCGTTCGGCGGCTTCGGCTTCCTTGCCCATCGAAACCCAAACGTCGGTGTAAAGCAAATCCGCACCGCGCGCGGCGGCTTTTACGTCGTCGGTCAAAATGATTTTTCCGCCGGCGCGTTTCAGGATTTCGGCGGGCGGCTGGAATTTTTTCGGCGCGGCAATGCGGAGTTCAAATCCAAGTTTGGCGGCGGCAAAAATCCATGAGCGCGGCACGTTGCACGCGCCGTCGCCAATGAACGTGACGACTTTGTTGACAATCGGCCCGTGCTTTTCCTTGAACGTGAAAATGTCCGCGAGAATCTGGCAGGGATGCTCGTCGTCGGTCAGCGCGTTGATGGTCGGGATTTTGGCGAATTCGGCGAATTCCTCCACGTCGCTCTGCGCGAACGTGCGGATGACCGCGCCGTGAATCGTGCGCCCCAAAACGCGCGCGGTGTCCTTAATCGGCTCGCCGCGACCGAGTTGAATGTCGTTCGCGTTGAGAAACATCACCTGCCCGCCGAGTTCGCGGATGCCGACCTCGAACGAAACCCGCGTGCGCGTGGACGATTTGGAAAAAATCAGCGCCCAAATCTGGCCGGTCAGCGGAATCCGGTCGCGCCGAAGCCGCTCGCGTTTATACACCGCCGCGTCGCGCAGGATTTTCTCAATGTCCGCCAGCGGCAATTTTTCCAATGACAATAGATGTTTCATCGCTCAAAAGTTTTGGGAATTCCCGCCCAAAGAAAATTTTATAGCGCAAAGGAAACGCGCCGTCACTTCTTTTTCTTCGCGTCTTTCGCCGCGTCCGCCGCGCACCAGAGAAACCACGCGGCGGTTGTGCGATGCGGTTTCCAGCGTTCGCCAAACGCGAGCAACGCCTTTGGCTTGGGCATTTCACGCTTTTTGTAAGCGAGACGAAAACCGGTGCGCACGCCGAAATCATCCACCGGTAAAACGTCGAGCCGGCCCAATTGAAAAATCAAAAGCATTTCCACCGTCCAGCGCCCGACACCGCGCACCTGCGTCAATCGCTCGACAATTTCGTCGTCGGACAATTTCGTGATGCGCCGCGACGACGGAATCGTGCCGTCGAGCGCCTTCGCCGTGATGTCGCGGATGGATTTGATTTTGGCGAACGAAAATCCGCACGCGCGAATTTGTTCGTCCGTGACGTTCAATAAATCTTCTGGATTGGGAAATTTTCTGCCGGGAAACAATTTTTTGAACCGCGCCAAAATGGAATTTGCCGCCGTGCCGTTCAATTGTTGATGCGCGATAGCCTGCACGAGCGATTGAAACGGCGACCGTCGCGTTTCCGGCGTCAAATCGCATTTGCCATGTTCGCGGATGAGCCGTCGCATGACCAAATCGGTTTTAGACAAATGTTTGTGGGCGGCAGGCGTCATAAAAGATCAAGCGAGTGATTTGACGACTTCCTCGATTTTGGAAATGCCTTCGCCCGCTTCCTGCGGTTTCAAATTCAGCGGCGGCAATAAACGAATCGTTTGCGTTCCGGCGGGAACGACCAAAACGCCTGCCGCCTGCATCCGATTCGTGAATTGAATCGCGGCGGACTTTTCGCTTGAAGCAAACGCGGGAATTTTTTCCGCAAGTTCGATGCCGAGAATGAAACCAAGTCCGCGCGGCGATTTCACAACGGTCGGATACGTTTTTGCGAGCCGTTCGATTTCGGTTTTCAGCCACGCGCCGAGTTTACGCGCATGGTCGGCGAGATTTTCTTTTTCGATGATTTCAAAAATTTTCAGCGCGATGGCGCACGCGAGCGGCGTGCCGCCGTAAGTCGTGCCATGCGTGCCGGGTCCGAGCAAATCCTGAAATGGCGCGCGCACCCAAAACGCGCCCATCGGAAACCCGCCGCCAAGCGATTTGGCCGTCGAAAGTCCATCAGGCAAAAAGGTTTCACCGCCGGGAACATTTTCCAAAATCCGTTGGAAACTTTGGAATTTGCCCGTGCGGAAATGTCCGCATTGCACGCCGTCTATGAGTAGTAATAGCTTTTTCTCGTCGCACAACGCGCGCAAACCAAGCAGATATTCAGCGGTCACGGGCGTCACACCGCCCTCGCCTTGAACGCCTTCAATCAAAATGGCAATGGTCGCGGGCGAAATGGCATTGCGCGCTGCGGCCAAATCATTATATGGAATGTGCCGAAAACCGGGCGTCATCGGCTCAAAACCTTTTTTGACTTTGTCTTGGCCGGTCGCGGCGATACCGGCAAGCGTGCGTCCATGAAATGAATTGAGAGCGGTAAGAATTTCAAAACGTCCTTCGTCGTGGCCGAATTTCCGCGCGAGTTTGAACAAGCCTTCGTTCGCCTCCGCGCCGCTGTTGGCGAAAAAAACTTTTCCACCGCCGATGCGTTTGACGATTTCCGCCGCGAGCTTTCCCTGCGGCTCGGTGTAATACAAATTGGAAACGTGCATCAGTTTTTTCGACTGCTCGGTCAGTGCTTCGACAATCGCCGGATGCGCGTGGCCGAGACAATTCACGGCGATGCCGCCACCCAAATCCAAATAGCGTTTGCCCGCGACATCGAAAACGTAACTGCCTTCGCCGTGGCTCAACGCCAAATCAAAACGACCGTAACTCGGCACGACGTTTTGGGAAAACAATTCGCGCACGGACTCGAATTGGTTTTGCACAATCGCTGGAATGATTTCTTTCACAAATTTCAGCCGCCAAAATGCACAAAAGGCGCAAAAGAAAAAACCTTTTTGTGCATTTTGTTATTTTTGGCGGCAATCACAAAACGATTTCCGTGCCGACGCCTTTGTCCGTGAAAATTTCGAGCAACACGGAATGCGGAATCCGTCCGTCCACGAAGGAAACTTTTTCCACGCCGGATTGGATAGCGGCGACGGCGCTGTCCACTTTCGGAATCATGCCTTTGTCAATCACGCCGGATTTTTTCAAGTCAGGAACTTCGCTGGTCTGCAAATGTGCGATTACGGTTGAAACGTCTTTTGGATCACGCATCAAGCCGGGAACGTCGGACATAAATACGAGCCGTTTCGCGTTCAATGCAATTGCGCACATCGCGGCGGCGACATCGGCGTTGCAGTTGTAAATTTTTCCATCCTCGCCACGCGCCGTCGGACTGATGACCGGCGTATGACCACACCAAATTGATTCTTTCAACGGCGCAACATTCACTTCGATCACTTCGCCGACGTAGCCGATGTCAATTTTCTGGCCGGGATTTTCTTTGTCGTCGAGAAACAATTTTTTGCATTTGAAAATATCCGGCCCCGCAAATCCAACGGCCTGACCGCCAAGCGAATTGATCGTTTTGACGATTTCGGGATTGATTTCGCGCGACAAAACATCGTCCACGATTTGCACGGTCGCCTCGTCGGTGACACGCTGGCCTTGGATGAAATTCGCCTTCAATCCGGCTTTTTCCATCGCGCGCGTGATGGCTTTGCCGCCGCCGTGAACGACGACCGGATTGATTTCAACGGCTTCGAGAAAAACAACGTCGCGCGCGACGCTCGTGCGAACATTTTCATCCGGCGAATCCATAAACGAGCCGCCGTATTTCACGACGAACGTTTCGCCGGAAAATTTTTGAATATACGGCAACGCTTCGAGCAGCGTCGCGGCTTTGGCGATCAAATCTTGCATTTACGCGGGAAATTTAACCACAGATGGGCACGGATGAAAACGGATTTCTAAATGCAGAGACGGAAAGACACGAAGAAAACGAAAACAGTCTTTGGAAGTGTCTTAAATCGGTGGGGCGAGCGTCCTCGCGAGCCGCGAACGTCTCAAAGTATGGCCATGCCCGGCGGGGACGCTCGCCCCACCCGACATATTTGTCGGATAAATTTATTGTTTGTCTTCCGCGACCAGTTCGTCGCACGTTTGATTGAAAAATTTCACGCATTGCGCGATTTCGGGCGAGGAGTTTTCCCAGTGATATTCGTATTCCACGCAGAATGCGCCGTGAAAATGCTGGCGTTTCAATTCTTCCATGAGCTGGCGCGTTTTGCCAACACCGGTGCCCCATGGAACATCGTGCGCGTTCATACCGTATTCATTGAGGTCTTTAAAATGCAGCGCGAGGATGTGGCCGTCCAATTTTTTGATGCACTCGAGTGGGTCAAGGCCGGAGCGAATCCAATGACCGACATCGGCACACGCGCCGAGCATGGGGCGGCCTTGGATGGCGGCCAGCACGGAATCGGGATTCCAATAAATCGAATGACCTTTTGGATGGTCGTGAATGGCGACGCGGATGTTATATTCCTCGCAAAGTTTTTCCACGATGTCCAACGCGTTGGTCGGCGGTTCGGCGACCAAAAGGTTGATGCCCCATTTTTTTGCGAATTCAAAAACGTGGCGGCATTTCGCTTCGTCGGCGGGCAGTTGCACGACGCCGATGTTCACGAAATTTCCAAAACCGTCGGCGCGCAGTTTTTCGTCAATCCGCGCGCGTTGGGCGTCGGTCAAATCCACCGTGGTTAAACGATTTGAACCATCAAGGATGACGCTGCCGGAGATGCTCATGTATTTCACGCCGAGCGCTTTCGTCATGTCAATCGCGTCGAAGATGGAAAATTTTTGGAACGTGTAGGAATGAATCGCCAGTTTCCAGCCGAGTTTGTCGGCGGAAGTTTGAGCGAACGCGCCCAACGAAATCAAAATCGTGGCGGTGAATAAAAATAATTTTTTCATGTTGATTTGAGTCGGAATTTGATTTGAACGGCAGATGGGCGTTCAAACTTTCGGCTCCCAGCCGGATTCATATTTACGCCGCCACAATTTCATCGCGTCGTGGTCATGCAAAATATGGCCGTTCGTGGTGTCGCAATTCAATTCGCGTCCGACGCGCCAGGCGATGTTGCCGATATGCAGTAAATTGACACTGACGTAACCTTCGGAAATCGGGCAGTTCAATTTTTGATGGCCGCGAACGGCTTCGATGAAGTTGGAGACGTGGGAGGTGTCCATGTTCGCGCCGCTGCCGCTGATGGTGTTCGTCGGGTCAACGACTTCATGGCTTTTGACCTGTTTGACGATTTTCTTTTTCTTGTCCCAGATGATATAATTGTCGCCGTCCAGCAACGCCGTGCCTTCCGTGCCATAGACCAGCGTGCCGCGCGATTTGCCTTCGACCGGAAAATCGTTGCAACTGCGGCCTTCCCACGCCATGGATTTGCCTTCGGGAAAATCCCACGAAATCGTCTGCGTGTCCGGCGTTTCCCAATCGTCTTGAAACGCGTAGCGTCCGCCGTTGGAAGAAACGCGCGTCGGCCACGTCACGCCGAGCGCCCAACGCGCGACGTCCATTTCGTGCGTGCCGTTGTTCAACGCCTCGCCGGTGCCGTATTTCCAGCGCCAATGCCAGTTGTAATGAATCAAATTATCAATGAACGGCTGGCGCGGCGCGGGGCCTTGCCACAATTCATAATTCAACCATTCGGGAATCGGCGCAGGTTTGCCGTGGCCGATGCTCGCGCGATTATTCGCATACCAGCCTTTCGCGAAATAGGTTTTGCCGATGAGACCGTCGTGGATTTGCGGAATGATGTCGAGCATCACCGGCGAGGAACGGCGTTGCGCGCCCATCTGCACGACGCGTTGATATTTGTTGACCGCCTGCAACAGTAATTCGCCTTCGTAAGGATTTTGGCAGCACGGTTTTTCAAGATAAACGTGTTTGCCCGCCGCCATCGCGAGAATGGCCATCGGCGTGTGCCAGTGGTCGGGCGTCGCCATCGTCACGACGTCAATGGATTTGTCCGCCAGAATTTTTCGGAAATCGCCTTCGCCCTGCGGCGTGTTGGCTTGCCGCTTGAGCGTTTCTTTGATGCCTTTTTCAATCGCGCGCGAATCCACGTCGCAAATGTGCGTGATTTCGACGCCAGACAAACTGGTCAAGCAACCGATGTGCGCGAGACCGCGGCCGTTCGTGCCAATGACAGCGGCGGTGATTTTATCGTTCGCGCTGAATTTTTTTGGCGAGGCGGCTTGCGCGTTCAAATTTGTCAGCGAACCAAGATAGCCCGCCATGCTCAAGCCAATGCCCGCCGCGCCCGTTTGTTTCAGAAATTTTCGCCGGTTGATGGAATCATTCATAAGATAAAATAGTTGACGCTGCCAAAATCAAATTGGTTGCAACAATACGACAACGGCAATTCGACCGGCGGCTGGTTGATTTTTATGAAACCACGTTTGCCATAGCCGCGTCGAGTCATTATCGTAAGTCAAATTATGAAATTCAAATTCGCTTTGCGGCCAGTCATTTTTTCATTTGCCGTTTTGGGGTTGGCCGTTTTCGCCACCGCTTGTTCAACCTGCGGCAAAAAATCCTGCGCCGCGCCAAATACTTTGACCGCCAAAGAAAAGGCCGACGGCTGGCAATTGCTTTGGGACGGCAAAACCACCGACGGCTGGCGCAGTCCGAATTCGGACGCGTTTCCGACGAAAAGCTGGAGCATCGCCGCCGGCGTGCTGACGGTGGACAAAGGTTTTGGCAACGGCGAAGCCGAATCACAATCCGGCGGCGACATCATCACGCGCGAACGGTATTCCAATTTTGAATTGCAGGTGGATTTCAAAACGACTTACGGTTGCAATAGCGGCATCAAAATTTTTGTGCAGCCGAGCATTTCGCCGATTGACAAAGTCACCGGCAAACCTGTCGGCAAAGGCTCGGCCATCGGCCTGGAATATCAGATTCTCGACGACGCGCATCATCCCGACGCCAAACTCGGCCGCAACGGCGACCGCCAACTTGGCGCACTTTACGATTTGATTCCGTGCGACAATTCCCAAAAACACGTCAATCCGCCCGGCGAATGGAATCACGCGCTCATCATTTCGCGCGGCTCGCACGTCGAACATTGGTTGAATGGCAAAAAGATTTTGGAATACGACCGTAGCTCGCCCGCGTTCCACAAAGCCGTTGAATTGAGCAAATTCAAAGACATCCCGAATTTCGGCGAATGGCCGGATGGCCACATTTTGTTGCAGGAACACGGCAGCGAAGTTTCTTTCCGCAACGTCAAAATCCGCATTCTTCCGCCGAATTGAATTTGAAGACTAAAATTCAATCACGCCGCGCGTTTTTCAAAAAAACTTTGGTTGGCAGTTTCGGTCTTGCCGTTTTGCCCGATTTTATTCCGTCCAAACTTTTGGGCGCGGACGCGCCATCGAAAAAGATTCAAATCGCTCAAATCGGTTGCGGTCGCATGGGCCGCAGCGATTTGGGAAATGTTTTGAAAGAGCCGCTCGCACGCGTCGTGGCCGTTTGCGATTTGGATGCCAAACGCCTCGCCGCCGGCAAAAAATTCGTCGAAGATTATTATTATTCGCAGCGCGGCGAATCCGGCGCGCAAATCAAAACCTTTCACGATTACCGCGACATTTTGGCGTCGCCGAAGGTTGACGCCGTTGTCGTCACGACGCCCGACCATTGGCACGCGCAAATCGCCATCGAAGCCGCGATTGCCGGCAAACACATTTACGTCCAAAAACCCGTGACCTATTCGATTGCCGAAGCGATCGGTTTGCGCCGCGCCGTTGAAACGGGAAAAATTATTTTGCAAACCGGCTCGCAGCAACGTTCCGAACGTCCGTGGAAAAGTTTTCGCGCCGCCAGCGAAGCCGTTCGCAACGGACGCATCGGGCAGTTGCGCACGATTAAAATCGGCGTCGGCCTTGACAAAGCCAGCGGTCACGCGCCCGCGCCGATGCCCGTGCCGCCCAATCTGGATTTTGAAACATGGCTTGGCCCCGCGCCGGAACAACCTTACATGGAAGGCCGCGTGCATCCGCAAAATGAATTGGACGGTCGTCCGGGTTGGATGACGACGGAAGATTTCGGGCTGGGCATGATTACAAATTGGGGCGCGCATCACGTGGACATCGCGCAGTGGGCGATGGGACAGGAACTTGGCGGGCCGCACACGATCGAGGCGCACGCGAAATTTCCCCAAAACGATTTGGTCACGGTGCATACGACGTATCATGTTGAGATGACGTATCCGCAAAACGTGCGCGTGATTCTCGACGACAAATTCGAGAACGGCATCCGATTCGAGGGCGACGACGGCTGGGTTTTCTGTTCGCGCGATTCGCGGGAAGTGGATGACGCGACCGCGCTCAACGGCGTCAGAGTTTTTCCGTCTCTGCGCGCGAGCGACAAAAAAATCCTTTCACCGCTTGGTGAAAATGCCGTTCGTTGGCCGCCGAGCAAATCGCATCATGGCAACTGGCTTGAAAGCATCGTCGCTAATCGCCAACCGATCGCGCCGATCCAACAATCCGCGCGTAGTTTGGAAACCTGCGCCGCCGCGTGGATTGGCATGAAACTGAAACGCAAATTATACTGGGATGCCGCGACGGAAAAATTCGTCAACGACAACGCGGCGAACGTGTTGCGCTCGCGTCCCGCGCGCAAACCGGAGTTTGACTTTGAGCGCGTTTTGAAATCGGCGGACATCGCCTGACTGATTTTGTCACGACAATTTCACTTTGACGCGCCGGTGAATTTTTCTACATTAGCCCGTATGTCCGAGATCGCAAAATTCGTCAACAACGGCTCCGCCAGCATTACGCCGTCTATCGCTGAGAAGGCGTTGCGCCAGTTGCCGCAGTGGAAATTGGAATTCACACAAATCAACGCGCCGAAATTTCCGCATTTGGTTGACCAGCTTGAATTTCTTGCCGACGCGGTCGAAGACGCCGTGGAGGGCGCTTACAAGGATTTGCCTTATGCGGCGGTCGCACAGGCCGTGTTCGCCCTGCTCTACGCGCACAAAAAAATCGGCATCATTCCCGAAGGTATCGTTGAATTGAGCCGCGCGGATGATTCGAGCGTTGTGCGCGCTGCGTTGATCCAAAATGAAAAAGCGTTTGCCGCCTATGCCGGCACGCAGGGCATCAATTGGAATAGAATCACCAGTCAACCTTGAACAACTGCCGCCACACACGCTGTTGGAATTGGAGGCGAGGGTCGGAATCGAACGATTCACCGTCAGTTTTCAGACATAAAAATAAGGAATTTCATCAATAAATTCAAGCGTTTTTGCACTACTCTTAATCTTTCGGAATGAACTCATCACATACCCTTCTACTGAAGCTTTTACTGAAGATTGAATTTATCAGCGGGCTTCGGTCGGTGGTTCGACGGACGCAACGCTGCCATTGAACCGCCGACGGAAGCCAATGCACCTGCGTTTTACATTGTCCAGCCGCGATGAGCGCGCGTGAAGCCGCAGCGGAACGCGTGTTGGTCGCAGCGGTGATGCTTCAATCTATTTTTTGTCAGAAATTCATGTGTATTTTTCTGACAAAATTAATGGTTAACACTACCCTGCCTGGCCTTAGTCCACAGACATTGGCCAGAATTTAATTGTCTGTGTTGAATGGCACTGCCGGCAAGCCCGCCTGATTATAAAGGTTACAAATGAGGGTGCTATTCCAACCATAACACACAGCAACTGGCTTGGGGACTACAGGCGATGATACGATAACTGTCCGGCCTTCAATTATTGCTTCAGCACGGACGAACCCGCGGTCTTTCCCGGCTATCTCGAAACCGTTCAAGATGCTATCATCTGTCTTAAGCCCACCTTCTGCATGATCAAATCGCAAACGGATTTTGTTGCCATCCACTTTCATGGAGCGATACCACGGACCAGAATATTCAATTTTTTCTCCATAAGTCTTTGCCAGTGCATTCAATGCCAGCCGGCGGCCAACTTCATGTTTATTTTTTGGATGAATATTGTCGGTATCACCGATGTCAATAGCTACCGCCAATCCACAATCAGGAACACTTTCAGCGGTCAACGATTGCGCTTCACGCAATTCAGCCCAATTAACATCAGATGATCCGGCATTCGTTGGATTGAAGCCGGCAAGCTGCACGATGTAAAAAGGAAAATTGCCTATTGCAAAATGACCCCGCCAATCGCCAATCAGCGCTGGCAATAGACGACGATATTGTTTGGCGCGGTCGAGGTGGTCGGCATTAGATTCTCCCTGATACCAAATCGCGCCTTTGATGGCGAATGGCAGTAACGGCGCAATCATGCCGTTGTAGAGCACGGTCGTAATATTTGGATTTCCCGAGTCGGGAGGCAACGGTGGCGTGCCTAATTGGGACAATGGCGTGGAAACCCGCATTTGCCAGACACCTGCCAGCGAAATTGAAGTTTTTGTTTGGCTGTTAACCGGAGCGATGTGGAACTGGTCAGTCTTGGCCATAAACCCGCCATAGCCGCCTGTATCAAGCACGCGAACGGTAATGATATTTTTGCCCGGTTTGACAATATTTGCGGGAACGGCGTAAGTACGAAACGCATCAAAACGATTCATTTGCCCTACTTTAACGCCGTTGATCCACGTGGTGTCCATGTCATCCACTTGTCCCAGATCAAGCTTCAAGTCTTTGCCGGACCAATCCGTTGGCACGTTGAATTCGTAACGAAACCAGACCATACCATCAAATTGTGCCAGCCCAATCTGTTCAAAGGGCTGTGGCATTTGGACTGATTTCCAATTTGCATCCGCATTTAACATCGTCGCCCAACTCTGTTGGGTTCCGAAATCTTTTTGGCGGCACCAATTTTCATAACTTTGCAAATAATTGGTGGCATATTTATCATCGGCCATATTACGCACCTGTGCGAGTGCCTGATTGAAATCTCCAAGTGGAGCAAGACCTTCCGCGCTGGTCCATGCTTCAGCGACCGTGCCACCCCATGAATCCTGAATCAGACCGATGGGAATTTTCAATTCATGATTCAATTCACGCCCGAAATAAAAAGCCGCAGCGGAAAAGCCATCCCATGTGCCTTCTTTCATAACAGCATCTGGGCTACACGGCTGCCAATGGCACTGCAAAGTGTCTTCCGGCGATAAAGCCGTATGTTTCGGCACGGTCAATAGATGAATCAACGGGAAATTGGCGGTCGCGATGTCGTTGGTTGTATTGCAAAGCATCATCCCCATTTCCATGTTCGACTGACCGGAGCAAAGCCAAACGTCTCCGATAAGAACGTCATTGGCCACGGCGGATTCATGTGTGGTGAGATTAGTGGTAGACAAAACACGTGGTTCAGTGGAAGCTCTTAAAGGTTTAAGTTTCACCATCCACTTCCCATTGGCATCAGCAATGGCAGTTAAATTTTGATCCGCAAAACTCACGACAACTTTTGAACCCGGCACACTCCAACCCCACACCGGCACAGATACGTCGCGTTGCAGCACTGCATGGTCGCAAAATAACGGATGCAGAAATGGATGTTCGGAATCTGTGGTCAATCTCCGCGTCGCCAGAAAGGATGAGTTGGTTTTATCTGCTTGAAATTGGCTGGGTTCAAATGACGGCGGCGCGTCTTCTTTTGCCGTTCCCCAATTTTTGTTTGGCGTTTTACCCATGATAAATTTCAGCGACGAATTTTTTCGCGAATTATTTTTTAATTCGTCCAATGTCAGCCATAAATTTGAACTGGACTTTCCATTGACAGTCAGGCTTTGAATATATTTCGCATCGCGCGACGCATTTTTGGCGGTGATGGTGATTTTATTTCCATTCGGCAAATTCAGCACGACTTTCGGAAACAGCGGACTTAAAATCGTCACGCCGCCGACGCCGGGAATTTCGGGATACAGTCCGAGCGCGGTGAAAACATACCACGCGGACATCGCGCCGCTGTCATCGTCGCCGGGAATTCCGGCAGGTGCATTGCTGAAGCAATTCAGCATGACCATGCGAATTTTTTCCTGCGCCTTCCACGGTTTTTGCAGCCAGTTATAGACGGGCATAATGCCGAAACACGGCTCGTTGCCGGCGTCGTAAAATTTGCTTTGATACGAATAGCCGGTCGCCAAATTCGCGGTCAATTCGTCCAATTTCGCTTCGGCCCTTTCGTTTCCGCCGAGCAGTTGAATCAGGCGATACAAATTGTGCGGAGTCGTCCACGTGTATTGCACCGCGTTGCCTTCCATAAATCCGTCGCCGGAAAATTTGTCAAACGGCGCGACAAATTTTCCGTCCTGATTTTTGCGCTGCAAATAGCCGGTCGCGGGATTGAACGAATTGAAAACATTTTGCGAGCGTTTGAAAAAATAATTGTAGTTCGCGTCGTCGCCGGTGACTTTGCAAATTTGCGCGATGGCAAAATCCGCGACGGAATACTCGACATTTTTGGAGACGGAATAATCCGTGAGTTCTGCCGGATAGTAGCCAAATTTTTCATATTCGGGCAGATGATCCCATGTGAAATTCAAACCGCGTCCGCACCAACGTTGATTTTTCCCCGAATCCACCATGACCTTTTTCAGCGCGGCCAAATCAAAATTTGTCGCGCCGAAAGCATAAGCGTTCGCAATGTAAGGGTCGGCGGGATAACCGGCCATGACCAAAGTCTCGTCGTTGAACATACTCCACAACGGCAAACCGCCGCCGCCGTTTTTTTGCGTCTGCTGCGACATCGCCAAAAATGACGAACAAAAATCACTGGCCGCGTCGGGGAACAGCAGTCCCCAAAGTTGCGCCTGCGTGCGATAGGTGTCCCAACCGGAAAACGTCGCGAGAAAATGGTGGCCGGGCGCGACGGTGTGAATTTGATTGTCCATGCCGATGTATTGGCCGTTCACGTCTTCAAAAATCGAAGGCAACATCAGCGCGTGATACAGCGCGGTGTAAAAAATCGTCGTGTCCTCGCGACTGCCGCCGCTGACTTGAATGCGATTCAGACAGCGATTCCATTCCTTGCTTGCGGCGGATTTGACGGCGGCAAAATTCCAGTCGGGAATTTCCGTGTCCAAATTCAATTTCGCGTTGGCGATGCTGACGAACGAAATTCCGACTTTCATCGTCACGCGCGTTTTTTTCGTGCAATCAAACGTGACGTAACTCGCCAGCCCTTTTCCACTCACGGAATTTGCGCCGACAAATTTCTGGTCGTTTTTCCACGTGCCAAAATTTGCGAACGGACGGTCAAATTTTGCTGCGAAATAAACGGTGTAATCGCAACCTTGAATGCCGCAAAAACTGCCGCTCTTCGCCCAGCCGGAAATTGTCTGATTTATTGCATCAATGAAAATCGCTCCGTCATATAAACCCGCGCCGGCGGCGTTCGGATTGAGAATCAAATTCGCCTTGTCCGTTTTCGGAAAATCAATGTGCGCAATGCCCGACCGCGCGCGCACGGTGTTTTCAAAATCAATGTTCCACGTTGCCAATTTGATGGAATAAAAACCGGGCGCGGCAAATTCGTTTGTGTGCGAAAAATCGGAGCTATAAACATTTTTGTTCGTCGCGGGCGAAGCGTTCAATTCGCCCGTGCAAGGCGTGAACGGCAATTCGCACGTCGCGCTGCAACCCGCGCCGCTCAAATGAATCAGGCCGAAGCCGTTTATCTGGCCGTTTTGATAACTGTAACCGCCCGGATTCCAGCCGAAATCCGCGCTTTGCGGACTCCACGAAATCATGCCGAACGGCACTTGCGCGCCGGGATAAGTGTTGCCTGAACCGACCACCGTGCCGATGAACGGATTGACATATTGAATCAGATTTGCGCCAAAGACATTGTGGCCACAAAATGCGGTGACAATAACTAAACAAAATAATTTCTTTCTGATGAATGCGTCGATAAAATAATCTTGCATACCAAGTATGATACGAAGCCATGTTCGATCAAACGATGAACTATTAAGGCAAAGTTTTAATCTTTTTAACCAATAATTCGTGAATCTTGCTATGCACATCAATGTGCATACCTGTGATTTTTGTTTATTCATGGAATAGCTAATATATTGTAATATCAGTTGATGTTATTTCAAAAATAGTTTGGCCGATAAACCGGCGTTTGAACTACCGCCGACCATCGCTGTAAATTCGCCCGGCTCGACACTCCATTTCTGATTAGCGCCCCAAACAGCCAAATCAGATTGCTTCAAAGGCAAAGTGATTGACTTGGTTTCGCCTGCTTTCAAATGAACACGTTCAAACGCCTTCAACGCTTTCACCGGA
>DASZXB010000049.1:0-76979 GCA_035546095.1 Verrucomicrobiia bacterium | reverse complement strand
AACAGTATTGGTGGCATTCATCACCAGCACATTGTCCTTATACCATTGATAACTCAACGTCCCCACACCCGCCGCACTGACCGACATCGTCGCCACATCCCCTTGCGACACCAATGTGTTCTGGGGAGATGTCGTAAATTGCGGCGGACCGAACGGCACCCCCGCCAACGCAGCGATTTCAGCCGGCGACAAAGCCCGGTTATAAATATACACATCATCCATATCCCCCGGAAAACCGTAAGTAAAATTACCCCGCGCCCCCAATTCGATCGTGCCCAAAAACTTGCTCGTCCCAGCGTTGATGGCCGACCCACGCGCCGTGCCGTTGACGTAAAGCGTCAGGTTGCTCTGGTTCTGATAATCATAAGTCAACGCCAAGTGCGTCCACACGTTCGTGGGAATGGCGCCTCCGCTCGACTGAACACTGACACTATTCACTCCCCCATTGTTCCATAGAACTCTCGGAGTGCTCCCAGCCGTATCAAACCCTAGATTGTTCCCGGCTCCAGACCCTATCGGCTCTCCGATCAAATTTTGAAACGACGTATAGTTCTTCAACCGAATCCAGGCCGCCCAAGTCTGGCTGTTCGTTGTCGAGGGACTGGCGGCCCAGATGTTCGTGGCGACGCCAGCATTCGTTATTGACGTCACTTCCACGCGCGTCGCTGTCACGTTGGCGTTGCCGAGGGAAGTAGGATCAGGATAGAAGTGCAACGCTCCGCCCACATAACCATTGGTAATCCACTGCGCATCTCCCGCCGGCCAGTTGGCTCCAATCAGGTTCCCGTTGTTCCCATTCGTCGTCCCATCATGCGCCACCAGTCCGCTCGTCTCATCCAGATTCCAATACGCCACCAGCCCATCTGTGGGAATTTGGGCAATCGCTTTGTAATGCAATAGGATGAAAAACAAGAACAAGAAGGATAGGGTCTTGAACATTGTAGTGTTACTCCGCTTCACGGCAACTAGGAGGGATGTTTTCATAAGGTTGCAACTTCATTTTATGTTGTTTATGTTTATTGGTCTGCTATTAACTACTAGCTACAAGCACAAAATCCTTCTATTACAGGCAACTTCCTGCCACTCATTGTAGCCCAATGCAACATACACGCATTTTACTCCACGCTACTCCATGCATCAGCAGGCTGCTCTAAGACCTAGATGGTTTGCACATTTCTGTTGGTTGATTAGCTTCAAATTATGTTCGATCAGGAGGCCGACCAAGTAAATTATTGTGCAATCCGTTGCACACAGAACAAGATAACTTTTGGAACTAATGGCTCCATACTTTTCATATGAAAAAAATCTGGCGATATCTGAAAAATCACGCCGATCTCGGCGGAATTGAATTTTGCCTATGCGACCCACCAGCAATAGTGCAGGCCACAACGAAAATACTCGACGAAAGAACAGATCGCGTCCGATGAATTTTGAAATGAAATTCGCACTTGTCCACTCATCTCTGGGGCGCGGATCACCGGCGAGCCCGCGCCAGATCAAACGCTTGACTTTGACCATTACTCTGCCACATGGTTGTGCATATACCTGCGATTAACGCCGGGCGAATAAATTCATTCACACGAGACGGCTTTTATAAAATCGTTCCCATTTCTTCTGGTGAATATGGTTTGTGATAAACTTGCAGGCGCGTTTGAAAACGAATTGATTGCACCGATGGGAAGCTTCAGGTTATGAGCTTGACTCATACAACTCGTCACATGTTGGTGGTTTTGTTGGTTTTTGTTTCAAGATATGCCTGTTGTTTCGGATGTAAAAAATCAAGGCGATGAAGTAAAACTTTAATAAACAGCAGGGCAAAAATGCACATTTTAAAACGGTTGGAAATATGTTTCGACGTGACTTTTGCCACCAAATTTGAACGCATCCAAGACGCTAGTTATGAAGTTGTCGCCATCAGGGTAGACAAGCGCAACATAAATTGATCCTTTTATACGTCTGATGAACTCTATTCAGTCGCGAAAATGGACAAGTTTCCATTTGAGGGTTGAAGCATCCAGATTTCTATTATTATTGTTTGTCGGCTGCATTCAGTTTCTTTGCGCGGTTGCTTTCAAGATGAAATCCACGACGGCAGCCGGATTTTGCGGTGTCAGAAAATGACCTTCGTCTTTTTGAATGAGGACTTCGATTTTGCCGCCCAATTCCGTATAGCGTTTTTGTAAAATCATTGTGTTATCCTCAAGCCATGGATCACGGCTGCCGCAAATGTGGAAAATCGGCACGCCAGCTTTGGCCAGCGGTGCAAGATTATCAAGCGGCTGGGTTTTGGCTATGTAGCTGTGCATATCGGCGTTCACTGTGTAGATGCAGGAAACTTTGTCTGGATTGGCGATAGCCCACACATAAGCTGCACCTGCTGCACCACCGTTGCCTTCCATTACCAGCTTTTGTGAAAAGCCATGTTCAACAAAATGTTTGTAAATCAGGTTCCATTGTTCCAATGTCGGCCCATCGGCGTTGTAAGGCACGGCCCCGGTGACGATATAAAAACCTTTGGCGAGCAGTGCCTGATCCACGGCGTCGTCCCGGCCTGGTAAATCGGCGCGGAACACCCATGGATTTCCCGGCGCGGGATTTTCTGGTACGATGATTTTGCTGAACGACTCAACTCCGGGAAGCTCAAATTCGTAACGCGCGTAACAATTTGTGAACAGCGGCCCGCGACAGGTAAGATAATTTTGTTCCGACGGAAAATAACGGTAGGAATTGCCGGCACTGTAATAATAACCTTTGGTAAATTTATCACCGACATAATCCGGCACCGCTGTTTTCACTTCATTGACGCTTTGCTCAATAAAATCCGCGATAGGTTTGGGCTCATTCAAGCTGTGCGGATGATGGCCGCGGCCTTCTTTAATCATCACCGAAATCCGTCCACCAAATTGTTGATAAATATTTTCGATCGCCGTCGAATACTTGCCGAGAAGCGGGTCAATGCTGCCGCAGACGTGCAACAATGGCACGTCGTTCGTGGCCAGCGCACCCAAACGCATGAGCGCTTCCATGTTGCCGCCAGGATTGTCGGCGTAGATACAGGAGACTTTATCAGGATGCGACGTCGCCCAGGTGTAGGCAAATTCGCCGCCGCGGCTCATGCCGATAAAAGCCGGCTTAGGCGACAAACCGCGTTGCACCAAAAAATCATACCATACGTCCCAGTTTTTATCCGGCCTCAAGTCTTGACCGGCTGAAATGTAAGCAATGCAAAAACCGCGTTTGAGCAATTCGATTTCCGTCTGCGGCTGATGATTCCAATAGCAGCCACGCCATGACCACGGATTGCTCGGCGCAAATTCTTTCGGAACAACGACGATGCATCGACGCTGACCGGCCGGCGGGTCTTTGACGCCATCGCCTTCCTCCACGGATTTGAAAGGTGTGATAGCCAGTGTGCTTGTATCCAGAATAAAGTCGTAGCGGTCAAAGCCATGCCAAGAAGTTTTTCAGCATTGAAAATTGGAGCTGCTTCAGCAGCCAAAACAGTATTTAATTGAAATAAAATCGCGCTTCCAAAAAAGATTGGGGAAATAAGCCTTAAAAAGCGCGCAGTGAATAAACGAGATGAGTGATTCATATGCTGAAAGTTATTTTTGCTGTTGCTTCAATTCGATTGTGGGCGCTTACGCATTTTTAAGAACCATAAACCTCAAACTCCCAAAGTGAATAGCCAAAAGTTGTGTTTCGTTTTAATCCCAACATCCGAACGTATTTTCCGCTGGCGTTGAAATTAATCTTTTCAACGCCCCCCCTGCCGTTGTTTTGCGCATAAACATCCTCCCAATTTATTGCATCGTTGGATACTTGGATTTTATACGACTTGGCCGAGGCCGCTTCCCAGCATAATCGGACAGCCGTTATTTTTTTCACAGAACCAAGGTCAACGTAAATCCATTCATTATCAGTGTAGGCTGAAGACCAACGAGTATTTTCATCTCCGTCAACGGCATTTGAACCCGGACATCCATCAGCAACAGACGAAACGACTACCGAGCGATTGAGCGACAACGAAGGGCTTCCCGGTTGATTTGAAGTTGCACTTGCCAGTTTGAGATGATCCAAATCAATGGAAATATCCATGGGAATTCCCAGCGGCAAATGAATAATTCTGGCGATTTCTCCAAGTGGCGAACGCTCAATTGTCGCGCTGGTGTAAATGTTTTTTATTCCGTCTCTTTCAATAAGCGTCATGTCCTGGTCAACATCTGATTTAAGCGTGCAATTCACTGAATTGCTTTGGATATTCCAGCTTAAACTTTGAATCGTTACGCGGTTTCGGCCTTTCACACCAGAAATAGCACCCGCGTCCAACGTTTGTGGCAAGGCCGGCAACAGTTCCAACACACCCGGACTGGAACCAATCAACATTTCCATCATGATGGCCGGCACGGTATTGCAGGTGTCAGTGCAAAATGTACCATGATGATTGTTGTGGGATGATGACAGGCTGTTGTAATAGTAATCTTCTTTAGTCAATTGCAGCAGACGTTTGTTCACAGAAACTGCATTCTCCAGATTTGCCGCAATGAGTGCCCCGTGCAAAATCCCGTGACCGGCGACTTCATGATATGAATCTTTTTTGGCCAGCACGACCGCTGCGGCGTTAAAAAGCGCAGGGGTATTTTCCAAAGTGATTTCCCGGTAAGGCCATACAGGAAGCAATTGACTCATGTGCCGGTGGATATAATTATCCTTCAGACCGGGCCAGCTCCATTCCTGAATCGCACCGTCAGAATTAATCAAATAAGGAGGCAATTTATTCAAAATGTTTTTCCATCTTTCAACTCCCTGCCCTACTCCTTGTTCCAACCTCAAAATATCGCAGGTCTGAATCAAGACTGTCAGGGCAAATTTGGCCCCGGAAACGTCAAACACAGAATTGTTCAGCAAAGAAACATGCACATTGGCCGGCTGATTTTCCGGCGAAACGGAGCCGGCAAAAATGTAATTCCCATTGGCATCTTTTAATTTTAGAAAGTCTTCGTAAAATTCGCCCATGTCTTTCAACAACGGGTAAAGATCGTTCTTGAGAAAATTAGTGTCGCCGGTGATCAGATAATGTTCCCAAAAAGGATAAAGCAGCCACGGCTCTTCTCCCGTGGCATATTGATAAGGGTAATATTCGTTAATGCCGGCCATCAAAGCGGCTTCCGGTGCCATGCCGGGAGTATTTCCACAGGCAACCATGCCGCGACAACCAAGCAATTTTTTCGCATTGATTTCTTGAGCTTCGCGCCATCTTTCATTTATGGAGAAATAACCCGCCATTGCCTCCGGCATGTCACCGATATTACCCTGAGCCACTTGCAGATTGGCATTGGCATCCAAATGATAAAAGCCACCCCAACCCGCATTGCAGTCACCCGTCCAAATGCCAAGCAAATCCGGAGGCGAAACATCGCTGCTGGAAGACAAATAATAATACCTTCCCGCGTCAAAAATTCTTTCCCAAAGCGCCTTGATTGGAACGGAAGAATTTCTTTGCATTGCCAACAACTCTTCGTTTGGTTTAGCGCGATCGGCCGCTGAAGTGCCCAAGTCAATCTTGACACGATCATAAATGGCTTGATGCGTTTCCAATTGCCCCTGCAACAGCGCGTCGTAGTCCGTTGACAATGTTGCCAAATCATTTTGAATGATTCGTTGATCCCATTGTTTTTCACAATCACTGTAATACTTGGCGGTTCTCGTCAACAAAATCACCGAGGTTGCGTTGGAAATTTCAAGGGTAATGCCATTCATGCTTGCTGTTCCGCCTTTTACGAGGACACGCGTGACGCCTTCGTATCCGGCGGTTCCTGTGTTGGGCGGATATTTCACACGCATATTCAGATAATTCATATCGGATATATTCGTGAAGCTCATATTTCCGGCCACCCAAAAATTCATGCCGGGGTCCGTATCCAATCGAATCGAACAGTCCAGCAACCCTTTGCTTGGCGCAGTTAAGTATTGAACGATGATATTGTCCTTTTTGGAAACAAACGCCCTTCGTTCCCAATTCCCGCGCTGGTCGGCCCATTTGACAATTATCTCGCCGGTTCGAAAATTACAAATGCGAGAATAGTTGCTTATCGTGCCAGCCGGCGGAATGGCAATTAACATCTCATAACCCGGGTGACGACTGCCATCGCCACCGCCTTGATAATGAGCGGACGTCACGGCCAACTTATTCGCCGCGGCAAAATTTCCCGCCGCGCAATTGCTTTTTATCGCCATCAAGTCGGCTTCGCTGACTTGAGCGAACGAGCGCGTGAGTGAATTGGTGTTGGCGGCAAGATTAAATCCACGGTCGTTGTAAATAATCGTATCATTCAGCGGATTTCCAAAAACCATGATTCCCATTTTCCCATTCCCCGCCAAAAAGGCGTCTTCCCAATCGCTGTAATTTGTCGGATAAGTGTAAGAAAAACCAATTCGGTCAGGATTAAAATCAGCCTTCGCCATCGGAATAAAACCCAAAAATATTCCGACCAAACTGAAAGCGTGTTTAATTGTTCGGCGAGCGTGTAGCATATTAAAAGTATAGCGAGCCAAATCAGTTATTTAGATGTCACATGCGTAATGGCGGTTTTGGCAATTTCAATCGCATTGACTTCGGGGTAATCCGCCGAGCCGCGATTAAACTGGATAAGAATTTCATTCCGGCTGTCAGGCGTAATTCCGGAAAATTCTTTGACCAACGCCCGGTTTTTGCCGCCAGCTTCTTCAAAAACATCAAAATTCGAGAGCACTTTTTCGCCATTGATTAAAACATTGAATTTACGTTTCCCCGATTCATCGAACGTTGTCTCCGCAAAATGCAATCGTATGGTGTAAGTTTGGTTGGCGCGGAGCGGTTTCATGGGAAAGGTATAAACGCAATCACCCCAACGCTCCGTTTGATAAAGATATTCTGGCCCAGCCAAAGGCACTGAAGTGTCAATGGCATCGCGCTTTAATCCACCGCTATTGCCGCCACGGTAACATTCATCGGCGCTAAAATCATCAATGTCATCACCGGCGCATTTTATTTTATATCCATCTGCCGGCGGACCATGATAAACGTAAGTAGAGGGGACAATCGGCAAATCGGTTTCCGGCCAATGACTGACCTGCGCATTTTCATTCAATGCAATGGTTGCACCATGCGATGTTGAAGCATTCATCGCGACATTCCAGCCATCCACCAAAACCAACGGCGTTTCTCCCTTCAAATCACTCCGCGCCGCTTCAATGGTGATTGTCTTGCTTTCGCCGGGAAGAAGCGACACATAATTGTCCGAATAATAAACCGGTAATACCCGCCCGCCGGAATTCTGCCGATGCAATTGCAAATGGGTCATCAAAGCAACAGAACCGCCCGAATTATGCAACGTCACATCCAACAAGCATTTTTCGTCAACGTCATGGCGTTTAATTTTTGCGCTCAACAATACTGTGGGCAGTTGATTCAAATCGCGCAAGTCGTCCTGATGGCTCATTGATGCGTGCCAATAAAAATTATCTGAAATAAGTTCTCCATTTGCGTTGCGCAATTCCAATTTGACGAAATAAACCGACGAGAGGCCGCCCGGCAATGAGACCGGGCCAAAATCGGTGGCCGCATCCGGTGCGACACTCGCGTTAAAATCACTTTCGGAAACGATTGAACCGTCAAGATTGCAAAAAGTTACGTGCGCCTTTGCGCCGGCCAATGTCTCTGGATGATTGTTAATCACCATTAAATGCCCGTTTTTTTCGTTGAGTTGAATGTGAACCGGCTCACAGGCTTTCTTCACCGCGAACAAAGAAGCGTTCGGTTCAAGATCGTGATGGTAAATCTGCCAGACAAAACTGGGCTGCGCCGGATTGCTCATCCAGATGATGACGCCGGTGGCGGGATGAAACATCCTCGCTTCGCGGCCTTCGTAAATGGCGCGAAATGTTTCGTAATTCAACAATTGCGCTTTGCGGACGAAATCAGCGAGATTCACAATTTTTCCATAACGATTTTCAATCGTCTCGCGGATGGCCGGCCCGGCTGAAGCGCCGTTGGCCAAATCATGTTCCGCCCAATCATCGTTGATGGATTCCCAATCTTTCCGCGGCATCATCCCTTGGATGGATTCAAGCGTAGGAATGGAAGCGCTGCCGATTTCTGTTTTGAAAGCCTCGCCGAAATTATAGTAAGAACGCGGCGGATGACCGGAAGAATAAGGCCCGCCGGAATTTACGCCGCGACCAGAAGTGGAGCTGGGCTGATACACGCGTGTCGGATCCAATTCCACCATCATCTCGCGTAATTTTTCATCAATTTCTTTTGGCGGAAATCCCTCATTTCGGCCACACCAAACAGCGATGGACGGATGATTGCGAAAGCGCAGAATTTTCTCTCGCACGTTTGCCATGTAAGTATCCAAATCAGTTGGATTCGGCCCATCGCCCGGATTCGGCTGGAAAAATTCATCCCACAACAGGATGCCATACTTGTCGCACAATTCGTAAAAACCCTCGCTCGTGCTTTGGCCGACCCAGTTGCGGATGATGGTGTAATTGGCAATTTGATGCATACGGATTTGCGCTTCCAACCGTTCACGCGGAATTCGCTTCATCGCTTCATCCATTCCCCAATCTCCGCCCTTGCAGAAAATCCGCACGCCATTTACAGAAATGGTAAGATTCTCCGAGTCTGGAACCGTGTAAGTGATTTTTCGGATGCCAAAAGTCACATCCCGGCTGTCAGAAATCTGGCCATCACTTTCAAAGTTTAGATGAAGCGTGTAGAGATTTTGAGGGCCATAGCCATTCGGCCACCACAATTTTGGATTTTTTACATGAAGCGCCGGAATGTTGGTCGGATTCAGTGAAATCAGTTCCGAGGAATTGGCCGCTACCACCACTGGCTGTTCAAATGAAACATCTCCGAAAGCCCCGCGCAGGATGCCTTTTTGAAGTTCGCCTGTGACGTTTTGCAAAGTGACTTGAATGCCTATGTCCGCCGAAGTCAAATCCGGCAACGGCAAATCGCTGGTCACCAGCGGATTTTTGATGACGACCGGTCCGGTGGCAGAAAGAAAAACTTTTTGCCAGATTCCGGAATTACGGTCCCGGATGGCCGGAATCCAATCCCAACCCATTGAACAAAGAAACGTTGGCCCGTCAATGGCGGAAATGCCGCCATTGGCCCCCATGCCATTGGCCAATGTGTGTTCATGCGGTGTTCCGGGATGCGGTTGTGGAGAAATCAATACTGCCAACGCGGCATCTTGCCCCGGCTTCACAATAGAAGTGACATCAAAAATGCCACGCGTGAAAGCTCCTTTGATTGCGCCCACATTCTTGCCGTTGACCCACACTTCCGCCGCATAATTAATCCCATCAAAATTCAGCCATACTTTTTTCCCGGCATAATTTGGGGGGACCGTGAAAACTGCTCGATACCAATAATCCTGGCGACAAAGGGTGTCGGGAATTTTATCCGGCCGATTATTTTCTCCGTAAAGCGGTTCGGGATAAACTCTGTCGTTGACCAGACTGGTCAAAACTGTTCCGGGTACCGTGGCTGGATACCATTTATCCGGTTGAAAATTAATTTTTGAAATTTCCCCGCCTAATTGCGAGATTTTAGAAGCCTCTTGCAATTGCCAATCAGAAATGGTGAAAGTGGTTTCTGAAGCAATCACAGTCTGCAAAAGACAACCACTTATTGTTAACAATCCAAACAAAATTGGAAACAATCTCCTCCATTTATATTTCACCTGCATGAATCAAGTTCTTGCGCCAACCATTTTTGCAGCTTTGAATTAATATCCTCTTCAGAAGAATTTGAATTATTTTTATGACCCACCGCCCATAGAATTTTATTATTGAGTTGAAGTATTTTGGACCAACCAATCAATATCTTGTGCAGAATTCCCCGCAGGCGTGTGCGCAGGTTGGGTGCACCAGTTGGCATTTGGGCAATTCAAAATGGTCGAGCCGCGCCATGTATGGATTTCGGCATGACCGTCGGAAAACGCCAAAGCGGTGGAGTGTCCGCCATGATAAACTGCTGGAAAATCAACAATGTCTTCATTTCCAGGCGTCAAGGTGGAGTCACAATTCACTGCAAAGCCATCATCATTAATACTCAGCGGTGCTTCCTCAATAAAAACAAATGTGTTGGACGGCCTTACGATACTGCTTTTTTTTGAATATCTTTTAAAGCTGCCGTTAAAACCTCCGTTTGCAAAAGTTTCGCTCATGCTAATGCTCCTGACTGCCGGATATGTGCCTTTTTTAAGTAAAGTGCTAACATTGCATTGACGCAAATCCGCCGGACAACGATATACATTTTGATTTTTCGCATAGTTCCAAAGGGCATTAGTCATTAAATCAACGGTAATATCCCAGTTGCTAAGATCATTCGGATTGAGCTGAGTTGGACTCCATACACCACCAACATTACCGGGTTCATTGGTTCCTGATAGCCATATGCGACGATTGGCCTCCGTAAGCGGACTCGGCACATTATCTCCACTGTCGTCGGCATACATAACCCAAGCCAACATCAATTGTCTGTTATTGTTCATACATTGAGCGGCTTGCGCTTTTTGTTTGGCCCGGGCGAGCGCCGGCAGCAACATCGCCGCCAGTATCGCGATAATCGCGATAACCACCAATAATTCAATCAGCGTGAAACCAGAATTCCCAACACGAGTCCCGCAATGAAAATTTTTCGCGCGACCAATACGATTCATACTTAACAAGTGCATTTACTTTGTTCTATTTCTTTTATTCACTTTCGACGGCCTATGGCTTTCTATTGGACCCGTAACCGATAGAATTTATTTTCGGCGGTGATTGTATCGTTGAACGTCTGGATTGTCGCATTGCCGGAAAGCGGTCCCAGCAGTTGAATCCACGCGGCTTGCGTCAGGTTGGTTTTGTAGTCCAGATAATAATTGTATCCAGACAACGTCTGGAATGAGAACGTGATGTTCCCGCCAAGATGCGCTCCACCGCTTCCGCCACTAATAGACGTTGTCATATAAGGCGGCTCAAGGGGCAACGTGGTGTTTGCCGGCATTAGCATGTAATAGTTTGCATTGTAATTGCCGCCGTCCACCGTTACCCGCAGTGTTTCGCTGGAAGAGCCGTTAAAGGGCAACTGGGCAAGATTGCCATCACTGTCTTTCAACGGCGCCCAAGTATATTTTTGATAATCGCCCGTGGCAGGAATCGAAAAAGTTCCCAAAAGCGCGGTTGTTTGGTCGGCGCTGGTCGCATTGGTCACGATGGACAAACTGGCGGCGTCCGGCTGGTCATCCGGGCTGGCGCCGCGTATGTAAATATTATAGACACCAGCGGGGAACGTGCGGGTATAATTGCCCCAATTACCGGCGGCATTCGCCCCCACGTCGAAGTCTGGCAATCCATCATAGCTTGCGCGCGGCGTGTCACCGGCAACTTCCGTGTTGAGTCCATTGGTGCGATAGGCGATTTGTCCAGCGGTATTGAAATTGGTATTGTAAGTGTCAATTCCAACGACAGCGGTGAGGTTGCTGTAAGCGTCCACCGACGGATTGTCCATGAATTGACCGCCGTTGTAGTTGAAGTCCTCCGCTTCAAAAGTGTAGGCAGGCTGAACTGTGTCAAAAGATACGGTGGCAGTTGTCGTCTCGTTATTTTCACTCGTCAGACTGATGACCGCCGTATAAACTGTATTGCTTTGCAGCGGGAAACTGACGCTCAAGTTTGTGGGCGAACCACCGGTTGTCAATCCATTGACTGTGGTCAAATTTGTCGCAAACGTCTGCCCCACCAGATTCGTAGCCGTCAATTGGATAGAAATGTCATTCGGGTTTATGCCCGCTGATGATGCGGCATTGAAAGACATCGCGCTGGCATACTGGAATTGATAGTTGCCGTTCGGATATAGATTATTGATTACCGGCAGAGCAGTGTCCGCAGGAACGAACATGTAATAATTCACATTGAAACTGGTGCTGTCCCATGTCGCCCGTAAAGTGTAAGCTGACGAACCGTCGAAAGACACCTTGACCAATTGACCGTTATTATCCGTCAACGGCACCCAGGTATATGTCTGAAAACCGCCTGTATCGGGAACGACAAATGTGCCGAGAACATTTGTGGCCACTTGATTGCTCGTCGTTGTATCGCCGCTGACCAATGACAAGCTAATGGCATCCGCCACGTCGGCGTCCGCGGCGACGCGCATGTAGATATTGTAAGTTCCGGCAGGATATACCCGCGTATAGTTTGCCCAATTTCCAATTGCGGCATTGCCACAATCATAATCCTGCGCGCCAAGTCCGCCATTGGCCTGAAGGTGGCTCAGACGCGGCACGTCACCGCAATTTTCAGTGTCAATTCCACCTCGGCCATAAGTATCACTGATCTCAATGCCGTTGGTGGCAATCCGTTGATCAAAATCGTCTATGTAAAGAGTAGCCGGCGCGCCTTGAAACTCATCAATGTTGCCGTCCACGAACGGATCGGCATATAGTCCGCCGAAATAATTAAAATCTTCCGCTTCAAAAATGTAAGAAGGAGTTACCGTGTCAAACAACAAATTCGTGGTTGTAACGATGCCGCTCGCATCCGCAGCCTGAATTGTCACGGTATAAACAGTGTTGCTTTCCAGAGGAATGTTCACAACCTGACTGTTTGCCGTGCCGGTGATTGCCAGCGCGGAACCGGTCAGATTAGTCTCAAAAGATTGCCCCAGCAAATTTGTACCGCTTACCGACACAAAAATGTTTGCCGGATCCACGTTGTCGGAAGAATTGATGGTAAAAGAAAACGTGTTGGTCGCTTGAAATTGAGTCGCGCCGTTGGGATAAATGTTGGTGAAGATAACATAGTTGGTATTGACCGGAATCAATAGGTAACCATTCGCGCTGTAATTAGCGTTTGCTCCGTTGAAATCGGTGTTCACGCTTGTCACGCGCAGCGTTTTTACCCCTCCGCCAATGAACACGGCGCGATTACCGTTGGTGTCCAATAACGGAACCCAAGCGTAGGTTTGTTGTCCACCGGTATCCGCCGGGGAAAAATAGCCCAATAGAGTTGGATTTTGCGTGGAAGTTGTGGCCGTTCCATCCATTACGGACAAACTGGCGGCATTTGTCTGGCCGCCAACGGAAGCGGCGCGCATATAGACAATATACGGGCCATTGTAGGCGCCTGCTGGGAATGTTCTGGTGTAATTGCCCCAGTTGCCGGTGACGTTATCCGCAGCCGGCACGTCATAGTTTGTATGAATAAATACGCCGCTGCTGTTCGTAGGCAGATACGCGAGTGTCGGCAAATCACCACAAATTTCCGTCGCCAAACCACCAACACTGTCGCGGTAAGCCGCAGGTCCGCCGATGCCATTGATAAAGTCAGTGCCACTAATAGAGCTTTGCCCGGCATAAGCATTGGTCTGCGGATTATCAAAGAAGTGTCCGCCGCCAGTGCGAACGCTGCCATAATTGAAATCTTCCGCTTCAAAAATGTAATCGTAGGAGGTGTCAATTGTATCAAACGAATATTCAATCGTCTGTGAATCGCCGCTCAAATCGCCCACGGTAATGATTGCTGAATAGAGAGCATTGGTCACCAATGGCGTGCTTATCTGCAAATTGGTGTAATCAATAAAGTCACCGGAAACCGTTATTCCGCCAGTCGCATAGGTTAAGTTGGTGGTAATGGACTGCCCCACTAACTGTCCGCCCAACAAAGTATAACTTAACGCGATTGAAATTTGATTGGTATCAATGCCATTTGTAGAAGTGGCCGCAAATGACAGCGTCGGTGAAGATTGATACTGATAGGTTCCATCAGGATATAAATTGGTCAAAGTCACGCTTGAAGAAATCGGCGTCGTGTTGGTTGAAACAAACACCAGCTGCAATCCATCAAAATCGCCTTCACCATTTGAACCCAACTTGGTCGCGCCATTATACTTTGCGAAAACCGTGGTGTTGGCGGCGTAGGAAAAGTTGATGACGCCGTTGCTCGTCACCACGTTTTTGAAAAGAACATAGTTGCCGCCTTTGACAAAAAACGCGTTGGTGCTGTTTACATCGGTTAACGTCTTGTTTGGTGTCAAATCGCTCCATACTTTGAAAACTGTTCCCCGGTCATCTTGTGAATTCGCAAACGCATTGGCAATTCTCGGATCACCGTTGATGCCATAAAGATATAAATCATAAGTTCCCGGCGGAACATTATACAGCGTATTCGTCTCTGTTGCGCTGGCACCGCCGCCCGCGTTGACGCCGTCATGCTGATAAGGCAGGAGCAATGCCCAGAATGTATCGTAATTCGGATAAGTGGATACATCTCCGCCAAACGCGATGGGGCTATAACCGGGCGCGCCGTTCAGGTCACTATTTGCAAAAACAATATCGCTGGGAGTGACACCATCGCCTAAAAGGCTGCCCGAATTCGTAGCATTGTCCGCAATAGGATTCCAATAATAACCGTCATTAACAATATTAGTCGTAATTGAACTATCGTCATTGGTAACAATCACTTCGCTGGTTGTGTTGGTATAAGCGCCCGGCCCAAAATAGTTCGTCCAGCCATTTGCCGATGCGCCACCAGGCACGTTAAAATTGATAAACCAATTGGTGCTGGCCAATTGAGCGCGGGCTGAAGGCTGGCTGCATATCGCCGTTAAAATTAAAGCGGCCAGAATTGGAATTGAAGCCGGCAAAATCGGCTGTTTTCCCGACAGGATTTCAAAGAAGTCGTTCCACTTTTTCATAGCTTTAACAAGTTTTAAGTTAGTTTTGTCGTTCGATTAAATTAGAAAAACAAAAGGTCAAGGTGTGCGACCATGTGTTTAATGTGATGAGTTAAAAATACACTAAGCCAGGCCTTTTTATATCGTCAAAACTATTGATTTTTAAGTTTTACCGAAGCCGAACTGTTTCTTTGAAAAAAGATGCTCAAAGCCGTTCGGCTTTGAGCATTGATTCCAGGTGAAATTTTATCTTAGGCCCGACGGCGACGGATGATGCGGAATAACCCGCCTGCCAATCCGATTCCAACAAATGCCATTGTCGAAGGCTCAGGGACAACTTGCACGAGTTGAAGACCATTAAAATCAGCTTCCAAATTTACACCATAATTATCACTAGGTTGACCAGTGCGATTGATTGCCTGATTGGCTGTATAGGTAAAGGAAAGTGTGCCTCCCGATACAACAAGGTTATCATATTCCACATAATTAACACCCTCTGTAAAAGCCGTGGGTGCTGCTTCCGCCCCGACAACATTCGCATTTACTGTACTTTGGATTACGCCATTGACGTTAAACGTTACACCGCGATCCTGACCGGTATTTGAACCATACAGGAATAAATCATAGACGCCATCAGGAACATTATTAAGAGTTTCAGTGGTAACCGCGCCACCACCTGTTAACACAAAGCCGGCGAAAAAGGCTGAAGGAGTCCCCGGCGTGCCAGCACCTAGTCCTCCATTGTAAGACCCGGGACTGGTATCGGTTAACGTAACATTGGCAATCGCCGTCGCAAAACCGCCGGTTGAATCAAGGCCAAGAGGAGTTGTTCCATTTTGAACGAGCGCATTCCAATAATCATTTCCAGGATCCGAATAGGCGCCTTGGCCGCTATATGTGGTTTCACCACCGGCTAGCGACGCGTTAAAATTAATTACTTGAGCTTGCGCCGCGCCACACAGCATTGCACCGGCGGCAATCGAGGTTGATGTCAATAATTTTGTTCTCATAATTGAATTATAGCTTCTGTTTGTTAATTATTACGGCTGATTTCAAGTAACTTTAGCAAATCGCCTTAAAAGATTGCATCATCAGAACTGATGATTTTGGTAGAATTAAAACAGGGACAAACTTATTGGGAATTATTTAAGAAATTTCAAAATAGCTTCGGTGCGGGAACGGACATGAAGCTTTTCATAAATATGATGCAGGTGTGTATTGACGGTGGTAACGCTGATTGAAAAATGTTCGGCAATTTCCTTGCTGGAATAACCCTTGCATAAGGCTTGCAATATCTCTTTTTCCCGTTGTGACAACTTTTCATCATGAGGTTGGTCGGGAGTCGTCTCCCGAAATGATTCAACCACACGATAGGCAATCTGGCTGCTCATGGGCGCTCCGCCTTGTTTTACTTCCTGAATGGCTCGAAGTATGTCGTCGGGGTCCGCCCGTTTCAGCAAATAACCGCTGGCACCTGCTTTAAGCGCGCCAAAAATCCGGTCATTGTCTTCATAAACGGTCAAGATAAGTATCCGCACCGAAGGGCAAAGTTCCTTGAGACGACGCGTGCAATCCACGCCGGACATGTTTGGCAAATGAATATCCATCAAGACCACGTCCGGCGCGCGGCGCGGAATCATCCTGATGGCGTCTTCCGCCGAATCACAAACACAAACGCATTGATAACCCGGTGTCTCATTCAGATAATTTTCGAGTTTCTCGCGAAAACTTCGATTATCCTCAACAATAGCAACATTGATTCCCATAATTTCAATTCAAACCAAACGCAAATAAACCCGGCAGGTTGTGCCCGCGCCGGGGCGGGTGTCGAATTCAAGTTGTCCGCCAATTTTTTCGATGCGATGCCGCATATTTTGCAAACCATTTCTTGACAAACTATTTTCGGCGACAAATCCACATCCATTATCTTCAATGACAATGTGTAGCACCGAATCTTTCCAATGAATCCGCAGCCATGCTTCGCTGGCTTTGGCGTGTTTAACAATATTGTTCAACGCCTCGCGCACAATCAGATAAAGGTTGTGTCGCACTTCCGATGTCAATGCCACCGGTGGCAAAAATTGATCCACGTCCAATCGGCAGCGCATCCCGGCCGTGCGGAAAAACTCTTCGGCGACATGACGCAGATAAGAAGCTAAACTAGGCAAAGAATCATTGGCCGGATTGACCGCCCAAACGATTTCGTCCAGTGAAGAAACCATTTGCCGCGATTTTTCTGACACTTCCATCAACTGTTTTCGCGTGGCAGGCGGCACTAATGAGTCACGGCTTTTCACCGCGCCGAGGAAACGTATTTCTGTGAGGGTGGCGCCCAGTTCATCATGCAAATCTTGAGCGATGCGGGCGCGTTCTTCTTCAAGCGCGCGCTGGCGTTCCGCCTGTTCGCGTCCTTTGATTTCGGCGGTTAATTGTAAAGATCGTTCCTCGACCTGGCGGTGCAACAACGCAATCCAGACCATGGCCGCGACAATGACCAGCACCATTCCGCCAATCACGCTTAACGTGTGCTGAAAAGTCCACCACGACGGGCGTTCCAAAACGTGAACATCTCCTGGAGAATTCAGCAAAAGCTCGAATGAATCAATATTGCGGCTTGTCGCCTGACCTCCTCCCTGCCCGGCATAAACTCCGGTCAACTCCAACAAGCTTCCCGGTTGGACATCGGATAACATCCCCCGCTTGTTGGCGAGACGCGCGATGTAACTGCGTGTTCCAGTTTGCAATTCAAGCGTCTGCTCAATACGGTCAACGTTCAAACTTACCAATCGCGAACGCAAGGAAACCAAAGTGGAGTCGAGTTTGCCATTAACCATGGTGTTCTCGGACAAGGGACGGGGAGGAGGCAAATCTGATTTTCCAATTTTCCGAACCAGCGCTTCGTGTAAAACAGGAGAAGTTCCGCTCATGTCGGGAAACCCGACAACTTCAACCCTGTCTCCAGTTTCCAGATTGGTAAGCGACGCCGGCGATTTTGGGAAAAAGCGCAAGCCGTTGCCGTTATCCGAAAGGAAATACTCGCCCTGCCGCTCGTGCAATATCTGGCCGGCTACTTTGATTCGCCGGAGCGCATCGGCGCGCGCGTCGAAGAACAACAAATCGGAAACACGTTTCAGCGGAATTGCAAACGGTTGAAGCGGCGGCGGTTCGTCAATATTGACCGAAGCGTTGAAGAGACGCAACGGCGATGAAGTCTGTGCAATCATTTGATTCGTGTCGCGATTCGGGCTGCCAACGCCGCGCACACGAATCAGCGCATCTTCAATTCCATCCGGCAATTTCGGCGCCGAGCCGTAGAATTGCATTCTGACTTTACCGCCGCGCGTCAGCAAAGTTACCGCGTTTGTTTCAATCGCCGTGGCAATTCCTTGAACTTCGATATACTGCGTATCCAAACTTCCGTTGTTCAATTCGTCCTGATTGGGTCGAATGGGTTCCGGTAGAATTCCCGGTCGCAAATAGGTAGCGCTCCGGACAATGACATCAGGAGCAAATTGCACATCCGACACGCCTTCAATTTCCCAATAATCTCCGATTTCCGGCACACGGTCGGCGCCAAGAATCCGCCAATAACCAAAAACCGACCAGGTTGAATCCTGTATGACAAAATCAGGACCGACTTTGGCGGTGATCACGCCCTGAATTTTAACGGGATAACCGCGCTGCGCCTCTTTTCGACTAAGGCTTTTCACCTGTATGGCTTTGGTCAGCAATGGCAGATTATTTGTGCCGTCGTCCGGTCGCGGCGAATTTTTTTGATAGAAACCGCCTCTTAAAATCAATTTGTCGTCCTCATGTCCCAACCATCCCACAGCTTCAATCTTATCTCCCATCGGCAAGGATGATTGCGCGGTTTCAAATAAGATTCCGCCGGTGTTATCTTTAATTTCCGGAAACGGTTCTCCTTGATTGGAGTTAAGTATGCCGCTCACGTGAACAATCATTCCATCTTCATTTGAAAAATTGGTGTTGGACAATGAACCAATCGGTTGAACTGGATTGTCCGGCCACTGCGTTGAAGCCATTTCCATGATGGCAATGTTCTTGGAAACCGGAACCAGCAGGCACGGCACGGTCTGGCCGTCAATGGTGCTGGCATTTTGGTTGATTCCATCAGCTCTGATCCGGCATTGTAGCAATGGCGAAAATGAATTATAGCTCCCGTTGATAACCTTCAAATAAGCGCGTCCGGCGCCGGAACTTAATTCGATTAACGCGCCGCCATAAACATCATTGATGCGCGTCACGGTCCCTTCCACTTGCGACCATTTATATTCTTGTTCTGGCGAAACATATTCGCCCGGAAATATAACCTGAGGCGCGGGCCATTTGGCTTCGCCCAAAATTTTCAATTGAAGCTGGCCAATATATAAATTCGCGCCGTCGTCGGATTTTAACCAAAACTGATATTCGCCTGCCTGCGGCGCATTAAAATATCCTGAAAACACCAGCGCGACATTAGTGTCCCGCGAACACACCGAGAGATCAAAGTTAGAAACCGTTCCCTGTCTCAAGGCTGACAACTGTGAAAAATCCGGCAGATAATTCCAATCGCCTTCGTAATCACGATAGCTCAAACCCGAAACCAAACGGTTGGTTCCACCGGCGGAATCATTTTCCATTCGGAAGAGAACGGCATCGGGAATTCGTTGACGGGATTTTCCCGGCTCTTTCCAGTCCAGTTCCAAAGCGTAGTCAGTTGGACCGTTGAACCATTCAACAATAATTGGGTGTATTCCGGCGGAAAGAAAAACCGTCCCCGTTTTTTCAAAAGCCGAATGGATGCCGTCATTATCAATCAACGCGCTCGAAACAATTTCTCCCCGGCTAATCAGACAATTGCCTTCCAGAAGTACCTTTTGTCCCGGTTGCAAATTGGGTGAATTACGCAAATCCATTTTTATCACGGCCCCTCCAAAATCATCTTGTAAAATGAAACGGTCGCGTTCGGGGCTTATCCACAAAACAATTCCGGCCAGTCGAACGGAATAATTTGCATTGTCCTGCTCCGAGGCGACTTGGCGCACTTGTGTCATGTTGGTCAATACATTCAAAAGTGCGTTGAATTGGGAAATATCCGTTCCGGCGAAAACAAGTCTGCTGTTGAAAACGATTATCGTAATAAAGTGAAGAGTTATGACCCGCTGAAAAAATCTCCTGACCGGATACTGCGACACAGTTCTCATCAACTGATTCTTTATCAGCATTAACATTCCGGCGCAATGGGTCATGATTTTGAAGGAGAATATCGTGTAAAGCGTTGAATACAACTGCGACCTTGTGAATTACCGCAAAATCAACAGAAATGATGATTTATTGCGCGCGGAACGCAGGTTAGTGTTAACGGAGTATCCACTGCCATACCTTAACATTGTCGAAAGCATTTCTTGATTCAGACGAAATTTAATTCCGTATTTATGAAACCATCCCGTGCTTCGAGTTGCTTCATATTCCGATTAACCCTTATTACAGCATTTCTAATTACATGCTTGACGCACGCTCAAGTGATCAACTTTGACGCGCCGGGCGGACTTGGGGCGGCGAATTATTCAGGACAAGGCGCTTTAAGCGATTCGGGAAATAATTATTGGAATCCTGTCGTTAAAGGCGGCACAACCACGGGCGGTTTGTTATCCGATGGTGTTACCGCCAGTTCGATTACCCTGACTGACAACAGTCCCAATAGTTACGGACAGCAGAGCGCTCAAGGCACTCCCGGCGGATTGGAAGCGCCATTTTTAGATGAAAATAACGGCTCAACAGTAAGCAATACCCTGAACAATGTTCCTGCGGGCACGTATGATTTATACCTGTATGGCAAGAACGATAATAGCAGCGATGCCGACCGGGGAACGAGTTTTACGGTGTCGGCAGGCGGGACGTTTTATGGGACGAAAAGCACGGCCAACAGCGTGACGACAACATTTACCGAAGGGAATGATTACGTGGTATTCTCGAACCTGGTAGTGGGGACGGATGGGAAAATTGCCTTTACCTATGCTGCCAACCCGGCGGCCAACAGCCATCATAATCCACAAACAGAAGGCGATTTTAACGGTCTTCAACTTGTAGGCATTGATATACCGCCCACAATCAGCGGTCAGCCTGATTCCGTGAAGATAAGCATCGGCAACTCGACGCAGTTGGTCGCAATAGCCGGTGGCGTCGTGCCGCTTTTTTATCAATGGCAGAAAGGAACGAACGGTGTTTATGTCAATTGCACAGATATTGGTGATGTTTCAGGTTCCAGAACGAATAATTTGAGCTTTGGTTCTGTGACAATATCAGACGCGGCTGATTACCGGCTAATCGTGACCAATGCTTATGGCGCGGCTACCAGTCAGGTAGCCACAGTGACAGTGACTTTATCACCAACAATCGTTACCCAACCTGCTTCCGTGAGCATTGGACTTGGCAATGCCGTCCAATTGATTTCAACCGTTTCCGGCATACTGCCGATTGTTTATCAATGGCAGAAAGAGACAAATGGAGTTTTTTTGAATGTTAACGATTCGGACGATATTTCCGGTTCGGCGACAAATAGTTTGGATTTCAATTCAACAACATTGCCGGATACAGGAAATTACCGGCTGGTTGTCACCAATACTTACGGCGCGGCCACCAGTCAGGTAGCCACTATTACGGTGCTTCTATCTCCGCCAAGTATAATTGCACAACCACCATCGGTAACTTTGGCCAACGGCAGTCTCTACCGTTTAACCGCCAGTGCCACTGGCGCGCTGCCGCTTACTTATCAATGGCAAAAGGAAACCAATGGCATCTATGTTGACATTGTTGATGCAGGTGATATTTCCGGCTCCGCTACAAATGGTCTGGAATTTAATCCCGTAGTCATGTCAGACGCCGTGGGCTATCGGTTGATTGTGACGAGCGCATACGGTTCAGTCACCAGTCAAGTGGCAAATGTCAGTGTATTTGTTCCATCAGCCGATAATTCTGTGAGAACGGGATTTTCTTATGGTTATGTGACAAATTACAGCGATTGGGTGGATGCTTTTTTGGCTGGCAATGGTCAGATGGGCATTATGGTCTTCGGCAATCCATTGAATGACACCATCATTTACAATGACCGGAAATTTAATCTGGCGGCAAATACCAGTTCGCCTGTCCGAACATTTGCTCAAGTAAGTGTTTCAGATGAGGCGATTATTCGGAGCAATTGTGCGGCGGGCAATTATTCTGCAGCGGACAATCTGGCTGTCAATTCAGCGCAATATCACGACGGCGGCGAAGGCAGTCGTCATCCTGGATATGAAATGTTGATTTCCATTCCGCAAGATGGAACGGTCAACGATTATTCGCGCGTTTGCAATTTCAGGACGGGAGAAATCTCGGTGAATTGGAGTGACAACCGCGGCAATTGGAGCCGTAAGGCGTTTGTTTCGCGCAAGGACAATGTTACCGTTCAGTATCTGCCGGCGCCGAGCAATGAGACCATTACTTGTTCCATTCAATTGACCACAGATTCGGGAATGAATTTCCCGTCGGGGATGAGTTTCACGAGTTTGGCCAGCGCCAACTTTCTTAACATGCGGGTCAAATATCCGTCCAGCGCGGGAGACGTGGGATACGAAGGCGTTACGCGAGTTGTGGTTTCGGGCGGCACTGAAAACGTGAGCGGCAGCGTCCTGAACATTTCCAACGCGACATCCGTGTTGTTGCTCACGCGCACTGCCAAATACTACGACAATTGTGAGAATCAATGGAACCAAGGACTTCTTCAAAATCAATTGGCCTCGCTCCCGACGGATTACGACATTTTGCTCAATGGACAACTGGCGACGCACGAAATCATTTATGATCGCGTCAAATTGGATTTCAATGCCAATGTGCAAGACCGTGCTTTACCCAATGAAACATTGTTAAACATGCAGGCAAGTTCTTCAACTCCGGTAAAAGCATTATGGGAGCGAGCATTTGATGCCGGACGATACTATTTTTTGTCATCTAGCAGTTCCAACACGCCGCCGGACTTGCTTGGTATGTGGACAGGTGATTGCAATGCCGGTTGGGGTGGATTTTATACTTTAGACGCCAACCTCAACCTGCAAATTGCGGGTGGAAACATCGGCAATATGCCGGAAGCGATGGCGGGTTACTTTGCGATTAACGAAGGCTGGCAAAAAGATTTTGAAACTAATGCATCCAAATTACTTGACTGCCGGGGAATGTTAGCCGCTGGCAATACTCCGGGAACAAATGGACTTATTTCATCCATCAGCACCTACTATCCTTATCAATATGCTACGGGTGAAGAAGGCTGGATGCTGTATCCATTCTGGGAACATTATTTAATCACGGGTGACACTAATTTTCTGCAGAACGAGCTATATCCTTTGTTGAAGGACATGGGTTATTTCTACGAAGATTTTCTAACGCAGACTGATGCCAACGGCAATTACATTTTGGCCGGTTCGGTTTCGCCGGAGAACCAGCCAGCCGGTCTTGGCGTTTCATTGGTCAACAACTCCACGTTTGATATTTCTGGAGCTAGGTTTGCACTGACAGCATTGGTTCAGACGTGTGACATCCTGAAGCTGGATCAAGGACCGGGACAAGGAGTTGAAACATGGAGTAATATTTTGAACAAACTGCCGCCTTATCTCATCGGCGGTGTGACTGGTGATGGAAATTCCGTTGGAGCGTTGCAGGAATGGGATTGGTCCGGATTGAAGGACAACTTCAACCATCGCCATTCCAGCCAAATGTTGACCGTGTGGCCTTTCCGCGAAATCACGCCGGAAACGACGCCGGCGCTTTTCAACGCCGCCGCGCTCACCTTGGGGCAAAAGGACCAATACAATTATGAAAATGCCGGTCATGGCTGGTTGCATAGCGCGCTTGTTGCCGCTGGATTGAAAAACGCCATGGCGGTCAACAAGAAGATTCTCTATCTGACATCACAAGGGTTTTACTACAACAGCTTGTCTTCATCACATTACAACAATCATGGAACATTTTGCACGGATACTTGCAATGCCATGCCCGGCATCATGATAGAGATGCTGGTTTCATCCAGTCCGGGAGTATTGGAACTGTTGCCTGCTTTGCCGCAAGGCTTGGATCAGGGTTCTATTTCGGGCGTCAAAGGCCGTAATCAAGTGACCGTTCAAAACCTGAGCTGGGATATGAACAATCAATCGGTCAATTGCACTCTGCGCTCGGATATTGATCAGGACATCACGTTTATTGAACGCAGCGGCATCAATACCATCAACACCAGCGCGTCGGTCAGCCCGTCATCGTTGGGACAAATTGCCAGAGTAATTCATCTGCAAGCGGGCGTAAGCACTGACATTGCCATTGGACTTGGACAATTTAACCTGGCCTTGAATCGTCCGGTGACAGCTTCGTCTGGAAACAGTTCGGCTTCCAACGCAGTTGATGGGAATGATGGAACAGCGTGGACTTCGTCCGGCACGCAAAACGAATGGGTTTATGTGGATTTAGGCTCGGTCTATCATCTGACCGGCGCGCAAATCAATTGGGGAACATCTTACGGCCAGACCTACAACATTCAAGTGTCCGGCGACGCGGTGAATTGGACGAATGTATTTGAGACACCGGATGGATTTGGCGGCGTTGATAGAATTACTTTTTCCGCCAGTGGCCGGTATGTGCGATTGCTGGGCGTTCAAAGCAGCGCAACAGGTTATTCCGTTTCGGAATTTCAGGTCTTTGGCAACGTTGCCTCGTTACTGCCATCCACACCGACTAATCTGACAGCTACTGCGATTTCCAGCAGTCAGGTCAATTTATCATGGGCCGCCAGCGCCAATGCCACCGGCTATAACGTGAAACGATCAATCACCACCGGCGGACCATATACCATCATCGCCACAAACATATCCAGTTTGACATACAACGATACCGGCCTATCGGTTGGAACGTTGTATTACTATGTTGTGTCAGCGATTAACTCTTATGGTGAGAGTGATAATTCTGATGAAGTTGCGGCACGACCGGTGTCCGCCACAATTCCCCCGCTCAAGATTGGTGTCAGCAATAGTATGATTCAAATCAGTTGGCCGACGGATCATTTGGGGTGGTTTCTGGAAGCGCAAACTAATGCTGTTGGAGCCGGGTTGGGAACAAATTGGTTTACAATTCCCAATTCGAGTTTGGTCAATCAAATGTTAATACCCGCGAACCTCACCGAGGGCAGTGTCTTTTATCGGCTCGTATATCCGCAGAACAATAATTGAACAATCGAAAGAAACCATGAAATGCAACTATAACCATATTGATTATATTTATTCCACTCGCATTTTGGGGATGAAGTTTCTGATGGCTATTATAGGTATGTTATTTGTCGGAATGGCATTTGGGCAAGTTGTTAATTTTGACGCGCCGGGTGGTCTCGGCGGAGTCAATTATTCTGGCGCAGGTGCGGCTTTTGATTCAGGCAATTATTGGAATCCCATTGTCAAAGGCGGCACAACCATTGGCGGTTTGTTGTCTGATGGAGCAACAGCCAGCTCAATCACTCTAACCGATAAAAGTCCGAGCAATTACAATCCCGGCCAGGGTGCGCAAGGCACGCCCGCCGGATTGGAAGCGCCTTTTCTTTTGGAAAACAATGGCGCGGTCGTTATGGAAACTCTCAATAATGTTCCCGCAGGAATTTACAATTTGTATCTCTATGGCAAGAACAGCAACGACAGCGGCGGAGACAATGGAGATCGTGGCACGACCTTCACAGTATCGGTGGGAGGAACATCGTATGGCACGCAAAGTACCATCAATAGCATCACCACCTCATTCACAAAAGGGAATGATTACGTTGAATTCATTAATCTAATAGTGGAAACGGCTGGAACCATCAGCTTCACTTATACGGCGAACACGGCGGCTACTGGTTCTCACAATCCACAGACTGAGGGTGATTTTAATGGCCTGCAATTGGTTAATTTGCTGCCAATGGTAAAAGTTAATCCCACGCAAGCAAATATAACGGTCGGCGGTTCCACACAATTAGTGGCGACGGTTTCTGGCGTGACACCGTTTTGGTATCAATGGCAAAAGGGGACGAACGGAGTTTTTGTTGACAGCGTTAATGAAGGTGATGTTTCCGGTTCTACAACCAATGTTCTAAGTTTTAGCTCCGCGGCACTGTTGGATGCGGCGGATTATCGGCTGGTTGTAACGAACATTTACGGCGCAATCACCAGTCAAGTGGCAACGGTAACTGTAAGCCTTTCACCCAGTATCATCACGCAACCGGGATCAGCGACTTTAGGCTTTGGCAACGCTTTGCAATTGACCGCGACGGCTATTGGCCAGCCACCGCTCACCTATCAATGGCAGAAAGGAACCAATGACACTTTCATTGACACGGATGATACCGGAGATGTTTCCGGCTCCATGACCAACGATTTAAGTTTCACCATGGCGAATTTGTCAGATGCCGCGGATTATCGGTTGATCGTCAATAACGCCTATGGTGCCGTCACCAGCCAGGTTGCCACGGTAACGGTGTTGCTTAAACCTCTCGTTGGCGCGTCGGTGCCTTGGACGGAATATGAAGCAGAAACTGGAACTGTGGATGGCGGTGCTACCATTGCATCCTTGATACCTCCGTTGTCCAATCCAGTCAACGGCGAACCGGTCATTGAATCATCGGGTGCGGCGTATGTTGCACTGACAGGCACCGGCCAATCTGTGTCATGGACAAATAACAGCGGCCAAAATATCACCGCTCTTAACATTCGCATCCAAATTCCCGATGCGCCGGGAGGATATGGAATCACCAATACACTTGACTTATATGTGGATGGAATATTTCGTCAGGCAATCATAGTCAATTCCGCGCAGACTTATGTTTACGCAGGCATTAACAATGATAAAAATCCTGCGGACGGAAATCCCACGCGAGTGTGGGATGAGTATCCTTTTTTTGTCACGGGAGCGGCTATTGCGCCGGGCAGCACAATCATGCTCAAGAAAGATTTGGATAATAGCGCGAGTTTCTACAACATTGATTTGATTGACTTGGAAACGCCGCCAGCGCCGTTCGTGCAACCTACCAATTCACTCTCCATCGTTAGTTATGGCGCGGTTTCCAATAATCCTTCTGTGGATAACACCAGCGCCATTCAGAATTGCATCAACGCCGCGCAATCGCAGGGGAAAAGTGTTTGGATACCATCGGGCATATTCTACATGGGTAAAAGCACCACCAGCGGGCTTAACGTTCCACCGGGCGTGACCGTTAATGGAGCCGGCATGTGGTATTCCACGCTTTATTCCAACCCATCCAATCCTAGTTCCGGCGGCCAGATGATTGGTGGCGTTGGATGCACGCTGCAAGACTTTGCTATGGATTGCAATTCTATCTCGGCAGGTTGCGCGTCCGCGACCGGCATGAGTGGCAGCAACTGGACGGTCAATCGCGTGTGGTTCCGGCATACCTCTTTGGCGGTTTGGGGTGGCGGCGACCACGGACTGGTGGCAAACACACGGGTGAACAACACTTGGAGCGACGGCGAAAACATGAATAATTTCTCCGGCAACTCCACCACTGGACAATATCTGACGGAAACTAACAATTTCCTCCGCTTCACCGGCGATGACGCCATGGCGGTCAACGGCACGGAATCCAGCGGTCATACGCCGATGAACAACATCTTTATCGCCAATAACACCATTGTTCAAACAGCGGGTCGGATCGTGGTTTATGGTGGGAACAACGTCATCATAAAAAATAATTTTGCGCACGACTTGGTTCAAAATGACGGTATCCAGGTCGGATACCATCAACAGACCGCTTCCATTACAAATGTTTTAGTGGAGGGAAACGTTGTGCTCCGGTGTGGCAGCCCGCAATTTGGAGGCGTGCCGGGTATGTTGCTGGGCACGCAGAGTACAAGCTATGATGACAATGGCACGCAACGACCATACATTGATAGTGGTATCACCGCCATTGGAAATACAATCATTGATCCGTATTATGGTGGTCTTCAGATACAGATTTGTTCCAATGTTGACTTTGAAAACAATATCATAATCTCCCCCGGAGCTTACGGCGTTCAAATCGCCGATTTTGCAACTGGAAATGCCGTAGTTGATGACAATGTTGTGTCAGGTTTGTCATTGGGTCAGCCAATGTATTACAACAGTTCGTCGGGTTATACAGCCACCAGTGCCACCGCCACGTTTGTCCGTCCGCCGGTTGAAGCAGTTAGCTACAACAACCTTTCTTCTGCCAACGCTTTTCGGGAAATTTGCAACGAAGGCGGACAAGATTTATGCAGCCTCTACAATGATGATTACGCAGTATATAACCAGATTAACCTGAATGGCATCAATCGTTTTGTCGCGCGCGTGGCCAGCGCCGATAATGGCGGTTTCATTGAAATCCATCTGGATAGTCCAACCGGAACGTTGATTGGAAATTGTGCTGTTCCTGTCACTGGCGGCTGGCAGACATGGGACACCGTGAGTTGCAATGTGAGCGGTGCCAGTGGCTATCACGACATCTATTTGGTATTCACCGGCGATTCCGGCGCATTGTTCAATGTGGAATGGTTTGCGCTATTGGGCAATGGCAATCGGATGGAAGCCGCCAGTTACAATGACGGCTCTGAAATCCAAACGGAAAATTGTAGCGAAGGCGGCCTGGATGTGGCGAACATCACAAATGGTTCTTATGCGGTTTATCATCAATTGAATTTGACCGGCACCACTTCTTTCAATGCGCGCGCCGCCAGTGGCGGTGCGGGCGGCAACATTGAAATTCATTTGGATAGTCCAACCGGGACAGTGATTGGAACCTGCGCTGTTCCGTCAACTGGTGATTGGCAAACGTGGGAGACGGTGGCCTGTGCGTTAAACACCAGTGCGTCAGGCTACCATGGTGTGTATTTGGTATTCACGGGCGGTGATGACAGTTTGTTCAATTTAGAATGGCTGCAATTCCAATTCAACAGCGCATCAGCCAGCACCGCGAATCTGGCATTGAACCGGCCAGTGACCGTGTCGTCTGTGGTGGATAGTTCGCCCGGAGCCAACGCGGTGGACGGCAATCTGAATACACGTTGGTCCAGCGCTTACAGTGATCCGCAATGGATTTATGTGGACCTGGGAACGAACTACAATATCACCGCCGTGACACTGGCCTGGGAAAGTGCTTATGGCAAGACTTATCAAATCCAAGTATCCACCAATGCGACGACTTGGGCTACCATTTACAATGAAACCAACGGCACAGGCGGAACAGAAAACCTGACCGGCTTGTCAGGCTTTGGCCGTTATGTGCGGATGTATGGCACGCAGCGGGGCACGATATATGGCTATTCGCTTTATGAGTTTGAAGTGTTTGGTGGTTCTCCCGAACCCGAAGTGACAATGGTGCCATCGCCTTTATTCATTCAATCATTTTCTCCGACGCAAGGATTGCTTTTGCAATGGCCGGATGACGGCAATCGGGAATTGCCTTCCCAACCCACCGTCCATTACACAACTGATTTAACACCGCCGGTTATTTGGGAGCTTGCGACCAATTTGCCGACGTATTCAAATGGTCAATGGCAAATCAACCTGCCGATGACAAATGACCGGAGTTTTTATCGCTTGCAATAGTCGCCCAGAAAACTTTTAAGAAAACCGGCGTGTCGTTTTGTAATCACAAACAATTTGATTTGGTGAAGAAATGAATTTTCGTCCATTAAACTTGCCTGCCACGAGCAAGCCAAAATCTAGTCGCGGCAAAAAATCATCAGGACTGATGATTACAGAGCACTCGTTCCACAAGTATCATCTTTGAATAATCATGTTTCCTAAATTTTGTTCCGACCGGTTTTGCCGGTTTTGATTTCAATGAAAAAAGTGAATTGTTCAAATCGTTCAATGAAACAATCAGTTGGTTGTGTCGCATTGATTGGACTCTGGTGTTCGTTCGCGGCGGCTCAAACCGTCAATTTTGACGCGCCCGGCGGTTTGGGTGCGGTCAATTATCATGGTCAGGGAGCGTTGATTGATTCGGGGCATGACTATTGGAATCCCATCAAACAGAACGCAACGACCGCAGCCGCCACTAATTCTGACGGCACAACTGTCAGCACAATTACTTTAACCGATCAAAGCCCGGGCAGTTACAATCCGGGACAAGGAACGCAAGGCACGCCGGCCGGATTGGAATCACCTTTTCTATTGGCGAACAATAATTCTGCGGCGACTGAAACGCTCAACCATGTTCCCGCCGGCACATATAATCTGTATCTGTATGGCAAAAATGATGATGTGGGAGATGCCGACCGCGGAGCGACTTTCACCGTCTCGGTCAATGGAACTTCTTACGGAACGCAAAGCACCGTCAACAGTGTGACTTCCGCTTTCACACAGGGAAATGACTATGTGAAGTTCAGCAACCTCGTTGTGGGCGCTGAAGGTGTTATCACCTTCACTTACACGGCCAATACAGCCGCCAACAGCCATCATAATCCTCAAACCGAAGGTGATTTCAACGGGCTGCAACTGATACCAAGTTCTGCCGACACGAATACACCGCCACCCACTGGCTGGCGGGTCGTGATTCCAACGCTCAACACCAACGAAATTGTGGTGACGGAAACGACGCCGCAGGATTACGGAGCGGTGGGCGATGGAATCACCGATGACAGCGCGGCGTTTCAGGCGGCCATCAATGCGGTTTATCATTCTGGCGGTTCCGGTGGCGGTGTGGTTTATATCCCGGCGGGCAATTACGCCTTTTACAGCAACCTGAATGTTCCCACCGGCGTGACGTTGCATGGCGATTGGATGGATTGGACAAAGGGAACCAATGGTTGTGTCGGAACGACGTTCAAAGTTTATTACGGCGCGGGTCAAAGCAACGCCACGCCTTTCATTTATCTAAATGGTTCAGCGGCCTTGAAAGGTGTGAACATCTGGTATCCGAATCAAAATCCCGACAACATCGCGCCTTATCCGTTCACCATCGGTTTGGCCAATGACACAGTGGTGCAAAATGTGGTTTTGGTGAATTCCTATCAAGGCATTCAAGTGAGCGCGAACAACGGCGGCGCAAAATGGATTCTTTCCACCGTTATCGGCACACCGCTTTACACCGGGTTGACGGTGGACGGCATCGCGGACATTTGCCACAGCGAAGACGTTCGTTTTTCGCCGGATGTCTGGGCGAATTCAAAATTGACCAACGCGCCGACGGCGGGCAGTGCGTATGCAACGTGGATGCGAAACAATGGCACGGCAATGTTGCTCTATCGAGTGGACGGTTTGATTAACATGAATACCGCCATCAGTGGCTATAAAAATGGCATAGACATGGAAATCAGCGCATCTGGTCCGCCGGGAGCTTCGTTTTACAACGGATACGTCTCCAATTGTGCCACGGCTTTTCTCGCGCAAGAAATGCAGACGGCGCAAGGCCAGGAATTTTCCCTTTTCACTTTGGACGGCGACATTGCCATCAACCGCACGCACACCACCAACGAAGCCGCCGCATTATTTGACGATTGCAATATCATCGGGCGCAGCGGCGTGGCGGTGCATTCCACCGGCGCCAGTTGGCGGTCAACGATGGCGTTTCAAAATTGTTCCATCACCGGCACGCTGCAACTGGATGCAGGCGTTTTCAATCTGGTGAATTGCAGCTTGAACGCGGATACGCAATGCGTGATGAGCGCCACCGCCACGCGTGCGGCTTTTACCGGCTGTGATTTCAGCCCGGCGCAACAAATCGTGAATCACGGCAACGCCGGTAATCTCATCGTTGATGGCCGCCGCGCCATTTCAAACGCCATGCCGATGGTCGAATGGACAAACATTGTCAACGACTATGTCTCGCGCCGACCGGCCAAAACTGATTTGTTTGTGGCCACGGACTATGGCGCGGTTGGCGATGGTTCAACCGATAATACAACGGCAATTCAAAACGCATTGACTGCCGCTGGAAATAATGGCGGCGGCATCGTCTATGTGCCCGCCGGCAAATATAAATTAACTTCAACTCTTAACGTGCCAAGCGGCGTTGAATTGCGCGGCGCGTATGAATTGCGTCATCGCACCTGGCCAGCGGCAGATAATCACGCCAAAGGAACTATCTTACAACCAAGCGGTGGACAAGGAACGACGAATGGCCCGCCAGCAATCGTTTTGAACGCCAATGCCGGCATCGTGGGCATGACCATCACATACGAAACCCAGAATTCCAATTGCATCGCTTTCCCGCCAACGATTCAAGGTCGCGGCGGAAATGTTTATGCCATCGGCGTGCAATGTCCCGACCCCTATTGGTATGTGGATTTGGATACTTACACCTGCACCAATCATTTCCTCTACATGGTGGATGGTTGGGCGCTCAAATACGGTTGTAAAATCGGCAACGGCTCGTCGGGTTCCATCGTGGATTGTCAGGCTAACTGGACTTATTGGATTGATAATTATGACGGCAATCACATTCAGGGCGCCGGCGGCGACATGGTGGACAGCTTCGCCATGCACCATCTTGAATACTATGTATTGGGCGATTGCACGGAATTGTTCATCAAAGATTTTTCCATTCTTCAAAACATTTTCCTGCATACAATCGCAGAAAACGGGCGTGGCCCAAATTTCACAGGCATCAGCGCCACTTGCGACGTCGCATACGACGGATTTGTTTTTGACTCCGCCGCAGCCAGCACTTTTAACGACCTTAACCCCCTGTGGGCGGTTGCCTTGGGTGGCGGTTACTCCGACCTGACCAATGCCACGCTCATTTTGACTACGACCAATTATCAGGGAACCGCTCACTTTTTTAATCTCCCGCTGTGGGGCTCACCGGTTCATGATTTTGTGATTAACGGCGGGGATGTCAGCGTTGAACTGACTCATTTATGGCAACATGCCTCCCAGGGCAGTCAGGTGAATAGCGGCGTATTTCACCTCGTCAACAGCGGCGCTTACGACGCGGTCAACGGCCCGGATGGTCCGTATAAAATCACCTTTGGCGCGAACGCAGGTAGCGCAGGAAAAACCAATGAACTTATCGGCTGTTACGCTTACAACGGCTATTCGTTCACCAACCTTAATTCCGGCAATCCCGTCAACGTGTGGGTGGATTACGCGCTTTCCAGTTATGACATGCTCGGCGGCCCGCCGAATCTGGCTTTGAACCGGCCTGTCACGGTGTCTTCTGTCGCCGACAATTCGCCCGGTCCCAACGCCGTGGATGGCAACCTCGGCACGCGCTGGTCCAGCGCTTACAGCGATCCGCAATGGATTTATGTGGATCTGGGAACGAACTACAACATCAACACCATCGAACTCGTCTGGGAAAATGCCTACGGCAAGGCGTATCAAATCCAAGTTTCCACCAACGCAGTTAATTGGACGACCATTTTCAACACCAATAATGCGGCGGGCGGCACGGATTATCTGACCGGCCTTTCCGGCCAAGGTCGTTACGTTCGCATGTATGGCTTGCAACGCGGCACAATGTATGGCTATTCACTTTGGGAATTTGAAGTTTTTGGTGACCCAATACAATCGTCCAATGTAACACCGCCGTTGTCCATTCAAACGTCTCCCGATTCGAGAGAACTGACATTACAATGGCCTGACGACGGCAGCGGAACATTGATTTCTCAGCCGAGCCTCTACTACACACCTGATTTGACTTCGTCTGCAACATGGGTTTTGATCACCAACACACCAACGCTTTCAAACGGTCAATGGAGCATAACCCTGCCCTACGGTACAAATGAACATGGTTTTTACAAATTACAAAATAATTGATCATGAAAAATGGTGTAAGTAAATTATGGAAACCTCCGAATTAAGTGATAAACTCATTGTCATATATGAGCACTGAATTCTGGCATAATTTGGCCAAGAATCTGAATCGCAGTCGAACAAATCACGCATTAAACGATTTATTGTAAATGGTGCTCAATTCAAAAAATAAACAAAAATTCAAATACCTCTTTAAGTCACTTTACCGCCTGAAACAGGCTGAATTGATTTGAACAAAATTAAACTTAAAAAACCAACAAAACCGTCAACAAAACTGGTTTGGGGTCCATTTACATCAGACAAGCATACTATTCGAGAAATAAAACTCTATAAGATATAGGGATTCGTTGAGCTCAAAATTAGTTACAAAACTCAATATATTTAGGTTTTTACCTGGAGGCACCAGTGCTATCTGACAAATTATAATCACATAAGCGAAAAGTAAAAAATGCTGAAAACATTGCGGCTTTAATGCCTCAAGCGTTTCAAATTGGTTGCGGGGGGCAGGTTTTGAACCTGCGGTCTTCAGGTTATGAGCCTAAACAATTTCTTCCAAAATCAATGGACTTATTATTCGCGGAACGGGTGACCCTCGACATTATCTGCATCCGGCACGCTTCTTCCAAAAGCCGAGTTATCGGCTTGCCGCGCCGTTTGGAAGTCTTTTCCAGCCAGCAATCAACTTCCCGACAAAATCGGAAAGTTTGATGCTTGGTTTTCTTTATCCGCTTCACTTAAAATCTTAAATAATACATTTTTTATTCTGTTATTTAATGAAAAATTTGCACGATACGTAAGTCCGCTGTAGATGAGGAGGTTTGAAAATTCGTTGAATGCCGACAGCTTGGCGATGGAAGGCCTGATTTCTGATCACAGACAATTTGAGCCAGATATTGAGGCTTGGCTTTCCGCTGAATCGTTGGAAACAAGGAAGTCTTGAAAACAGATTCTTGAGAATCCATTATGAGAATGTATCGGACGACTTAGCCAGCCGCTACTGTCTTAAAAAATGACATTCTGATTAAACTTTATGTTACTTCATATCCAAGTGTCCCTCTCGTAAAGTATGTGGGTCACTAACTACACGAATTTGCAGTCACCATTGCTTACGAAAATAATTTTATCAGCAACATTTAAGCAAAATTCATCCGGCATTGACGGGGAAGTTTTACGGCATATTTTATACCTTAATCATTTATTGTTTGTCACATCAGTGGCACAATTTTTTGTTCGTATTCCTCCAAGGAAGGCAGCGTCACCAGCGCTTTTCTTGAATAGGCTCGCGCCCAGGCTTTACTCCCGTGCCCCAATGACACCTGCGCAAAGCGTTCTGGATAGCCAGCAGTCTTTGCTCTCTCCGCCCAGGAGTAACGATAAGAATGAAGCGAGATACCCATGACTTTCATCCGGCGACAAGCGCGTTGAAACCGCGCGGCCCGGTGCTTCTCATCCATTGCGGCAAGATTTGGAAACAGTCGGCCGGATTGAGGCAGGTTCCGCAATGTTTCTGCTAACGATTCACCTATACGAATGATCTGGACTGCCTTGGTCTTTGACCGGAAAAAACTCACCACCTGATTTCGCCAATCAATATCTTCCGCTTTCAAATGCGCTACGTCGCTCTGCGAACCACCCAGATACCAGCAACACCAAAGGAACACCCGCATTTCCTGATTAGTTTCGCGGCTGAGAATCAATTCATGCTCCTCGCGTGTGATGGCTCTTTTTTCTTTGTAATGGATTGGCGGCCATTGGCGTTTGGGCATCACCGGCCAGGGCAACCAACCCATGTCCACCGCAAAATTGTGAAAGCGGCGAAGATAGTTGTTGGTTGAAACCCCGCCACTTTCCAACACGCGCAAAAAATGTTCCGGCTTGGTCTCAAGCAATTGCAAATCACGAATGGAATCAAATGATTTTTCCTTGACCGCCCGTTCCGAGCGGACGCGATTTTTGCCGTTCTTTGTTTTGACAAATTCGGTCATGATCTCGTGCCAGGTGCGTTTGACAAAGTTTTCATCCGTCGCCGCCAGATATGCTTTGGCAATCTGCAAATTAATGGCCGGTTGTTGCTGGGCTTCGTTACGGGCGTTCAAAAACCGGACCGCGATGGTTTTGTCCCGCGTCCTGAGACTTTCTTGTTTCCGCGTGACGCTATTTTCCAAGAAGAAAATGCCGCTGCGCTTTTGAAATAACCGATACCGACTTTTCATTGGGTCCTCAATGGTTGGCTGAGGATACCAAGTCGGGAAGGCTTGCGTTGCGAATTGTCAGACAAGCGGCACAGATTCTCACGAATCCTGGCTGGCCAGTAAATCTACTGGAGATTTTACTGGAGTTCGTTTCGACTTTCTTCGTAACTTCTTACTGCACTCACAGTTAGAAGTGGTGGCTGGGGGCGGAATCGAACCGCCGACACAAGGATTTTCAGTCCTCTGCTCTACCGACTGAGCTACCCAGCCAATTGCGGCTAGATATTCAACCTTTGGAAGCAACAAATAGCAAGGCATTTTCAATCAACTTTACGCGCGTGGATGCGCCGCGTCGTAAGCTTTCTTCAATCGTTCAGTCGTAACGTGCGTATAGACTTGCGTGGTGATGAGATGCGCGTGGCCGAGCAATTCCTGCACGCTCCGCAAATCCGCGCCGTTGTCCAGCAAATGCGTCGCGTAGCTGTGGCGCAATTTGTGCGGCGTCAAATTCGGGTCAAGTCCGGCGTGGGCAAGATATTTCTTCAATCGCCGCGACAATTGAACTGGTTGCAACGGCGCGCGTTTTTTGGTCTCGGCAAAAAAAACCGGCGATGCGCCGGCAGGTGGTTGTTTCAACAGATTCCAATAATCTTCAATCGCTTTTAACGCCGGTTCGCCAACCGGCACGAGCCGCTCCTTTTTACCCTTGCCGCGAACGCGCACAAGTTGTTCGCTCCAATCAATGTCCTCTGCGCACAAGCCGCACAATTCGCTGATGCGCAAGCCGCAGGAATAAATCGTTTCGAGAACCGCAACGTCGCGAATGGCGGCGGATTTGGAAATCGGGCGGCCCGCCTTCTTCGCCGTTTGAATTTTCAAAATTTCCGCCGGCGCTTTGAGCAAAGTCTCCATTTGCAGCTTCGTCAAAAATTTCGGCAACCGCCTTTCAACTTTAGGCAACGACAGATTTTTGATCGGTAGATTTTCCACAACTCCATGACGCATCAAGAAACGGTAAAAAGTTCGCAGCGCGGAAAACCGCAATTGCGTGGCCGCGCGGCTTAAATTCTTTCTCCCGAGAAATCGCAGGTAGCTTCGGAAATCATCGCGCTGGAGTTTCGTCCAATCTGCCGCCGACTTGCGTTCTTCCAAATGCCAGCGCGCGAATTCCAGCAGCATTTGCCGGTAATTTCTCTGCGTATAAGCCGACGCGCCGCGGTCGGTCGCCAGATGCGCGAGAAATTTCTCAATCCACTTGTCGGAGATTTGAGAATCTGCGCTGTCGGATTTTGCATTCATTTCAACAAACAAAAGCCGCGTTCAAAAGCGAACGCGGCTTGCGACGTGAATCTCGATTTAACTGGACAGCGCGCCCGCTGCCGCCAGATTTTGGCTGAACAACAATTTTTCCTTGTCGCTCGTGACCAAAATCGGCTCGCCGGTCTGCAAGGCGCTTTTGAGAATTTCTTCCGCCAGCGGGTCTTCGAGAAACCGTTCAACCGCGCGGCGCATTGGTCGCGCGCCGAAATCGGGATTGTATCCCTTCTCGACGAGAAATTCCTTCGCGCGTTCGTCCAATTGCAAGTGAATGTTTTTGTGTTTCAACCGTTGCAACACTTTTTCGATTTCCAAATTCAAAATCTGGATGAGGTCGGGTTTCGTGAACGAACGGAACACAATCACGTCGTCGAGGCGATTCAAAAATTCAGGACGGAACGTCCGTTTTGCTTCATCCAAAATTTTCTCGCGCATTTTTTCGTAAGTGCTTTCGTCGGTAATCGGCGAAAAGCCCATCGTGCTCTGGCGTTTGATGGTGTCCGAGCCAACATTCGACGTCATCAAAATGATGGTGTTACGGAAACTGACGGTGCGTCCGACATTATCCGTCAATTTTCCGTCTTCCAAAATCTGTAACAATAGATTCCAAACGTCCGGGTGCGCTTTTTCAATTTCATCAAACAGCACGACCGAATACGGATTACGCCGGACTTTTTCCGTGAGTTGTCCACCCTCTTCGTAACCGACATAGCCGGGTGGCGAACCGATGAGCCGCGACACATTGAATTTCTCCATGTATTCGCTCATGTCCAAATGGATGAGCGATTTCGCGTCGCCAAACATTTGCTCCGCGAGCGTTTTTGCCAAAAGCGTTTTGCCAACGCCGGTTGGCCCGAGCAAAAGAAATGTTCCAATCGGACGTTTTGGATCTTTCAAATCCGCGCGCGAGCGTTTCAAGGCTTTGCACAAAGCGGAAACCGCTTCGCGCTGGCCGATGACGACGCGTTCCATTTCGTTTTCGACAGTGAGCAAACGCGCCATTTCGTCCTGCCCCATGCGCTTGAGCGGCACGCCCGTCCATTTCGAGACAACGTGCAAAATATCTTCCTCGCCGACGACCACGCGTTTTTCTTCGCGATGCGAGCGCCATTCCTTCAACAGATTTTCGAGTTTTTCTTTCGTCTGTTTTTCCTTGTCACGCATGGCCGCCGCGCCTTCAAAATCTTGATTCTTGATCGCGCGCTCTTTTTGCGTTTTGATTTCCTCAATTTCGCCTTCCAAGACTTTGGTTTCCGGCGGGCGCGTCATCGTACTGATGCGCGCGCGTGAACCGGCCTCGTCCAAAACGTCAATCGCCTTGTCCGGCAAAAATCGGTCCGTGATGTAACGGTCGGAAAGTTTCACGGCAGCAGCCACGGCGTCATCCGTGAATTCCGCCTTGTGATGTTGTTCGTATTTGTGGCGCAAGCCGCGCAAAATCTCAATCGCGTCTTCAATCGAAGGCGCTTCGACTTTCACCGCTTGAAAACGGCGTTCGAGCGCGGCGTCCTTCTCGATGTATTTGCGATATTCGTTCAACGTCGTTGCGCCGACGCATTGCATTTCACCGCGTGACAGCGCCGGCTTGATGATGTTGCTCGCGTCCATCGTGCCTTCCGCCGAACCCGCGCCGACAATCGTGTGCAATTCGTCAATGAACAAAATGATATTCTTCGCGCGACGGATTTCGTCCATCACCGCTTTGATGCGCTCCTCAAATTGGCCGCGATACTTCGTGCCCGCGACCATCAACGCCAAATCCAAAGTGATGACGCGCTTGTTCAACAAAATTTCCGGCACATTGCCTTTGGCAATTTCCTGCGCGAGACCCTCGACGATTGCCGTTTTACCAACGCCCGCTTCTCCGAGCAGAACCGGATTGTTCTTCGTGCGACGGCAAAGGATTTGAATCACGCGCTCAATTTCATTTTTGCGCCCGATGACCGGGTCCATTTCGCCTTTGCGCGCGATTTCCGTCAAGTCGCGGCCAAAGGCTTTGAGCGCGGGCGTTTTGATTTCGCCTTTTTTCTCGCCGCCCGCCGGTTGTTTTTCGCCGGAATCGGGAATTGAAGATTCTTCCGCCGCAAAATTCGGGTCGAGTTCCTTCAAAATTTCCTGCCGCGTTTGCTCGATGTCCACGTCGAGATCGCGCAATACCTGCGCGGCAATGCCGTCGCCTTCGCGCAACAAACCAAGCAAGAGATGCTCCGTGCCGACGTAAGTGTGATTCAGCGCCTTGGCTTCCTTCGCCGCCAGCGCGAGAACTTTTTTCACGCGCGGCGTGTAGGGGATGTTGCCGATCATTTTCTGGTCGGGACCGGTGCCGGTTTTTTTCTCGACCGCCATGCGGACGGTTTCGAGGTCGAGACCCATTTTCTGCAACACGTTCACGGCCACGCCCTGCCCCAATTTGATGAGGCCGAGCAGCAAATGCTCCGTGCCGAGGAAATTGTGATTGAAGCGGTCGGCTTCCTTGCGCGCGAGCGCGAGCACCTGCTGCGCGCGCGGCGTAAAATTGCTCATGGCTTCGTCGCTCATACTTGAAATATAATGCTACGACTTTGCCGATTTGTCCACTGCTGCGGAAATATTTTTATCGCTGCGGAAAATGAAATTCGGCTCGACAGGAAATTTTCAAAAGTGCAGAGTCAAAATCAATAATTATACAGCCTATGGCAACACCCATTCCGCCAACTTTGCAACAAACCGACCGACCGAAACGATTGTTTGTTAAAATTGTATTTCTCGCGATTTGTTTTGGCGTTTTTTTTTGGATTTTGATTCCGGCAATCATTTTGATTTCAACAGCTCGTAAAATATCTGACGCCAGCCGATTGAACTTCACGTCCTACACCGACACATTCACCGTAAAAATTCTCGAAATAAAATCAGAGCCAAATCATTTTGAGGAAAAAATCGGCGTTCGATGCCATCGAGATATGAACCAAGCGGGCATTTCGGCTTATGACCTGAACAACTCTGGAATTTTCAAAACGAATACTCTAAACGGTGAAATGGTTTATCGGTGGGGACACCCGGAACAAGTTGGATATTCAATTCCAGTTCATGTAAATGGAGAATACTCAACCTGCGAAATGTTTTTCAGCGTGACCACGACTTCAACCAATACAATTTGGCATAGTGAAATCGCTGGCGGCTCAATGGACACTTCACTGCCCAGTCCAATGGCTGTAAGTGAAATCAAAACGAATTGGCCAAATTCTTATCAAAGAGGAACCGCAATTCCGTTGGCTAATCTCGGAGAATATAAAATTCTGCTTTCCGTGAAATAATAAATTGGCCTTCAATTCGTCGAACTCAGCGGCGGCAGTTTGGCGACGGGACGGCTCACGTTTTTCAAGCGGTCGCGCACCATGTCGGCACGCAGCAAATCGCGTTCTTCGGCAGACAGTTTGTCGGAAAATTGTTTCTGCAAATGCGCCGGTTGCGTCGTCAAAAACAATTCGTCCACGAGCGAACGTTCCGCGCCCGGAAACAATCCCAAATCCACGCCGAGCCGCAACAGCGAAAGCAGATTCATCGTTTCCTTCGACGAAATGCTGTGCGCGTTCGCCAAAATGCCGTAAGCGCGCCCGATGTGATTGAACACAACTTTCGGTTTTTTCTCCAAAAGCGTTTGCCGCGCGTTTTCCTCGTGCTCGATGATTTGCGACAACACTTTTTCCAATCGTTCGACGATGATCGCTTCGGTTTCGCCCAACGTCATTTGATTGGAAACTTGAAAAACATTTCCGAGCGCTTCCGTGCCTTCGCCGTAAAGTCCGCGCACGGCCAAGCCAAGTTTGTTGACGGATTGAATGATGGGATTGATTTGCTCGGCCAAGACAAGTCCGGGCAAATGCAACATTGCGCTGACGCGGATGGCCGTACCGAGATTCGTCGGGCACGCGGTCAAATAACCGAATTCATTGTCGAACGCGTAATCCAGCTTCTTTTCCAGTTCGGAATCCAAGTGGTCAATCGCGGTCCAAGCCTGCCGAATTTGAAAACCGGGACGCAACGCCTGCATCCGTAAATGGTCTTCCTCGTTAATCATCACGGAAAATGTTTCCTCGCGGTTCAAAACCAATCCGCTGCCGGAGCTTTTTGCGGCGTGCTCGCGGCTGATCAAATGTCGTTCCACCAAAATCTGTTTGTCGAGCGCGCCCAGATTGTCCATCGCTTCGGAAAATGAATCGCTCATTTCCGGCAAACTTTCGACGGCGGGACGGATCATTTCCAAAACTTTCACGCGCTCCGGCTTTTTGGCCCAGCCGGGAAACGACGCACTTTTTATGTTGCGCGCCAGACGCACGCGACTGGACATCACGATGCGGTCATGCGGCCCGTGACGACGCGCGGTTTCCGCCGGTGAAATCAAAAATTGATGCAGGTCTTTCATTTGCTCGTCATAATCTTAATCTTACTCATAATCGTAATCCGATTAAGATTATGAGCGCGATTACGATTAGGATTTTCTAAATTCATCGCGTCAGATTTTTCGGCGCGCTCGCGCGCTCCGTCATTTGTTTCAATTCATCGCGCAAGTTCGCCGCTTCCTCGAAATTTTCTGATTCAATCGCTTTCGCCAATTTTCTTTGCAACGTCTTGAGGCGGTCGGAATTTTCCCGCGAAACGCGCAGAGCTTCCGGCGTTTTGCCGATGTGCCGCGTGCCTTTATGCATGGTTTTGAGAGGAACGCTCAATCCTTCGGCAAAGGTCGCGTAACATTCCGGACAGCCGAGCCGGCCGGATTTCTTGAAATCCGCCTGCGTGAATCCGCAGCGCGGACATTTCAAATCCACGCCGCCGACCGATTGTTCGATGTGCTGCGACGCGCCGAGGCCAAGCACCATGTCCAAATCCGCCAGCCCGAAATTGGTCGGGTCGTTGACGCCTTTGGCTTTGGCGCAATCTTCACACAAATCCAACTTCTGCATCTTGTCACCCACAATCTGGGTCAGATGCACCGTCGCCGGTTTCTCTTTGCAAATGGAACATTGCATAAAACTATTTTTATATCGGCTCGCCGGACATTTTCGTCAAGTCGCGGTAATCCGAAATCAATTTCAAGGTCAATGCGCCGGGCTTGCCGTCGCCGATGACCCGACCGTCAATTTTGATGACGGGCATGATTTCCGCACCCGTGCCGGTCAGAAAACATTCGTCCGCGTTGAACAAATCGTAACGCGTCAGATTCGGCTCGGAAACTTCAATCCCGGTTTCCCGCGCCAGTTCCATCACCGTTTGCCGCGTGACGCCATAAAGCGCGCCGGCTGAAAGCGGCGGCGTGAACACTTCGCCGTTTTTGATGATAAACAAATTGTCCGCCGTGCATTCGGAAACAAAACCTTCCGCATTCAGCATCACCGCTTCTTCCACGCCTGCGTTGTTCGCCTCAATCTTCGCCAAAATGTTGTTCAAATAATTGAGTGATTTCACGGCAGGATTCAACGCGCTGTGCAGATTGCGCACGGTCGGCACGGTGACGATTTCCATGCCGCGCGCGTAAAGTTCCGGCGGATACACCTGAATTTTTCCGGCGATGATGAACATCGTCGGTTTCTTGCAACTGCGCGGATTCAATCCGAGATTGCCCACGCCGCGTGTCACGACGAGTCGAATATAAGCGTCACGCAATTTGTTCACGCGGCAGGATTCCAAAACTGCCGCCGTAATTTTTTCATGCGACATCGGAATTTCGAGTAGAATCGCCTTCGCCGAATAAAATAGCCGGTCAATGTGCTCCTTCAATTTGAACACGCGCCCGTTGTAAGCGCGGATGCCTTCAAAAATACCGTCACCGTAAAGCAAACCGTGATCGAACACGGAAATTTTTGCGTCACGCTCGTTATAAAATTTGCCATCAATGAAAATTTTCATGCGAAATGGGCTGCAAATTACGTCAAAAAACAAAGCGAGGCAAACTTGAATTTGTTTTTGCGTGACAGGACAATTTGAGAAACTATATTGGTGTGCTCGTGACCCTATGGTCTAGCGGTTAGGACACCACCCTTTCACGGTGGTAGCCCGGGTTCGATTCCCGGTAGGGTCGCCAACTTTTCATCCCATTTTCGACGCGTAGTTTACAGCTCCGTCAACTTAACTATGGTGTTCTCAATTGGAAAAATTCATTTGGATTGTCCATTGGCAGGGATACGTTCAAAACACCGTTTTGATTGACCACGTCGTTGGTCACTTGCGTCCAAATGCCGGATGAAAGATTGGTGGTGCTGTAAAGATGAAATTCCGAAGCGGTCATCGGCCAGCTCAAATTCAAACCGTCGCCCGAATAATTCACGAAAATGTTTGGCAGCGGCATGGTCGCAGTCGCTTGATTGGAAAACGCGCTTTCACCGTTCCAATTGACGGCGGTGACGGCGTAAAAATAATTTGCGCCGTTGGCAACATTTGAATCGTTGAAATTTGTCGTTAGAATATCCTGTGCGATTAAATCGTAAGAGCCGCCATTCGCGGTGGAACGATAAATGTTATAGCTCATCGCGCCGGACACAGCCTGCCAATTCAGAGTGATTTGATTTGGACTAGCGACGGCAGATAAATTTGAGGGCGCAACCGGCGTTTGCGCGGTGATATTGAAACTGCTAAAACCGGCGATATTTATCTCTGTATTGTTGTGCGCCGTCACTGCCAATCCCACAAAGGCATTGGTGGCCATCAGAATGGTCACGGGCGAGCCAATTTGATTCCATCCCGCACCTGTGCTGGAAGTGTAGGCGGTGAAAACATTTCCGTTGCGAATCAATCGAATCCAATAAGGCGCGCTTCCAGAACCTCCGGCACTGCTGCTTGCGGCTCCAGTCGCGGCACGCGTGGAAAACAACGAGCCATTTTGCGAAGTCATCATCACAAAAGCGTTGGCGGAATCGGGATTGAACGATTCGCGAATCATGAGTCCGGCTTTCGCCCACGGATCGGTGTTTTGCAGGCCGGTCACTTCAACGGTGTTCGTGCAATCACCGGAAACGCCGCGATAAACGTAGTGAAATGAATCGGCGTTATTCCAAACGTCAAGGCCCGAACCGCTGACGGTAAAGTTTCCATTGGCGTAACTCGCGTTTCCCGGCCAGCCGACATCGCCAGCGTCACCGCTCCACAAAGTCGCCACGCCGACATCGCGATCCATGAACGGCGCGGGCAGGCCACTCGATTGCGGTGTCACGCTGACTTCTTTTGAATTGACGCTTTCGCCATGAGCGTTTGCTGCTGTGACGACGTAGTAATAAGTGACACCATTGACCAAACCAGAATCAAAAAAGCTCAAGGCGACGGAAGTTCCAACGGTCGTGTAAGGTCCGCCGCTGTTCGTCGCGCGCTTGATGTTGTAGCCGGTCGCGCTCTCACACGAAACCCAATTCAACGATGCTTCGCCATTGCCGGCGACGGCTTCGATTCCGCTTGTGAGTCCCGGCGGAATTCCCGGCTGTGCACCAACGACCATTTCTCCCGTCGGCGGCAAGGGCACGCCGTTGATGGGCACAAACTCAATCCATGCCAAATCGTAGCCGGGATTGAGGCAATTGATTTGCAGTATCACCTGACCGGCATAGACAACCGCCACATTGCTGACCACATAAGTTGAATACGTCCCGTAGCCGCCGGTCGCCGGCAAAGTGACCGTGCCGGAAATGTTATTGCTGTTGATCATCACGCTTAATTGGCCGCCGTCCGCGCCGCCGGCGTATCGGATGTAAAGATTGTAGATTCCCGGCGTGCAATTGATGGTATGGCGTTGCCATTCGCCCGCGTCGTTCCAGCCGACTTTCAACAACGTGCCGGGGTCGGTGCAGGTTGTCGTATCCACGCCGTCGTCGCGACCAAATGAGCCGCTGTTCCAACTCGTGCCGTTTGGCCCCTGATTGGCTTGATCTTCTGAAACGGTGTCGGCGTAAGCGACGTTGGAATCGCCCATGTCATAATCCACGGCAAAAAATTTTCCGGGAATCGTCACGCCGCTTTTGTAGGCGAGATTGGTCTGGGAAAATCCGGTTTGCGTGCCATTGGTGGCCGGACGCATCAGACTGTCCGCCAATTCAACGCGCACGACGCAGTTGGTGAAATTACACGCGCGCGCGTAATCCATCAGCCATTGAAAGGCGTTGGTCACGGATGGCTTGAGACTGGCGCTATTATTCGATGCCCAATACGCCTTCAGCGCATTCCATCCCGGCGTCTGCGGATTTTGCACCATGACATCCCACAAACACGCCTTGTATGCCCAATATGAATGACCTTCCGTGATGGATTTGCCGGATTGAACAAACGGCAACTCGTAAGTGCCGGCGATAATCCGATTGTTCCAGCGTGTCGAATTCAATCCAAATTCCCCTGCCCAATCGGGAATGTTCAAGCCGATGCACGTTGAACGGTTGCCCGTCGAAAGCGGCAACGGACTGCCGTAATCATGGTCCGAAAAACTCAAATTAGAATTGGGGTCCGTCCACGACGGCGTTTCCATGTTGCTGAACGTGCTGGCGTAAGCATCGCCTTCGCAAATGAGCATGTGATTCGTGTCCACCAACCGGATGGCGTGGACGAGATTGGAAAAGGTCAGCGCCAAATACGGGCTGCCGACGCGCCCCGGACTATGCGCCGTGTCCGCCGTGTTCACCGGCTCGTTCAATAAATCAAATCCGCCAATCCAACGATTGGTCGCGTAGCGCGCCGCGATGCGCGTCCAAATGTGCGCGCACAGCGCCAGATTGGCGGCATTGACAAACACACTGGCCGTGTTCGTGTTCAATGTCCCGCCGTAATTGATGACGGCAAAATTATTCGGGCCGCCGGGCGGACAATGAAAATCGGGAATGACGTAAATTCCATTCGTGGCACACCACGCGAGCAGGTTGTCGAAATACTTGAATCCCGTGTCAATGTCGTAGCCGTTGTTCGGGTAGCTGTTCGCCCAATTGGTCACTTGAAAAAATTCCTCGAAATCAAATGGCACGCGCACGCTGTTGAATCCCTGACTATGCAGATAATTGATGTCCGCTTCAGTGATAAAATTGCTCCAATACGCATCCAACACCTGCGCCGTCAAATTGGTGTCGCCGCCGAGCACATCCTGAATCGCGGCGACAAATGCGTCGTAATAATTATTGATGTTGCCGCTGCCCGTACCCGCGTTGGCGTAATTGGGCAGGCTCAAATTCCCCATCATGTAAAACTCCGGCCAAAGCCAGGAGCCAAGATTCACGCCCCGCAAAATGATGGATTGATTGTTGTTATCAACCGTAGCCGTGCCCACGGTGTGCAAATACTGGGCTTGCCCGGAAAATAAAAAAAAACACGGTAAACATAAAAGGCAAAACCGCCGCCAATTGAAAAGACGCCGCACTCGCCGGTGAAATAAAGAAGACAAGTTCGTCATAGAAAGGCTCAATGAATTTTGGCTCAAGCAATTTTGGAATTGGTCCGACGAAAATCGCACAATCGGACAATCTTGTCAGCCCCTCGAAAGAGGGGGAAATTATTTGGGAACAATTTGCGGCGGGCGGTTGAAAATCAAAAGTGGATGATGCCGCGTTGAATAGCGACGGCGACGGCTTCCGTTCGGTCGGCGACGTGTAATTTGGCCAATATCGTTTTCAAATAACCTTTGGCCGTATTTTCGGTGATGTTCAAAACGCTGGCGATTTGTTTGTTGGCCAATCCTTTGGCCAGCTCGTTCAACACTTGCAATTCACGCGGGGTTAATTCCTCAAACAATTTCCGCGCCGCTAGCCGTTCGGCGACTTCTTTCGGAATCCAGCGTTGTCCGGCGGCGACGGCGCGAATGGCGGGAATCAATTTTTCGCCGGTGGAATTTTTCAAAACGTAACCGGACGCGCCGGCTTCCATCGCCTTGTGAATGTCTTCATCGCCGTCGAACGCCGTCAGCATGAGAATGCGGGCGTTTTGATTTCGCCGGCGAATTTCCATTGTGACTTCAATGCCATTTTTGACGGGCATACGCGAATCCATGAGCGCCAAATCAGGATTGTGCCGGGCGAATAATTCAATCGCCTGCGCGCCATCGGCGGCTTCGGCAATGACTTCCATGTCCGGCTCGGTATTGACCAGCGCAATCACGCCCATGCGAACAATGTAATGGTCGTCAGCGACGAGAATCCGTATTGGCGATTCCTGCTTCATAATCTATTTGCGTTTCGGCAAATTCAGGTTTTGGCGGCGTTGGTTGTATTTGTTCGATCGGGAATTCAACGCGAACGGTCGTTCCTTTTCCGGGAACGCTGACGATGGAAAAATTACCGGAAAAGCGTTTGGCTCTTTCCGACATGCCCAGCAAACCGAAATGGCCGTTGTTCGGCCCGACACAATTTTCCGGCGCAAACCCTTTGCCGTCGTCGGCGATTTCCAGGACAACAGTTTCAGAATTATATTCCAGTTTGATTTTGGCCAGACGCGCTTCGGAATGTTTGACGACATTGGTCAACGCTTCCTGACCGATGCGCAGCAGATTTTCCTCGACGACTTCAGCCAAGGGGCGGACAAATCCCTTCGTTTCAATCTCAACGCGGACACCCGCGCTGTCCGCGATTTGGCGCGCGCTCGTCAACAAGGCATTGGGCAAATCAAATTCTTCGAGTTCGCGCGAGCGCAAATCCCAAATCGAGCGCCGTAAATCTACCTGACTCTGGCGCATCATGTTCCGCACCAATCCAAGATGGTAAAACGCGCTGTCGGGATTTTTTGAAAATAATTTGGCAACTGTGGCCAATTGCAGCGAAATGCCGGTCAACGTTTGTTCCAACGTGTCGTGAAGTTCCTGCGCCAGCCGCGTTCGCTCGGTCAAAACAGCCCGGAATTGAAGTTCTGATTCCTTGCGGGCGGTGATTTGAAATTTTAATTGTTCGGTTCTTTCCTTGACGCGCCATTCCAGCGTGTCGTGCGCTTTTTGCAATTCATATTGCGCCAATTCTTTTTCGTGAATCGAAGAACTCAATGCCGAATTTTTCTTATAGACCATGATTGTCCAACTGACCGCAACGAGGAGCACCGACAAAACCAACGTGAGGACGATGAACAAATGTTGCGAGGTGAACCAGCTTGGTTTGCTGATGATACGGACACTGTCGGAATCCGACAAAAGAATCTGGGCCGATTTTATTTTTCCATCTTCACCGCTTTGCAACAGGCAAGTGCCACTGACTTCCACCACACTGCCGATGGGAATCGAAGTCAGCAAAGCATTTTCGTCGGGCGTGTCCTTTTCCGCCGTGAACAAAAAATTGGTGGATTGAATGACTAAAACCGTTTTCAAATCGCCGAATTCGCCGGACAATGATTTGACTCCATGACCGAGATGATCCAGCAATTTTCCTCGCACGGTGATGTAACTTGCGTGATATAATCCGCGCTGAAGTTCCGCGACGGATGCGTTTTGCGGAGCAATGTTGGTCCGGCTTTCGGAAATTTTTCGGACGGTGGCGTCTTCCAGCACAGGCAGAAAATTTTCCACGCCGGAAAATCCGACAGCTTCGACCGCGTCACCCGGCAAAAACGAACCGGTTTGCGCGGTTTTGATCTGTAAGCCACCGGTAGAGTCTTCGATGAACAAATCCACGCCCTTTCTCTGGTAGGTGACGACGCCTTTGACATGAATCCGGTTATTGAGCGACCGGTTTTTGCGATATTGCGCAATCCCGTTCAACGGCGTGAGCGGCTCTTCAAATGGATCAACGGTGACCGGTTCCTCGACAATAAAATCCGAGAGCAACGGACAGAACATGACCACCGAGATAAAATGCCGCAGCGGCGCGTTGAAGGAGACGGCAGCTGTGCCTCTGACCTGCACTTTGGCTCCGACCAGCGTTTGCGGCTTGATTTCCGGTGGAATCGGAGCATAAGCGTGAAAACGATACCCGCCAGAGACCAATTCCACACCTAGCCGGTTGCTATTTGTCCAAGCCGTTCGCACGACGCCGGAAATTTTAACGCGCTGACTGTCTTCAGTTCCCGACATGAATTGTTCAATCGTTACCGGCCGGGCGTCGGGCAAAGGCGCGGTTCCAATTTTTTTCCAACTCGGCCCCGTCACACAAGGCGCGTAACCGCCGGGATAACTGATGCCTGAAACCGATACTACGTCGCCGGGAACCGGCGAAATGCCGCCGACATTGTCCACGAAAACACCACCACTGGCATCCTGCACAAAAAATCTGCCGTCCCAACCCGGCTCGGCGGCGGTGACAACTCCCTTGATGGAAACCTTAATCCAACGACCCGCTTCTTCCGCAGAGAGCGACAATACTTCCGCGGCATTTGTCAGTATTCCAGCCGGTTGATTAGTCGTCTGTGAACAAGCCGTCCACCGGCTGAACAAAACAAGAAAAAGCCAGACGCAAACAGCCTTTCTTTTGTATGACATAAAGTGAATTAAATCCCTGCCGCGCCGGAAGTCTAGTAAAAACCACATTTCAGACCGCCTCCCCCTCTAAAGAGGGATGTTACATTTCTGAAAAGAAAATATATTTCCGGAAATATCCCTACTCTATGAAAAGCACAAATTGTAGAAATCAGGTTTCAATCACTAAACTGCTCCTGTCAACAATCGCTTGCATCTTACTTTGCGGCAATGTTTTACAGGCTCAAACCCTTCAATTAAGATTCAATTTTGAAGATACAGGCACGACAACCACCGATGACGCAAGCAGCGGCATTCCCGGAGTCACGTTGAATCTGGTGGGCACGGACGGCGCCACGCCGACCGACTTGCACGGCGCGCCCGGTTCGGGCATCCAAAACCAAGGACAATCCCTGAACCTGTCGAGCAATCCCATCGCCGGCAATTCAAACGGCGTCTTCGCCGTCACCACCGGCAACACCACGCTCGGCCAGTTGGGGATCGTCAGTAATTTCACGGCGACCATCTGGTTCAAGATGAACAGCGCGTTCACGAATTTTTCGAACCAAGGACCGCGCATGTTTGGTCTGGCGGCAAATGGAATCACCGACATCGGCGGGACCAACAGCCTCGGCCTGCAACTCGGTTCGGATTCCAGCGGCAACAAAAATTCGTTCCCGCGGAATTACTTCACCCCGATCATTTCGACCATAAAACTATCCCCGCCCATTTATTACAACGTCCCGACGAATGTGTGGTTGTTCGTGGCCATAACTTATGACAGCGTCAGCGGCAATGCTTCGTTCTATTACGGCACGGAAGCGAGTCCGGCCAAACTATATTCGGTGCGGCAAATCGGCGCGGGAACAAATTTCAATTTCAGCGGCAGCGCGAATCTGTTCATCGGCAATCGCGCTAGCAATGGCCGCAGTTTTTCCGGTTCGATTGATGAATTTCGTTTTTACACCGGTGCGGCGACCGGAGATTTCATCGAAGGCGTGCGCGAACAATCCACGCCGGTTGTCATCTCCGGTTTGACTCCTGACGGCTCGGTGCTGATGGATGGCACAAACACGCTTTCGTTCACGGCCAGTTCGGCGAATGGCATCAATCCAAGCAACGTCAAAGTGGCGGTGAACGGAACGGATATCTCCTCCAGCCTGTCGTTTTCGGGACCGGCCACGGCGCAAACCGTGACGTATGCCAATCTGCCAGTCAATCCGCCGGTGCTGACTACCACCAATCTGAACAGCGTCAGTGTCAGCATTTCCGTGACCGACAACAACGGCATCACGACGACGAATTCTTATATTTATGATGCCTACAGCCCGACCAACTTCACTTGGGAAGCGGAAGATTATGATTACAGCGCGGGCAGCGGAAATGGTCAGCCGGGATTTTACATGGATAATCCGCCGCTGGGTTTCACCAGTGACAATCCCTATTATCAAAGTTTCGGTTCGCCGGAAGTTGATTATCAGGATAACGGCGCGGGCATCACGAATGTGCTTCCCACTTTGAACGCCGTTAACCCCTATCGCGATGCAAACATCATCAGCGCTCCCGAAACGGAGTATTCATATGGTCCGGGGGTCATCAATGGCGGTTGGAACGGCGGTGAAATGATGCGCCAAGTCGTGGTGGATGCTCTGGCCACCGGTGCCCTGACCAATGGCGACGTGGACATGGGCTATTTTGACGGCGGATCAGGTCAAGGTCTGCCCAACTGGGTCAACTACACCCGCACGTTTCCGAAAGGCGCGTGGAACATTTATATCCGCGGCGCGGAAGGCGGCACATCGGCGGGATCTACTCTGGCCAGCGTCACTGACGGCTGGGGCTCGTATCCTCCAAGTCTGGGCGGTTCGCTGACCACCACCAATCTGGGCACGTTCACGTCGGGAAACACCGGCGGCTGGGAAAGCTATGCGTGGACGCCGCTGCGAGACGCGAATGGAAATCTCGTGCGTGTGGATTTGAATGGCACCAACACGTTCCAATTGACCGCCGGCACACCGACATCGCCGACGCTCGGCGGCGGCAACGTCAATTTCTTGATGCTGGTTCCAGCCAACACCAACGTGCCGGTCATCGGCAGCATCTATCCCAACGGCACCAACATGTTCCAGCCGGCCAACGGACTGACCTTCACGGCCAGTTCGCCGGTGGGAACGACCATCAATGCTTCCAGCATCTCGGTGCAATTGACTTACAGCAACCTGCTGGGGCAGACCTTCACCACCAATTTCACGACGGCGAACGGTTTGGTGGTCACGGGCACTTCGGCCAACCGCAGCGTCAGCGCCCCGCTGCAAACGAACTTCTATTATTCGGCGACCATCTTTGTCACGGATGCCAACGGCAATTCCGCGCAAGCCGCCTCGTCCTTTGACACCTTGAATCCGGTTCTGACGTGGGAAGCGGAAGATTACAATTATGGCAACGGACAATTCATTGATAATCCCACAACCGACGCATATAACGGTTTGGCCGGCGTCTCCGGTGTTGACTACAATTTCGTGGCTGATTCCGGGGCGGCATGGGCATATCGTCCGCAAGGCGGAGGCGTGGGCGATCAGGTCGCCAGCGATACGCCCAAGCGTTTGCCTTATATCGGCACCGGGTTCAATGATTACAATGTCGGCTGGTTTGATAATGGCGATTGGCTCAATTACACCCGAACATTCCCTGCCGGTTCATTCAACGTGTTCGTCCGCGCGGCCAACGGCAGTTCAGGCAATCTCGTGGACACGTTCTCACAAGTGACCAGCGACCGCAGCCAGCCCAATCAAACGTTGACGGTGCTGGGAACTTTCACCACGCCGCCCACGGGTTCCAGTTGGCAAGTTTACACCTGGGTTCCTTTGCGGGACGCGAGCGGCAATCTAGTAAAATTGCAATTCGGTGGAGTGAGCACATTTAGGGTATCGGCCGGAGCAGGCGGCAATTTCAATGCAAACTTCTACGCGCTGTTCCCGGCCAACACCAATCTGCCGGCCATCAACAACGTTTATCCCGACGGCAGCGCCATGTTCCAGCCGACCAATAAATTCACGTTCAACGTCACTTCCGCCGCCGGCGTTTCGCAGGGCAGTGTCAGTCTGGTCGTGAACGGAACCAATGTCAGCTCCGGCAGCCTCACGTTCAGCGGTTCGCAGAACAATTGGAACGTCAGCTTCCCCTTGTCGCTGAACACCAGTTACACCATCACCATCAACGTGGTGGATTCCAACGGGAATACGGCTACCACCACCAAATCCTTTGCCACATTCAGTTCCAATTATTACACGTGGGAGGCGGAGGACTTTGATTACGATGGCGGTCAATTCATTGATAATCCGCAAACCAACGCCTACTTCGGCAAAGGCGCCGTGGCGGAAGTGGATACGCATCAGGTCAATTTTGCGGCGGCGGCTCCTTATCTTTACCGCACCAACGATGGTGTGGACTTGGATAACGCGAACGGCATGTCCACTGAAATTAATGGTGATCAGACCCGCGCGCAGTGGAACTTCACCAACGACTACACCGCCGGCTATTTCAGTGCCAATGCGGCGGGCGGATCGTGGATGAATTACACCCGGCATTATCCCGCCGGCAGCTACAATGTGTATGGACGTCTGGCGGCGGGCGGTGGCGCGACCACTTGCACACTTTCCAAAGTGACCAGTGGTCTGGGGACATCCAGTCAAACGACCAGTTTGCTGGGAACGTTTAATATGCCGAATACAGGATGGGAAAGTTATACCTTCGTCCCGCTCGTGGACGATTCGGGAAATCCGGTCACGGTCTCTTTCGATGGCTCGGCTACAACTTTGCGGCTGTCAAGACCGGATACCGACACCACAACCTCGCCGGATTGCAACGCCAACTTCCTGATGCTCGTCCCGGCGAGCGGCGCGGGCACGGTGACATTGAGCGCATCGGTCAGCGGCGGAAACATCGTCATCTCATTCTCCACCGGCGACAACACGCATTCTTATCAGGTGCAATATAAGAATAGTTTGACGGATGCAAGCTGGACTCCCTTGGGCAGTCCGTTGGTTGGAAATAATGCAATTCAATCGGTCAGTGACGCCATTGGCAACGGCAGCCGGTTCTACCGCGTGCAAATACAGTAGAACCTGTCAATGTCCGATAGAGGATAAAAATTAATCCAGCAGCCGATGCCGGATCGGCTGCTGGAAAAACTTAAAAGTTGAACAGTTGATTTAGCTTGAACCAGATGAATGTCATGTCCAAAAATCGCGCCTTTACTTTGATTGAATTGCTCGTCGTGATCGCGATTATCGCGATTCTCGCCGCCATGCTCCTGCCCGCGCTGGCCAAAGCCAAACAAAAAGCGCAGGCAGTTCAATGCATGAATAATCTGAAGCAACTAACGCTGGGTTGGATCATGTATTCTGGAGACAATGACGACGTTCTGGCTCAGTCAGGCGGACAGGCATTTGATGTGACATTTCTCCCGAATGCTTGGACTTTACCTGGCAACAAAACCAATATGTGGGTTTATGGCGATATGAGCCAATCCAGTCCCAGCACTAATTTAACAATGATCCAATTAGGCTTGATTTACCCTTATATCAAGAACACCGCCGTCTATAAATGTCCGGCAGACCACAAACAACAACCGGGACTTATACCCGGTTCCACTCTCCCTCCTCTTACGGCACGGAGCATGTCCATGAATGCGTGGTTGAATCCGATTCAAACGTGGGATAGCACTATAGGTCGTTCTGCTACTTATCGTGTCTATCGAAAACAGGGTGATCTAATCAAGCCGGGACCTAGTTTGGTTTTCGTGTTCATAGATGAAAATCCTTTCAGTATTAATGACGGCTGGTTTGTTGCCGACCCCGGCCAGCCCACGGTATGGGTGGATAAGCCGGCCACTTATCACAATAATTCCGGCAGCTTGTCCTTCGCGGATGGTCATTGTGAGATTCATAAATGGCGGGATGGAAATCTGATAGCATTTAAGGGAGCAGGTAACTTAAATATAGCATCGCCTGATCCCGGAGACCTCGGATGGCTGCTGCAAAGAGCTACGGTTCAAAATTAAAAATGGCCTTGAGGAAATTCGGCAGAATTGATTATTTCATTGACTGATTCTTTTGGCATACGAGGAGTGAAGTGAAAAATATTTTATTATTTATCTTTTGGGGTTGGTTTAGTGGATGCGCTATTTTTGCAAATGGTCGCGATTTCACCAGCGGACAGGTTTCCGTCTATTTGACCGCAAAAGACACGGATCAAAGATTGACGAAGACTGGCGACCTGAATTTTTCTGATTTATCGCAGCCGGACGAAAAACAAACCGCCATTTTTGTTGACCCGACCAAAACGTTTCAGACGGTTCTGGGTATCGGCGGCGCATTGACGGATGCGTCGGCGGAAACATTTTACAAACTGTCTGAAGACCAACGGCGGCAAATCCTGCAAGCCTACTTCGACCCGCAAAACGGCATCGGCTACTCATTGGGACGCACGCACATCAACAGTTGCGACTTTTCCAGCGAGAGTTATACCTACGTCACGAACGGCGACACAAATCTGACCAGTTTCGACATCAGCCACGATTTGAAGTATCGCATCCCTTTCATCAAGGAAGCCGTGGCGGTCGCGGGTAAAAATAATTTCACCTTGTTCGCCAGTCCGTGGAGTCCGCCGGCGTGGATGAAAGACAACAACGACATGTTGCACGGCGGCAGATTGAAGCCGGAATTTTTCAGTTCCTGGGCGAATTATTACGCCAAATTCATCAAAGCCTATGAAAAAGCCGGTGTTTCCATCTGGGGATTGACGGTGCAAAATGAACCGATGGCGGTGCAGACTTGGGAATCATGTAATTACACGGCGGAGGAAGAACGGGATTTTGTGAAAAATTATCTGGGGCCGACGCTGTTCAAGGCCGGATTGGGAGACAAAAAAATCATGGTTTGGGACCACAACCGGAACCTGCTTTACCAACGCGCCGAAACGGTTCTCGACGATCCTCTGGCCGCCAAATATGTCTGGGGCGTGGCGTTTCATTGGTATGTCGGCGACCATTTTGAAAATGTCAAACGGGTTCAGGAGGCGTTTCCCAAAACGCATTTGATGTTGACGGAAGGTTGCAACGGCCCGTTTGACATGGCGGCCATCAATGACTGGAAATGGGGCGAACGTTATGGCACGTCCATGATCAATGATTTCAACAACGGCGCGGTTGGCTGGACGGATTGGAACGTGTTGCTGGACGAGGAAGGCGGGCCAAATCACGTGCAAAACTTTTGTTTCGCGCCCGTTCACGCCGACACGAAAACGGGCAAATTGTATTACATGGATTCCTACTATTACATCGGCCATTTCTCCAAGTTCATTCGCCCGGGCGCAAAGCGAATCATCAGTTCTTCAACCACAGATGATTTGCTCACGACGGCTTTTCTCAATCGCGACGGAAAAATCGCCGTTGTCGTCATGAATTCATCCGACACGAATCAGCCCTTCCTGCTTTGGATAAAAAACAAGGCCGCAAAAACTGAAAGTCCGGCGCATTCCATCATGACACTCGTCGTTTCCTCCGGCAAGTAATGGCGCGCTTTGCCCCCTCGAAATAGGGATGTTGCGTTTTATCCATCCGATAAAATCAGGCAACACATGCACCGGAGAAAATTCATTCAAAACACCTTGGGCAGCGCGCTGGCTCTGGCGGCCGCCCAAATGCCAAGACTGGCGTTTGGCCAGGCGCAAACGAATGCTTCGCCAACCCGGCAGACAACAAATCCCAGTCCGGTTTCTTTTGCAAAATTGCGTGGCGTGAATCTGGGCGGCTGGCTGGTGCTAGAAAAATGGATGGTTCCGTCCGTTTATCGCGGCACGGACGCGGAGGATGAATATAGCCTTTGCCTGAAATTAGGTGACGCGGCGGCAGCGCGTTTGAACAAGCATCGCGAAACGTTCATCACCGCCGAGGATTTTCGCTGGATCAAAGAACATGGCTTGAATGCGGTTCGCCTGCCGGTGGGATATTGGGCATTGGAAGCGCCAAAACCTTATGTCTCATCAGACCGTTTCATTGACTTCGCGTTGGAACAGGCGCAGCGAAACGACCTGAAACTGCTTTTGGATTTGCACGGCGCGCCGGGCAGTCAAAACGGCTGGGACCATAGCGGACGCAGCGGCGAGATTGGTTGGGACAAAGACCCGGACAACATCAAGGAAACGGTGCGCGTCCTCGAAACCTTTGCCCAAAAATACGGAAATCATCCGGCGCTGTTCGGTATCGAATTGTTGAACGAACCGCGCGACGTGATTCCCGTTGAAATTCTCAAAAATTTCTATCAGGAGGCTTACGCCGCCATTCGCAAATACGCCAATCCGAACGTCGCGGTCGTGTTTCACGATTCTTTTCGCGCGATGGCGTGGAAGGATTTCATGAAGCCGCCCGAATACGCGAACGTGTTGATTGACACGCACCTTTACCAGTCTTTCAGCGAGGCCGACCGGCGGCGCAACGCTCAGGAGCAAATCATTTTCGCGCTCAACCGCAAAAGCGCGCTCGATAAAATGCAGCAGGAGGAATTGCCGACGTTCGTCGGTGAATGGTCGTTGGCCCTGCCCAACCGCTCGCTGGACGATTTATCGGCTTTTCAGGGAGATTTGGTCAATAACGCCTACGCCGACGCGCAGCTTTTGAGTTTTGAAAGCACGCGCGGCTGGTTTTTCTGGAGCTACAAACTTGAACACGACTCCGAATGGAATTTCCGCCATTGCGTCAACCGCAATTGGCTGCCTGAAACTTTTCCGGTTTGATTCTGCGGAGCATTGTTTTATTCCGCCGGTTTGCTTTAATGGAATTGAAATCGTTTGAAGCCCAAAAAGCATTTGCCCAAAAAATCCCGCGCGGCGGATGGAAATCATTTCCCGCCCGAAAAATCCGGCGTCTCTCCGCGCCGGCTATGGCTCTTTCGGATTTGCGCGGTGGTTTTGATTCCGCTTTTCATTCTTGGCGGATTGGAATTGGGTTTGCGCCTGGCCGGTTATGGCTACGCCACCAGCTTTTTCCTGAAAACCAAAATCGGCGGACAGGATTATTACGTCCCCAACGATAAATTCGGCTATCGTTTTTTCCCGCCGGCATTGACGCGCACGCCGGTGGCTTTGCGCATGGCCGTCCACAAATCCACTAATACCTTCCGCATTTTTTTATTCGGCGAATCGGCGGCACAGGGCGATCCCGACCCGACGTTTGGCGCGGGGCGCTATTTGCAAACGCTCCTGCGCGAACGCTTTCCCGGAACGGATTTTGAAGTGATTTGCGTGGCCATGACCGCCATCAATTCACACGCCATCCTGCCGATTGCGCGTGAATGCGCCGGGCGCGATGGCGATTTGTGGATTATTTACATGGGCAACAATGAAATGGTCGGGCCTTTCGGCGGCGGCACGGTTTTCGGTTCAAAAGCGCCGGGCGTGAATTTGGTCCGGGCAGACCTTGCGGTAAAGGCAACGCGAACCGGCCAATTATTGAACGACTTGATACAACGCTGGGGAATTCATTCGTCCGTTCCGAAAACGTGGAGCGGTTTGAATATGTTTAAGAACCAGCAATTGCGTTACGACGACCCGAATCGCCTGCGCGCCTATGAAAATTTCAAAGAAAATCTGGCGGACATTTTACGGGCGGGACAACGCACTAAAGTGCCGATCCTCTTGAGCACCGTCGGCAGCAATTTGAAGAATTGTGCTCCCTTCGGCTCATTGCATTCAATGGATTTGAGCGAAATGCAGAAGACGGAATGGAGCGGGCTTTATCAGCAAGGCGTCGCGCTGGAAACCAATGGCGATTTCCGCAACGCACTGGAAAAATACCAACAGGCCGCGGCGATTGACGCGCACTATGCCGACTTGCATTTTCGCATGGGAAGCTGCAAACTGGCGTTGACGAATTCCGAACCGGCCTTGCGGGAATTTGAATCGGCCAGAGACAATGACACCCTCGCCTTTCGCGCCGACAGCCGCATCAATCAAACCATTCAAGACGCAGCGGAGGCCAATGCCGGCAAGGGCGTTTATTTTTTGGATGCCGCCAAAGCGCTGGCGCAAAATTCGCCGCAGGGAATTCCGGGCAACGAACTGTTTTACGAGCATGTGCATTTGAACTTTGACGGCAATTACCTTTTGGGACGCGCCTTTGCAGAGCAAACCCTGAAACTGCTGCCGGCCTCCGTCACGGCGCGCGATAAAGGCGAATGGGCAACGCCGGAATTGTGCGACCGGCGACTGGCGGTGTCGCCGTGGGACCGCTACCGTGTCTGGCAGCAAAATTTCAGCCGCGTCTCCGAACCGCCGTTCACCGGCCAGTTGAACGACGTTCCGCGCGCCCAATTTTATCTGGCGAAATTGAAAGCATTGAGTTCGCAAATGAACGACGAATCCCGCAAGGAATCCGTCGCCATTTATCGGGAAGCCCTCGCGCATTCTCCTGACGATTATTTTTTGCACGGGAACTTCGCGCAATTTCTGTCCGAAACCGGCGATTTGCCCGGCGCAATCAACGAAGAACGCAAAGTCGGGGAATTGCTGCCGCAAAAATCAATGACGCCTTATCGCATCGGCACGTTGCTGATTGGCCTCGGAAAAACCGACGAGGCCGCGACCAATTTTTCGCAGGCGCTGGCGCTCAACCCCGATTACGTTCCGGCGCTGAACGAAATGGGAGTGTTGCTGGCCAATCAGCAAAAATTTGGTGAAGCGGAAAAATTTTTCAATCGCGCCCTGCGCGCCAATCCCGGTTACGTTGAAACTTATTTGAACTGGGGATTCATGGAAGAAAGCAAAGGCAAATTCAACCAGGCGCTGGCCCATTATCGCGCCGCCGCCGGACTGCAACCGGACGGCCCGGCGACTTATTTTTACCAAGCCGTGACGTCGGCGTCGGAACATCAACGGGACGACGCCATCACTTATTTCAAGGCCGCCGTGTGGATGAATCCTAAATTCTGGCAGGCCCACTATTTGCTGGGTAACGAATTGGTCGGCGATGGAAAAGTGGAAGATGCCGGCGACCAATTTTCGCAGGTGACGACCCTCCGCCCGGATTTTGCGCGCGCTCATTTGAATTACGGTGTCGCGCTGGCGAAGGAAGGCAAATTGGATTCGGCGCGCGCGGAATTCCAAAAAGCCTCGCAATTAAACCCCGCCGACATCATTGCCCGCCAAAATCTCGAAGCGGTTCAAACGAACATTCAAGTCCTGAAAAAGTAAAATCAATCCGGCGAGGCGGGTTCTGCGAATCTTGATTTTTCAATTTTGCCGAGGTCGCCGCGCCAATTGCGTCAAAAACCTCGCGTTGAACGCTGGATTCGTTTAGAAATACTTCAGCGATGGGTTGGCTCGAACAAATCTCCCGGTTCTGGCCTCACTTGGCCGCAAGTTTCGATTTCCTTGCCGCCTTGTTCGCCTCCGTCCACGCCCTGCTCCACAAACGCGACACGCGCGCCGCGACCATTTGGCTGGGCATCGTCTGGTTCGTGCCGTTGTTTGGGCCGATTCTGTATCTCGCGCTCGGCGTCAATCGCATCCGCCGCCGCGCCGTCAAACTGCGCGTCCGCAAAATTTTTTCCCGGCCCGTGCCCGAAAATCTCGGCGAACCGGAACACGACGGCGCGGAACAATTGAAACACATCGCACGCGTCGTCAGCCGCGTCGCCGCGCAATCGCTCACCGCCGGAAACAAAATCGAGCCGCTCGTCAATGGCGACGAAGCGTTTCCCATGATGCTCGCGGCGATGGATTCGGCAAAAAAAACGATTTCGCTTTCCAGTTACATTTTCGACAACGACGCCAGCGGCGGAAAATTTGTCGCGGCTTTGGCCAATGCCGTCGGGCGCGGCGTGCAAGTGCGCGTTTTGGTGGACGCCGCCGGCACGCGCTATTCGTGGCCGCCCATCACGTTCAAACTGCGCGCCGCGAAAATTCCCTTCGCCAAGTTTTTGCCCGCTTCGATTTTCACGCCGTGGCGCGTGGCGACTATCAATTTACGCAATCACCGCAAAATTTTGGTTGTGGACGGGGAAATCGCCTTTGTCGGCGGCATGAACATCCGGCACGGCAATGTGCTCGCGGAAAATCCGAAAAGTCCGGTGCAGGATTTGCATTTTCGCGTCACCGGGCCGGTCGTCGCGCAATTGCAGGAAGCGTTCGTCAACGATTGGGCGTTCACGACCGGCGAAATTCTCGACGGTAAACTCTGGTTTCCCGATTTGCGCGAAACCGGCAGCGTCATCGCGCGTGTCGTGTCCGACGGGCCGGACAGCGATTTTGAAAACGCGCGCTGGACGTTTCTCGCCGCGCTCGCCGAGGCGCAAACGTCGGTGCAAATTCTCACGCCGTATTTTTTGCCGGACATCGCGCTGATTTCCGCGCTCAATCTGGCCGCGCTGCGCGGCGTGCGCGTGGACATCATTTTGCCCGCCAAAAACAATCTGCCGTTCGTGCAGTGGGCGTCACAGGCGATGTGGTGGCAAGTGCTCGAACGCGGCTGCCACATCTGGCTCACGCCGCCGCCGTTCGACCATTCCAAATTGATGATTGTGGACGGCCATTGGGTTTCGCTCGGCTCGGCGAACTGGGACGCGCGCAGTCTGCGCCTCAATTTTGAATTGAACGTCGAATGTTACGGACGCATGTTTGCGGGCGAAATGGAAAAATTGATTCAGAAAAAAATGTCCGGCGCGCGCGAGGTTACGTTGTCCGAAATAGACAAACGTTCGCTGCTAGTGAAATTGCGCGACGCCATCGCGCGATTGTTTTCGCCCTATTTATGAAAACGTTTGACAGCCTGACCGAACGCGAAATTCTCGCGCTCGCCATTTCGCTCGAAGAGGAAGACGCGCACATCTACGAGGATTTCGCCGACGGCTTGCGGGAAAATTATCCCGCACAGGCGGAAAAATTCCGCGAGGTGCGCCGCGAAGAAGACGGCCACCGCCATCGCCTGCTCGAACTTTACAAAAGCAAATTCGGCGAACACGTCCCGCACATTCGCCGGCAGGACGTGCGCGGATTCGTCGAGCGCAAATCGGTCTGGCTCGTGCGTCCGCTCGGATTAAAGACCGTCCAAAAAACCGCCGAGAGCATGGAAGTCGAAACGCGCCGTTTTTACGAAGCCGCCGCCCGCCGCGCGACCGCCGCCGGCATCCGCCAATTGCTCGGCGATTTGGCCGAGGAAGAACGCGACCACGCGCACGCCGCCGGACAAATCGCGCAAACGAAATTGACCGAAACCGAAACGGCGCAGGCGAAACGATTGTTCGTCCTGCAAGTCGTCCAGCCCGGCCTCGCCGGATTGATGGACGGCTCGGTTTCCACGCTCGCGCCGCTGTTCGCCGCCGCGTTCGCGACGCACAACAGTTGGCAGACGTTTCTCGTCGGCCTCGCCGCGAGCGTCGGCGCGGGCATCAGCATGGGCTTCGCCGAAGCGTTGTCCGACGACGGCTCGCTCACCGGACGCGGGCGACCGTGGACGCGCGGATTCGTCTGCGGCGCGATGACCGCGCTCGGCGGACTCGGCCACACGCTGCCGTTTTTGATTCCGCAACTGAAACCCGCCGTGACCGTCGCCGTCGCCGTCGTGCTCGTGGAATTGAGCGTCATTTCGTGGATTCGGCACAAATTCATGGACACGCCGCTCCTATCCGCGCTGCTGCAAGTCGCGCTCGGCGGCGCGCTCGTTTTTCTGGCCGGAATTTTGATTGGCAATTCGTAAATGCCTTTGACACAGATTTCACGGATTTTCATGAATTCAAAAAATTAAATCCGTGTTAATTCGTGAAATTCGTGTCTAAAATTTTTATTTTTCCGCAAATGATGTAAATTGATTTATGGAAACGAATGTGAAATCGCCAAACCCGGAAATCCGCGCGCGACTGCAACCCATCCGCGACGCGCTGCTGCACCTGCACAAAACGCTCGTGGATTCCGAGCGCGTGAATTACGAAAAAACAATGGGCAAAATTCCCTCGTCCAATCAATTCTTGAAATTGCTGATTGAAGACCCGTGGTTTGCGTGGCTGCATCCGCTCTCGCAACTCATCGTCTCGATGGATGAAGTGCTCGACGAAAAAGAGCCGCTGACCGCCGCCGTCGCCGACGCGCTAGTGAAACAAGCCGGTGATTTGCTGGTCACGTCGGAAAACGGCGATGGATTTTCCACGCACTATTTTGAAGCGTTGCAAAACGACCCCGACGTGATTTTCGCCCACGCAACCGCCGCGAAATTGCTCAATCCGAAAAAATCTTCGGCTTAAGCCAATACTTCGCGGCTGGCGGCTTGCAGTTTTTTCAAATTCGCTTTGCTCTTCGCCTCGATGTAGCAGCGAATCAGCGGCTCAGTGCCGCTCGCGCGGAAGGCGACCCATTCGTTGTTCGGCAACAGAAATTTGTAGCCGTCGGTGGTGATGAATTTTTCCACTTTGAACGCGCCGATGGTTGGCAAGCCGCCGCCAAGTTTGGCGAGCAGCGCGTCTTTTTTTTCCGGCGCAAAGGAGACGTTGATTCTGTCCGTATAAAATTCGCCGATTTGTTTGGAAAGTTCCTTCAAAATCTGGCCAAGCGATTTTTTTTCGGTCGCGACGAGTTCGGCCATGAGCAGGCACGCGAGGATACCGTCTTTTTCCGGCACGTGGCCTTTGACGCTCAAGCCGCCGGATTCCTCGCCGCCAACGATAATCGGCTCGCGCTCCATCAATTCGCCGATGTATTTGAAGCCGACGGGCGTTTCATAAACTTTCACACCGAACAATCCCGCGACCGCGTCCACCTGATGACTCGTCGGTACGGTGCGCACGACTGCGCCCGTCCAGCCGCGATTTTTTTTCAAATGATAGAGCGTCAGCGCGAGAATTTGATTGGGCGTGAGCCAAGTGCCGTCACGGTCAACAATGCCAAAACGGTCGGCGTCGCCGTCCGTTCCCAAACCAAGCTGCGCCTTGCCGCTGCGGATAAATTTGCTGACGTCGCGCATATTTTCCGCGTTCGGTTCGGGATGATGTCCGCCAAACAGCGGATTCAATTCGTTGTGAAATAACGTGACGCGCGCACCGACGCTTTCGAGCAATTTGTCGAGATAACCGTGCGCCGTGCCGTAGCTGAAATCCACCGCGACCTTGAGTTTCGCTTTTTTGAGAATTGAAAAATCAACCAGTTTGTGGATTTGTTTGAAATAATCTGGCTGCGGATTGATGGTCTTGCATTGATAAGTGCCAATGACCGCGCCTTTGAACGAAAAATTTTCGGATTGCAGCTTGGCGATGTTCGCTTCGATTTGTTTCGTCACGTCGGGCGTCGCGGGCGCGCCGTTGTAAGTGGAAAATTTCAGCCCCTGATATTCCGCCGGATTGTGGCTGGCGGTGAAATTGATGCCGCCAATGGCCTTGCGATGGCGAATCGTGTGCGCGATGACGGGCGTGGGCGTGTCGCGATCGCAGAGCAACGGCTCGATGCCGTTCGCAGCCAAAACTTCGGCGGCAGCGAGTGCAAATTCTTTTGCCAAAAATCTTGTGTCGTAACCGAGAATCAGAATCGGCTTGCGATTGCGGATTGCGGATTGCGGATTGCGGATTTCTGAATTGAGGTAATCCGCGATGGCTTGGGTCGCCAGCCGCACGTTGTCAAAAGTGAAATCGCGCGCGATGATTTCGCGCCAGCCGGAAGTTCCAAATTTAATCGTGGCCATGAAAGTCGTTAAAATCGTGAATGGTGGAATCGTTAAATCGTCAAACCGATTCACGATCCACGGTTCAACGCTTCAACGCAAATCAGTTTTTCCAGTCAAACGCCTTTTTCTTCAGCGCGTAGAGATAACCGACAAACAAAATCACAATGAACGAAAGCATCGAGGCGAAGACGAGATTGCGCGTGGCATGTTCAGCGAGCATCTGGCGATACACAACCGCCCACGGATAAAGAAATACGACTTCGATGTCGAACAGGATGAACAGCATCGCCACGAGATAAAATTTCACGGAGAAACGCGGCACGCCGTCGCCAATCGGGTCTTTGCCGCATTCGTAGGCGGCGTCTTTGGCCTTGCTGCGCGGGCCGAATTTACCGAGCAGCACGGACAAAAATAAAACGCCGACGGCAAAACCAATGGCCGCGACGAGCAGAATCAAAATCGGGATGTATTGCGCGAGTTGCGATGGCTGTGAATCTTCCATGCAGAAATTTAGGAACGGCGGCGGAAATTTGCAATAGCAATCGTCATTTCCGAAACAGCCACAGCAGCAATGTCAGAATCACACTTAAAATCAGACCGGTGACGATGGGAAAATGAAAACTGAAATCGCCCTTCGCGTAATTGATGTCGCCGGGCAATTTGCCGAGCCAGCCTTTGCCAAAGCCCGACCACAGCAGCGTGCCGATGGCGATAAGCAACAATCCCACGATGACCAAAAATTTTCCCAATTCGTTCACGCCACCAATTTAACAAAAATCATCGCCGGAACAGTTTTTTATTTTTACAGCGTTTCGCTTGTGTTTGAATTTCCGCTCATGTCGCACGAATACGTCCTCAAGCCGTTCACGCCGGAAATCCGGTTGAACATTGATTACGCGCGCGAACTCAATCCGCAGCAACTGGCTGCCGTCACCGCGCCGCCCGGTCCGGCGCTCGTCATCGCCGGCGCGGGTTCGGGCAAAACGCGCACGCTCACGTATCGCGTCGCGTTTTTGCTGGAACAAGGCATTCCCGCCGAACGCATTTTATTGCTCACGTTCACAAACAAAGCCGCGTCCGAAATGATGCGGCGCGTTTCCGATTTGCTCGGCCACGAATTGCGCGCACTCTGGGGCGGCACGTTTCACAGCATCGGCGCGCGGATTTTGCGCACGCACGCCGAAGTGCTCGGCTACCAGCGCGATTTCACGATTCTCGACCGCGACGACGCGAAGGATTTAATCAAAGCCTGCATCGCCGACGCCAAAATTGACGCGAAGGACAAACATTTTCCCAAGCCGGACGTGTTGAACGAAATTTTTTCGCTCGCGGCCAACACGCATCAATCCGTCGCCGAAATCGTCCGCGAAAAATACTTTTATCTGTTTGAAAAATACGAAGGCGAAAATGAATTGGACGAAACCGTTTCGCGTTTGGCGCAGGATTATGTGAAACGCAAACGCACGTCGAACGCGATGGATTTCGACGACTTGCTCGCGCTGTGGCTGAAGTTGCTGCAAGAAAACGCTGACGCGCGCGAAATGTATCAGCGGCGGTTTCAATTCATCCTCGTGGACGAGTATCAGGACACGAACAAATTGCAGGGCGACCTGATTGATTCGCTCGCCGCGCGGCACAAAAACGTGATGGTCGTGGGTGACGACGCGCAAAGCATCTACGCGTGGCGTGGCGCGAATTTTGCGAACATTCTTGATTTTCCGAAACGCTATCCCGGCGCGAAAGTTTTCAAGATTGAAACGAATTACCGCAGCACGCCGGAAATTTTGCAGGTGGCCAACGCCGCGATTGCCGCGAACGTGAATCAATTTGCGAAGGAACTTGCCCCCGCGCGAAAATCCGGCTTGAAACCAGCGCTCGTCGCCTGCGCGGACGCGAGCCAGCAGGCAGCGTTCATCGCGCAACGCGCGCTGGAATTGCGCGACGAAGGCACGAGCTTGAACAACATCGCCGTGTTGTATCGCTCGCATTTTCACGCGCTGGAATTGCAACTCGAATTGACGCGCCGACAAATTCCCTTTTCCATTACGAGCGGGATTCGTTTTTTTGAACAGGCGCATATCAAGGACGCGACGGCGTATCTGAAATTCATCGTGAATCCGCGCGACGAAATTTCCTTCAAACGGCTCGTTCAGCTTTTGCCCGGCATCGCCGCGAAAGGCGCGGACAAATTATGGCAAAATTTTTTGCACGAAATTCAAACGCCGAAATCAAAGACGCCGCTGGCTGTCGCGTTGCAGGATTGCATCGCGCGCGTGCCGAAAAAAGCGGTGACGGCATGGGCGCAACTCACCGCGACCATCGCGCAACTTGAAGACGAAACCGTCCGCAAAAGCGCGGCCAAAATGCTGCGGCTCGTGCTGGACGCGGGCTACGACGATTATTTGAAGGAGACTTACGACAATTACGAACGGCGGCTCGATGAAATCCAGCAACTCGCGGAATTTGCGTTTCAATTCGGCAGCGTTGAGGAATTTCTCACGCAACTCGCGCTGCTCACGAACGTCGAAGCTGAAGAAGACCCGCACGACGAAACGGAACGCATCCGGCTTTCCACCATTCATCAGGCGAAAGGTCTGGAATTCGACGCCGTGTTCGTGATGATGCTTTGCGACGGCTTGTTTCCATCCGCGCGCTCGACCGAAACGAACGACGGCGAGGAAGAAGAACGCCGATTATTTTATGTCGCCGTCACGCGCGCAAAAAATGAATTGTATTTGAGCTATCCGCTGATTCGCGGCGGCTTCGGCAATTCGGGCAATGACATTTTCCAATCGCCTTCACGTTTTCTTTCTGAAATCCCGCGCGAACTTTTGAACGAATGGAATTTGCGACCGGCAAGCGGTTAAAAATGATTCAAGTTAAACGCAAGGTTGCATTCACTTTTTATCCGTCGCCGATTCCATAATTTCAATGGAGTCAACCTGTAGCCACAGCAGCCCGTCTTCGCTATCAACATTTGGCGGAATCAGATCCATAACCTTGCCTTTCAGCCGGACCGAGTCGCCGCGTTTCAACTTCATCAATTCGCGAAGCGCGGGCGTTTTCCGGTTCACAATGCAATTGTTGTAATAATTGCCGTCCCGATCCTGCACTTGAAAACTCAAAAGATTGCGCGGGCTTTTGAGATATAACATGAGCGGCGTGTTATCAATTTTGATGAATTCCCCGTCCAGCCAACCTTCCTTCCCGGTGATTTTTTGAGGAGAACTGGCAATCAGATTCAGGGTCAGATTGACTTTCCCTTCGGCTGCCATTTGTTTAGCCTCGGCCTCCCATTGCGCCTGAGTGCGCACGACCAAGCCGGGTTCGTTGGTCGAAATTCCTGAAACGCTGTTTGACCCGCTGACGGGCGAAAGATTGGTTTGTGCTCGAAGGAAATTCGCCGTCAAACAAACAACTGCCATCAACCAAAAGTGCGACTTCATGTTTTGCCTGTCGCCCAGTCCAACATGAATAGAATGCTTCTGTCAACGAGTTAAATTACTTCAAACATCCGGATGCATTTGGTATCTAATCTATGTGCGACGCGCTCGAATTATCCTTTCAATCTTGTTTTGCCTTGCGGCCTTTGCCGCACGCGCCGCGCACACGCAGGTAAAATTGATTTTGTCCGCCGATGTTGCCAAGCCCGGCGATACGATTTGGGCAGGCGTGGATTTGAAAATGGAATTCGGCTGGCACACGTATTGGAAAAATCCCGGCGCGGCGGGCATGGCCACTTCCATTAAATGGCAATTGCCGGCAGGCGTTTCCGCCGGTGAAATCCAATGGCCGCTGCCGGAAAAATTGCCGCCGATTGAAGTCACCACTTACGGTTACGAAAATGAAGTCATGTTGCTCGTGCCGTTGACGATTGCGAGCAATTTGCCGCCGGGTACAATTGATTTTGATTTGAAAGCAAATGTTTCGTGGCTCGAATGCAAAGATGTTTGCATTCCGCAAAATCAAGATGTCGAAGCGAAATTAATTGTTGGCAACGAAACAAAAAATTCGACAAATTTGGCAACGATTGATTTGTGGAAAAAGAAAGTGCCATTGAACACTTATTGGCTGAATAGTTTTAACGCGCAAGTACACTGGTTAGATTCAACTAATAACGACGTTCGCAGGTTAATTATAAATTCGTCCGCCATTTCAAATACAAATTCTGATTTCTTCCCATTTGCTTACGATAACTTTGAAATTCAACCTGATTTGCAAACGAGGGTTGATTCATCCGGCGCGATTACGCTTATCAAATTTGTCAAAAAATTTGCCGGAGATTGGCCAAAAGCAATTTCAGGCGTTCTCATTGTCGAAAAAAATAGTTCGCGCATTGGCTATGAAATAAACGGTTTTCCGATTGATGACCAACCTCCGACAAATTTCGCAATTCAAAACAGTGTAGAAAATTTGTCCGCAGACAAATTTGTAAATCTGCAGACAAATTTATCTGCAAAATCACTCTGGCAATACTTGCTCTACGCCTTCATCGGCGGTCTCATTCTCAACATCATGCCGTGCGTGCTGCCGGTCATCGCGCTGAAAATTCTCGGCTTTGTCAGCGAGGCGCGCAACGAACCGCGACGCGTTCGCAATCTTGGATTCATTTACGCGCTCGGCGTTTTGGTTTCATTTCTCGCACTCGCAGCCGTCGTCATCGGCGTCAAAGCCGCCGGACATCACGCCGGTTGGGGAATGCAATTCGGCAGTCCGATTTTCGTCGTTTGCCTGACGACGCTTGTTTTGCTCGTCGCGCTGAATCTGTTTGGCGTTTTTGAAATCACGCCCGGTGGAAAAATTCTCAACGCCGCCGGCCAATTGGCTTCAAAGCACGGCGCACCCGGCGCATTTTTCAACGGCGTTCTCGCCACGATTTTGGCAACGCCCTGCACCGCGCCGTTTTTGAGCGCCGCGCTTGCCTTCGCCTTCACACAAAACTCGGCGACCATCCTCTTGATTTTCTTGTTCGTCGGAATCGGCCTTGCCGCGCCTTATGTTTTGTTGAGTTGCAATCCGGCGCTGTTGAAATTTTTGCCGAAACCGGGCGCGTGGATGGAAAAATTCAAAATCGCGATAGGCTTTCCGATGTTGGCGACGGCTGTCTGGCTCTTCAACGTCGCCGCGAGCGATTATGGCGCGCGCGTTTTTTGGCTCGGCGTTTTTCTCGTCGCCGTCGCGTTTGCCGCGTGGATTTTCGGCGAATTTGTTCAGCGCGGAAGAAATGGAAAGACCATCGCATTCGCGGTGATTTTGATTTTTCTCGCGGGCGGTTATATTTTTGCGCTGGAAAATAAATTGCATTGGCGCGAAATGAATTCCGAAACGGGCGCGACGAATTCCTTGGCAAATTCTTCAAACGGAATTGACTGGCAGCAGTGGTCGCCGCAGGCCGTCGCGCAGGCGCGCGCCGACGGAAAAATTGTGCTCGTGGACTTCACTGCGACGTGGTGCGTGACGTGCAATGCCATCATCAAACCTGCGCTGGAAAATGATTCTGTCGTCGCAAAACTAAAAGAAATTGGCGCGGCAACCTTTCTGGCCGATTACACGCGCACGCCGCAAAATATGACCGATGAAATTTCCAAATACGGCGCGGGTGTGCCATTGGTTTTAATTTATCCGAAAAATTCCGGTGAACCGCCGATGGTTTTGCCGCAGCCGTCGCCATTGCAATTGCCGTCCGGCTACGCAAAAATCGTTTTGGACGCGCTTGACCGCGCAGCGGATTGAACATTTTTTGGAAACCAAATGTCGAAATCTACGTCTAAAATAAGCATTGAACTTATGAAAACCACGCTCGCACTTTTCCTTGCTTTAACTTTCGCATCGGCGGCAATGGCCGTCGAAATCGGCCAGCCCGCGCCGGATTTTACCGGCACGGACATCAACGGCAAAACCGTCAAGCTCTCGGATTACAAAGGCAAAATTGTCGTCATTGAATCCTACAATTCCGATTGCCCGTTCTGCCACAACCAATACAAAACCGGCGCGGCGCAGGATTTGCAAAAGGAACTTGCAGCCAAAGGCGTTGTCTGGCTGCTCGTCAATTCCGTGAATCCAAAAAACATGAGCCATCGCACGCCGGAACAGGCGCGCGCGGAATGGGCGGCGGAAAAAATCAACGCGACAGCGTGGATTGACGATGGCTCCGGCGCCATCGGCCATCTTTACGACATGAAAACCACGCCGCATCTGTTCGTGATTGATAAAAACGGCACGCTCGTTTATGACGGCGCGATGGATAATCGTCCTGAACCCTTTGGCGATCCGCACACGGCGAAAAATTATGTCCGTGAAGCCGTGAACGATTTGCTCGCAAATAAACCGATAGAGGTTTCGCAAACGAAACCCTATGGCTGCGCGGTGCATTACGCGGATTAAAATTTCTTAAATGCTTGGCAAAGGCACTGTTCCGGCAGCGCCTTTTTTATTTGAAAATTTGTCACATGACAATCTTTGGAAACGGCGTAAAATGAAATCGTTCGCCTAAAGCGAACGGAATGTTTATCAGAAGTTCGCCAAAACGGAACGGCGCGCGGTTTTTTCTTTTGCGTCTGGTCACGATTTGCTTCGCCGTGCTTTTGCCGGGCGCGGAAGCCGCGAATTTTTACGCGGGCATTTCGCCGGCAAACGTTCCGTGGCCGGGTGGAATTGTGCCTTACGAATTCACCAACACTTTGACCGCCGCGGAAACGAACACCTATCTCAACGCTTTGCGCGAATGGGAATTGGCCGCGAACGTCAAATTTGTTCCGCACACGACGGAAACGCGCTGGATTCTTTTCGACTACAACACCAATTTTCTTGATTACGTTTCCGGCGGCAGTTACAACCCGCAAATCGTCACCGTTTCCAGTCTGAGCCGCGCGCAAGTTTGCCACGAGATGGGACATTCATTTGGTTTCACGCACGAAAACATTCGCGTGGACAAAACCAATTACGTTGCCGTCGTCACCAATAATATCTTGAATGAGCCGGCCAACATCATTTGGTTCACGATTGATCCGACGAGCGTAACCAATGGAAATTATGATTTTGAATCGGTGATGCACTTGGGTTGGGATTTTGATTCTGCGCAACCGGGCGTTTTGCCGACGCAACAACCGAGACCCGCCTATTCGCCGCGTTATCAGTTTCGCATGGGCAACTTTTGTTTAAGTCCCGGCGACCGCGCGGCGCTCGCGTATCTTTACGGGCCACCGACTGTTCCGCTCACGAACGTCGTCACGACGACCGCCGATTCCGGCAACGGCAGTCTGCGCGCGGCAATGTATTACGCTCAAGACCATCCCGGCTCGATTGTGAAATTCAATATCCCGACTAGTGATTCCGGTTACCGCAACGGTGTTTTCACGATTCATCTCACCGGCCAGCTGCCGACGCTCGCCACGGATGGAATGGTCATTGACGGCTCCACCCAACCCGGTTTTTCCGGAAATCCGCTGATTGTTTTGGACGCCTTGCAAATCATTCCCGAAACTTTTACTTCCGACACGTTGCTGATTTATTCGGCGAATAACCAAATAAAAAATATCTCGCTGCAAGGATTCAACTGGAACGGCGTCACGATGCTTTACGCCGACGCGACAAACAATGTCATCTCCGGCTGCTGGCTGGGCGTTAATTCCACCGGCACAAATGCCGCGCCGAATGCGTTTCAAGGAATCCTCATCGCCAATGGCGCGAACGACAATATCATTGGCGGTGTCATTCCGACTGCGCGCAACGTCATTTCCGGCAATGGGCAATACGGCATCTTTTTGACGAACACGACGGGCAACGTCATCCTCGGAAATTATTTCGGCGTGAGCGCAAATGGCGCTGCAGCTTTGCCAAATCAAAAAAGCGGCATCGCGATTATCGGCAGCACGAGCAATGTCATCGGCGGAACTGTCGCCGGTGCGGGCAACGTTCTTTCTGGAAACGGCGAATACGGCCTGGACATCCGCTCGCCCGACACAACCGGAAATCTGGTGCAAGGCAATCTCATCGGCTTGAGCGCGAACGGCACAAACGCCATTCCCAATACCATCAGCGGCCTGCTTCTTTTCGACGGAACACAAAACAACATCATCGGCGGAAACGCCACCGGCGCGCGCAACGTCATTTCCGGCAACTTCAATTCCGGCGTTAACATTGACAATGCGAGCAATAATCTTGTCGCCGGCAATTACATCGGTGCCGACATCACCGGCACAAACGCGATTGGCAACACCATCGCCGGCATTTACCTGACCGACGGCGCGCAAAACAATATCATCGGCGGAACAACAACATCGGCGCGCAATATCATTTCCGGCAATAACAGTTACGGCGTTTATATCCGGGATTCCGGCACGAGCGGAAATTTAATCGAAGGAAATGACATTGGCACAACTTCCGACGGCGAAAATCCTTTGGGCAATGAATTCACTGGCATCATCCTTTTCAACAGCGCGAATCACAACCTCATCGGCGGCAGCGCGGGCGCAGGCAACGTCGTTTCGGGAAATTTTTCTTACGGACTTTACCTCAGCGACCCGGGCACGAGCGACAACTGGATTCAAGGAAATTCTATCGGCACGGACGCCAGCGGCCTGAAGGCGATTCCAAACTACGACGGGCTGATTATTTTCGGCGGCGCGACGACCAATTTTATCGGTTTCAAAACCGACGGCTCCGGCAATGGTAATAACATCGCGTTTAACAATTGGGACGGCGTTTTGGTCAATGACACAAACACGCTCGGAATAACCATCCGCGGCAATTCCATTTTTGGCAATGGCGGCCTCGGCATTGATTTGAATAACGACGGCGTCACGCTCAATCACAGCGGCTTTCTCGCCGGCCCGAATGATTTCCAAAATTTTCCCATCATCACCAACGCGTTTGGTTTGGGAAATGATACCATCGTCACCGGAAATTTGAACAGTCTTGCGAACCAAAATTTTCAAATCGATTTCTATCGCAACACGACAACCGACTCCAGCAGTTACGATCAGGGACAATTTTATCTCGGCGCCGTCCGCGTGAGCACGGACAGCTCCGGCAACGCCCATTTTATTTACACCAACACCACCGGAAATTTTGCCGGACAATTCATCACCGCCACCGCGACCGACGCCAATGGTGACACCAGCGAATTCAGCTTCGCCGTTCCCGCCACGAACCAAACCGCGCCAGCCGCACAATTCACCGGAAATTTTTTATTGAACACCGCCGGATTTAATTTCACGCTAAACCTACAAACCAATTTCAACTACCGCATTCAAGCCACCACCAACCTCGCCAATTTCACGTCATGGATTGACTTGACCAATTTCAACGCGCTTAATCCGCTGTTCAATTTCACCGACCGCAGCGCGACGAATTTCTCCCAACGTTTCTACCGCGTCGTTTCGCCATAAATCAATTAGTCCGTAGGGCGAGCGTCCTCGCGAGCCGCAAATCCAAACTCTTTCAAAAATTTGTCCGTCGGCGCGTGGATGTCCACGCGCTTTTTTGTGAACGGATTTTGGAACTCCAGCCGCACCGCGCGCAGTCCGAGCGACAACGCGTGGCCGATTTTTCCGTAAAGCTCGTCGCCAACAATTGGCAATCCGCTTTGCGCGAGGTGAACGCGGATTTGGTGCGTGCGTCCGGTAATGGGTTTGCATTCAACCAATGAAAATTTTCCGCGCGTTTCCAGAATTTTGAAAAATGTCTCCGCATTTTTCCCGTTGCGAAAATCCACTTTCATCCGTCCGATTCTTTTTTCATCCGGCGCAAGTTTGAACTGACACAGCCATTCCTTTTCTTTCGGCTCGCCGGTGACGACCGCGAGATAAGTCTTTTCCATTTTGCGGCTCTCAAACAAATCGGAAATGGTTTCGACCGCGCCAAAGCTTTTAGCGAAAAGCAAAATGCCGCTCGTGTCCGCGTCGAGCCGATGGACATTTTTCAAAAATTTCAGCCCGCGCGAGCGCGCCCAGAAATCTCCCGCGCGGATGGACGATTCAATCGCCGCCATCAGATTGCGCGAAGTTTTCTGCCACGAATGCGGCACGAGCATCCAGCCGCGCGGCTTGTCAATCGCCATTACCGACCGGTCTTCAAACAAAATCGGCATCGGCTCGCAGCCCGGCAATTCGATGAATTTGGGTTTGGACAAAATGAAAATGGAAAATGCCGAAATGAAAATTACAATCCGAGCAGCCGTTTCAAAATGATTTCAATCTCGGCAAAATTGTCAGCCGGAAATTTGGAAATGCGCCGCTCGATTTTTGAATTGTCCACTCCGGCGATACCCAGCACGTTCACGACAGATTCCTGCCGCAGCCACGCCGGTTTGGGAAAACGGATTTCACATTCACCGCCGCGAATTTCCGTTGTCATCGGTGCGACAACAGACATATTCCGCTGCCGGTCAGAATTGGAAATTGAAACCACAACGCAAGGTCGAACTTTGGCCGTCATGCCCAAGTCCACAATCACTACGTCGCCACGCTCAAAGTTTGGCATAGTCAATTTCCGGCGCGGGACCGATTTTCTCCCAAGTATCCGCCACGACGCTTTCCAGCGATGCCTCTGATTCCCGCAAATAATCCGTCAGCCAATTTTGCAACGCCTGCGCCTGTTCCAGCGGCAATTTTTGCACCGCCGATTCAATTTCCAAAATCGTGCTCATATTTGCAAATTAAAGGATAATTTCCATTTTTCAAAATTATTTTCGCCACTCTGTTTTCGGCGGCTCCGGCAAACCTTGCGCGCGCAAGGCGGTGCGAAAATGCAGTTTTGAAACTTTCGCCAGTTCGTCCGCGCCGCGCGTTTCGACAAATTTTTTCGCCGCTTCGTCCACCGCGCTCGACGCGCCTTTGGGAAATTTCATTTCAAATTGCTTTTCCAATTTCGCCAAGCCTTTCACAAATTCGTCGCGCGCCAAAATGGACGCGGCGGCGACGGCGACGTCTTCTTCCGCTTTGTGCCGCTGCACAAATTCGATTTCGCGTCCGCCCGCCATCAACGCCTTTTCCAAAACGCTTTTGCTCGCGGCAAATTGATCGCTGATGGCGCGGACGGGCGTCGGATTCATTTTGTATTTTTGCCCGACCAAATTTTCGATGACACGCGCGTGTCCCCACGCCAGCATCGCGTTCACCGTTTTCATTTTCGCATAAAGCCGGTTGTAAGCCTCGTTGCCGATGACGACGGAATCCGTCACGCAACCGGGCGTCGCGCGAATTTTTTCCGCGAGTTCGGAAATTTTTTTATCGCTGGAAATGTTTTTGGAATCGCGCACGCCCAAATTTTTCCAATCGGAAATGATTTTCTCGTTCACATAAACGCCCGCGATGCAGAGCGGGCCGAAGAAATCGCCCTTGCCGCTTTCGTCCACACCGAGACGCGGCAGGAGCAAATCGGGATTCAAAACGGTTTCGTAGCCGAGCTTGGCCTGCTGCAAAATTTCCGGCTCCAAAATGAATTCGACAAATTCCTGCGTGCCCTTGCCTTGCACGACCAATTTGCCGCTCTCGTAAAACACGACGTTGCATTTGGGCGACTCGAAGGCGAAGCGCGCGTAAGGCACATCGCGCGGCTTCCAATCGCGCGCGACCAGCGCGGCCTTGAGCGTCGTGGCCTGCGCGTCCGTGAGTTTGCCCGTGTAAATGGTGAGCGGTTTCACGCGAAAAGATTAGCCGCGAAGGAACGCAAAGAAACGCAAAAGTTTTGACACGAATTGCACAAATTAACACGAATTCAATTTGTGAAAATTCGTGTAATTCGTGTCTGAAATTTTCTTGAAAAAAGATTTTGGCAAGCGCAAAGTCCATTTGTGTTTATGAATCAACCCTCTTGTAAAAGATTGATTCCACAAATACTCGCAGGGTGTTTGTTCTGCGGCGGTTCGTGGTTTGCATTGATTGCGTTGCCTTTCGTTATATGGACTCCCTTCGTTGGTGCGTGGAACGGATTTGTTTATTTTATTTGCGGTTATTTTGTTTATTTTGGCTGGTTCTGGCGTGCGTGGCACACGCCGTCAATTTTTTTTGTAACATTGTTATGGTTGTTGTCCTTCATTCAGAATAGCTGGATGTGGTTTTTCATCTTGCGCGAAGAACATTGGCATTTACCAACTTTGCATAGTTTTCAAACGAATGGTGCTTTTGGCTTCAGCTTCATTATGTTTGGTTGGTGGTTGATTGCTTCCGTTTTATCTGTTGTTGCTTTAGTCAGTGAGTTTTTGCCAAAGCGATTGACACCTAAATAACAAATTCCAACGCGTATTTTTCGCCGGCGATTTTTCATTTCCTTTTCGTGTGATTCGTGTATTTAGCGGTTCAACAAATTTCTGAACTCAAAATTCAAAACTAACCCGCCTTCGCTACGCTACGACGCGGCGCAGGCAAAATTGCAAAAACTCGTCGCGCGGTTGCTGGATTGGTTTGCCGCGAACGCGCGCGATTTGCCGTGGCGACGTACGCGCGACCCTTACGCGATTTGGGTCTCGGAAATCATGCTGCAACAAACGCAGGTCAAAACCGTGATTCCGTTTTGGAATCGCTGGCTGTCCGAATTACCGACGATTGAATCCGCCGCCAACGCGGGCGCGAACAAAATTCATAAACTTTGGGAAGGTCTTGGCTATTACACGCGCGTCCGCAATTTGCAAAAGGCGGCGCGACAAATTTTGGAAAAACACGGCGGCAAATTTCCCGACAAATTTGATGACGTTTTGGTGTTGCCGGGAATTGGCCGTTACACCGCGGGCGCGATTTGCAGCATCGCGTTCAATCAACCGACGCCGATTTTGGATGGAAATGTCATCCGCGTTTTGACACGCATTTTTGGCATCGCGGAAAATCCGAAGGAGAAAAAGACAAATGCACGGCTTTGGAAATTGGCGGAACAATTAGTTGGCTTCGCGAAAGAAGTCCGGTGGGGGGGGGGGGG
>DASZXB010000048.1:0-59026 GCA_035546095.1 Verrucomicrobiia bacterium | reverse complement strand
CTGGGGGAAAACTGTGGTGGCATCCGGATAACCGGGCCAGTTGCCGCCGACCGCCAGATTGAGGATCAGGAATTGCGGCGCGTTGAAGACCCAGGTTCCGCCGCCGGGCAGACTGGCGGGTGTGGCCGTGAAAAACAGATTTGTGTCCAAAAACCATTGGATCTGGTTCGGTGTCCATTGCACAGAGTAAAGATGGAAGCCGTTGGCCAGCGCCGCGCCGCCCGGCAATGTGTAAGTTCCACCCACACCGGAACCGTCGTTGTAATCCTCGCTGCCTTGCGGTCCGTGAATCGTGCCGTGATCCGTGCCCTGATCGCTGGTTTTACCGATGTTCTCCATGATGTCCACTTCGCCGCAGGTGGGCCAGCCGGCCGAATCAATGTTCGTGCCCAGCATCCAGAACGCCGGCCAGATGCCCTGACCGCGTGGAATTTTGATGCTGGCTTCTATGCGGCCATAAGTCCAAGACCACTTGCCCTTGGTCAGCATACGGGCCGAGGTATAATTAGTTTGCGTGCCAACGATGGATTGGCTGGCCTGAATGACCAGTTGACTGCCTTGAATCCAGGCATTCGTCGTCGTGTAGGTTTCCAGTTCATTGTTGCCCCAGCCGCCGCCGCCGAGGTCATAACCCCATTTGGTGGAATCGGGCGCACTGCCATCCGGCTGGTTGAACTCGTCGTCCCAGACGATATTCCATTGCGTGACCGGAGGAACGACCACCACTCCGCTGGTTTGGTTGAGAGTGAGATCATCAAAATACATCGAGGAATTATCATTGTTCGCATCCTGCGAATAGACCACTTGATACCGCACATAAACCGTGTTCGACGGCGCCACCAGACTGGTAACCGTGTTGGTCACCGTTCCGGGAGTCAGAATCAAGGCCGATGGATTGGAAAAGGAACACTGGTTGGTGATCGGCAAATCAATCCATTTGTTCAACCCGCCGAAGCTGGCGATATTATTGCTGGTGATGACCGCCGACCGGTAGAGCGCCAGCGCATTGTAGGATGCGTCACGTAAGCTCACTTCAATCCAGATCGCGTTCTGTCCGTGAATGCCATTACCATCACTGGAAGCCGTATAAGTCCAGCCATCCGCCAGATAGGTGTTGCCCGGAGCCGACAGATTATCCTGATAAACGCCTGAATAGTTGTTCGCGCCGATAAACTGACCGTAGGTCTTGAGATAATAAGTCCCGCCATGAGCGCCGCCCGACTGGACAGAGACGTTGCCGATGCTGTTGCCGTAGCTCGTCCATCCGGTGAGATCGCCCGTCTCAAATCCTGCATTGGTCAGGATGTTGGAGGCATGGATTTCTCCGGCGAACAATACAACTGCGAACCAGACGCATATTCCAACTGCTTTTGCTGGAAGAATATTTTTTGAAGCTCGGTTCCAAATGATTTTGGAGAGTGTATTACGACTCATGGTGATATGATTGATGATTCCCTTTGTTCAAGCCAAGCATTGTCTCCTGAATTCGGATCGCTATTATACGTCGGGCCGCCCGTTAAACTGGTATTGGGCGCATTTTGGCTGATGACAACATTGTCCGTCCATTTATGGATTTCCGCATGTCCGTCCGCGAACGAAAGACCGCTGGCGTTGCCGTGACGGGTGGAGGGAACATTGATCCACTTGCCGGGCAATCCGGGGGTGCAAGCAAAGTACCCATCGTCAAGGCTGTTGGCGTTTTCGTCTATGATGACAAAAGTCATGGATGGACCGGGTTGGGAAATGTCTGTGTCTTTATAAAAGATACGCGCTTTGGAGCCGCCAAAAAATGTGGTCGCATCCTTGCCGGGGAACGGACTCAACCAGCAATTCATGGAAACGCTGCGTGGACGGTTTCCGTAAATAACAGGGCCGACCTTAAGGAGTGATGTATCTGCCGGACAATGATAGACCGATACGCTTTTGACATAAGGATAAATAAGCCCGATTTGAACAAGATTCGATTGCACCGTCACCATCGTGGTGAGAGTCAAATCCCCCGGGCACCATTGGGCGTTTGTGCCGCCCGACAGATAGACTGGATTATTTATGTCAGAAATTGAACCCGGCTGTTCATTCTTTTCTCCATTGGGCGGAAGCCGGCCATTATTATCGCCGTTATACATGATCCACCCCAGCGTCAACTGCTTTAGATTGTTCATGCAGGAAATGGCTTGGGCCTTTTGTTTGGCTTTGGCCAGCGCCGGCAACAGCATGGCCGCCAGAATCGCGATAATCGCGATTACCACCAGCAACTCGATCAAAGTAAAAGCCTTGCTCTTGGTTTTTATTTTCACACTCATGTCACGGTCAATCTGTTCTTTCATTGCCACTTTTTTTACTAGAAAATAATTTCGTAATATAAAATGTCACACTTATGTAGTATAAAACATTGTTCGGCGGTTTCAATTAAATTTTGGAATTTTCTCCCATGTTTCGCTGTTTCCGGGATTTCGTCATGGCCGCGTCAGGACGCCGGGGTTTTCAAGGACGACGCCCGTTGCTCCAGCCAAGCTGAATCGCCGGAATTGGGATCGCCGTAAAAAGCATTATTTGCCGGCGGATGCAGAACATTTTTATCCGTCCATTTATGAATTTCCGCGTGCCCATCCGCAAATGAAATCCCGCCGGTATTTCCGTGACGCGATGCTGGAACATCCTGCCACCAATTAACCTGACTGGGATCGCTGACAAAGAAGCCGTCGTTGATGGAATTGGTGCTTTCGTCTATGAAAACATAAGTCATGGACGGGCCGGGCTGGGAAAAATCCGTGTCCTTGAAAAAGTTGCGCGGCGTGGCGCTGGTCCATGGAATGATGGGATTCAGCCAGCAGTTCATGGAATAACTGCGAAGTCGGGGGTAAAAATAGATTCCGTATTTGTAGCTGGACAGGTCAGCGGGACATTTATAAATATTTATAGTATTGACAAACTGATAGATGCAACCCGCTTGAATATAATTGGTCGCATACGGACTAAAGCCATTCATATTTCCCGCACACCATTGATAATTGACATTTCCCGGCGTCAGCGTGTTGTCCGGTGGATTGGGGGTGTTCTCTTGATCGCCATTGCGCGCCAGCCTGCCGTTATTATCACCGCTATACATGACCCAGCCCAAAGTCAATTGCTTGAGTCCGTTCATGCAGGAAATGGCTTGAGCTTTCTGTTTGGCTCTGGCCAGCGCCGGCAACAACATGGCCGCCAGAATGGCGATGATGGCGATCACCACCAGCAATTCAATCAAGGTAAAGGCCTGGCCGCCGGTTGTCGGTATCTTGATTGCAGGACTTTCACCGCCCTCGTCATAATCGCGGGAAAGATTTTTATCATCACTGTTTTCGGTCAAGTTCATACCGTTAAATCCACGCTTTAAATTTTTAATCCAACGGTGAAACAACAAAAAATCACGCGCCAAACTAATCAAGGCTTTGGCAATCCGCTGCTGCCGGTTTCAAACTGACTCCAACTTTTTCTTTAAGCCGGCAGCCGGTCTACAGTCGTAAACCGGCTGTCAGGGTCGAAGATTTGCTTTAATACGACTGCACTCGATAAAATCGAGCGTGAACCGATGAAACGGGGTCGGATATCGTAATCGGATAACTGGTTCCGGTTGAGGCGCTGTTCGTCGCCCAGGAAAGAGGAGCGGTGATATTATTCGTCAATACCGTCCAATTGGCGTCAGACAGATTGGTCTTGTAAAGAACCGCATAATCCAATCCAGCCCCGGCGGAAAACGACAGGTTGACATTGCCGCTACTGACCGTCGCCTTGAGGTCCGTCACCGGGAGAACCTGAACAAGTTCCATGTCATCCCAATACACCGCATCCGCCGCCACACCGGCATAAACATTTCCGGGATATGCCGGAGCATTAGTGTCTGTGGCGGTGTATTCATAGACCTGAAAATTAATTAAGGCTGCATTGGTCGGGACGACGAAATCGCCACTGGGTAAAGTGCTGTAAGGAAGATCGTCGCCCAGCCCGATGCCACCGTTGTTCACGAGATTCGTGACCGACAGATAAACCCATTGATCCCGCGCCAATTGGTCATGATAAAGCGTCTGGCCATTGTTTGGGCTGGTGGTGTCTATGCAGGTGTATTGCATATCCGAATTGGTGTAGGCCAGACCATAAATCTTGAACGATTCGTAAGTTGGCGTATTGGGGAGTGTAACTCCATTGACGTCTTTGAACCAAATCTGGATACGTTCGGTGTTGCCGCCGCTAAAGTCATTGGCGCTTGATATGTAAGCCCGTCCGCTCGCCTTCCACACCGTTCCCGGAACCGCCGGAACCGTTTGATAAAAACCATTGTCACGGTCGCCATTGGCGCCGACCAGCGCGACATGACTTCCTTCATAAACATTGACCGGCGTCGTGGACGTGCCATAGAAATCGGTTGCGTCGGCGAAATAAGCGCCGTTGAAAAAGCTCCACGGAGACCAGCCCGGGGCGTTTTCAAAGCCGGCATTGGCGCCCAGTGCATTCACTTTCTGCAAAGGTGACAGCACCAACACCGTCAACGGCACGGGCACGCTGCGGATGGTGTTGGTCACGCCGTTGGCAATACCCGAAACCACCACATCGTATAAGCCCGCAGAACCGGCTTGCAGATTGGTGAAGGACAACGATGTAGTCGTCGTTGTGCCGGAAATGTTATACACGCCGCCTGCCGCGGGCAAATCCACGCCGTCCTTCTGCCATTGGTAACGCAGCTTTTCACCCGTTCTGCCGATGACTGCCGTAACAGTGAACGTCGCCGAGCCGCCACCATAAACGGTCACAGCCGTCGGCGCGCCGGTGATGTCCGGATCGCTGGCCGTTACTTTTTCCAGATCGCAATCATCCCAATAAATGTCGCCACCGTCGGTCCCGGAATTGTCAAACTCAAGTTGATAACGCACATACGCCGTCCCGGCGGGTGCTGTCAGGACGGGCGAAGTTAAAGGAGCGACAAAATTCGCTTCCGTGGCGGGGTCGCTGCTGTTAAAGTTGGTCGCCTGTAAAAACATCCAGCCGCTGGCGTCCACCGCCATGGGCGGCGCGATGATCCAGTAAATGTTCACCGGGTCCGGCGGTTCGGGATCGAGAAAATCCGTCGTATAGACGCCGCTGCCATAAGTGGGATCGCTCAGAACGTTATTGGAAGCATCATAAAAGCCCACCTGCATGTGCGCGTTCGCTCCGGGATTGAAATAATTGGAAGCGTAACAGATGGCATAAGCACTCGCTGACCATTGTGAGCCGACGGCGGCGGCGAAATCCTGATACATATAGGCCGAATCCGCCGTGGTGTCGAACATCTCGAACGTCCGCGCGCCGGAATGAGCCAGCAGATTTCCACTGCCCGCGCCGTTAATCAGCACATTGGTTGAAACATTAAAGGTGTATCCCGTGTTCGAGACTTGCCAGCCGCTCAAATCGCCGGCTTCCGCTCCCGGATTGATGAGGACATTGGCGGCTTTTGTTATGGTGTGATTGCACAAAACGAGACCGGCACACAAAGCCGCAAGAAAAAGTTTTCTCAATACAGAATCTGGCCGGACGGCATTGCTTTGAAGCAATGAATTGAACGATAAACAGTTATTTTTGGAGATCATGGCAATAACTTTTTGATTTAGTGGTTGTTGGTGAAATTGTAGTAATTTGTATCACGATTAAAATTAAATGTCAACATATATTTAAAATCCTGACGCAATTACAAATTACGGAGTTGAATGGTTTTCGCAGTCGGGAATAAAAAACCACCCGACTCATCATCAGGTGGTTTTCGTGAAGTTGAATCAGATTAAACTTTGCGACGGCGAAGCAAATAGAACGGAACCGCCAATCCCATGCTGACGAGCGCCATCGTGGTTGGTTCGGGAACCGCAACCAACGATGCATTATCCATATACATTTGATCCACAGTCGTCTGGGCATCATCCATGTAAAAAAGGTACACCGCAGCTTCCGACGCTCCTACAGGTGCCGTTATCGTGATACTCGCTTGGACCCATGTATCAAGGCTTGGGACTCCTGACCAACCCGTTTCATCTGTGGTAACATCCGTCCAAGTAGAGCCGACAAGATTCCCAAAATGTATGGACATATCAAACGGCGTTGTATAAGTCCCCGTATTGGCGGAAAGGCTGTCAATCAAGTAATACGCAGTTAAAGTATAAGTCTGACCAGCCACAATGCCATCTATAATCTGATAAGCTCCTTGAGGATTCCAATCGTTTCCAGGACCATTTACTGCCAGTAAAGAATAAGTTCCAGATTCTGGAGAACTTGCAGCCGAACTCATGTCACTTTGACCCGCTCCAAAAGTAGCCCAGCCTTGATTGACACCAGAAGTTCCGCCCGTGCCAGAGGTTGTGCTGATTGGATTTGCGGTAAAACCTGATGCACTTTCAAAATCACCATTAATGAGAAGATTTTGCGCCTGTGTGTTTGATGCGTTCAACATGAATGCTGCCGCAACGCCGATACTACCACCCATCATTCTGTGTAACATTTTCATATAACAATAAGTTGTTTAGTCTTTTGACTGATGTTATGTCTGGAACGTCATATTTTTTACTATATTAAATTGATTTTGTCAATAGTCGTTGAAACAATAATGGCAAATACTTATTCACAATCATTGATAAACCATCAGCAGAGAGCATTTTATCACAAAACAATTGTCTTTATTGATTAAGATTTTGTATGTCATACTTTTGTTGATGTTTCATTTAACAGAAAGCCGGTCATAGACAAACCAAACTCTTAAATTTCAGGGGCATCGTCATACCATGATTCCGCAAACACCAATTTCGAGGCGTCGTCTATGGCTGATGCGATTGATTGCGGCAGTGGTTATTCCGTTGATGGTATTGGGCGGATTGGAACTGGGGCTGCGCCTGGCCAGCTATGGCTACGACACTCATTTTTTCCGCAAACTTCAAATCAACGGACATGATTATTATGTGCCCAACGAAAAATTCACTTACCGTTTTTTCCCGCCGACACTGGCCCGAACCATAGACCCGTTTCGGATTGCCGCTGATAAGGAGACCAATTCGTATCGGATTTTTCTATTTGGCGAATCCGCCGCCATGGGCGACCCGGATTCGGCTTACGGCGTTGGCCGGTATCTGGAAGTGTTGTTGCGCGACCGTTATCCGGGAACTGATTTTCAAGTGGTTTGCACGGCAATAACGGCGATTGACTCAAGCACCATCGTGCCGATTGCGCGCGAGTGCGCCAAACATCAGGGTGATTTATGGCTCATTTACATGGGCAACAACGAGATGGTAGGGCCGTTCGGCGCGGAAACCAGCTATGGATTTCACGCGCCAAGTCTGGGATTGATTCGCGCGATACTGGCTATCAAAGCCACGCGAACGGGTCAATTGATTGACAGCCTCATCCGCTGGTCACGGCATTCCTCGACTCCGCAAAAATGGGGAGGTATGGAGATGTTTGCGAAGAATAGGTTGGGGTATGACGACCCCGCGCGCCTGCGGGCTTACGCAAATTTCAAAGTGAATTTGGAAAACATTTTACAGTCGGCGCGCAAAGCGGGTGCGCCCGTCGTGTTGAGCACGGTGGCGGTCAACCTGAAGGATTGCGCGCCGTTTGCTTCGATGCACGCGGCCGGTCTTGATGAAAATCAGAAATCCGGGTGGAACAGAATTTACGAACAGGGCAATGAGTTGGAGACGAATGGCTTATACCGTGAAGCGTTGGCGACATATCAACAGGCCGCGAAGATTGATCCGCGCTTTGCCGATTTGCAATTTCGCATGGGTCAATGTGATCTGGCCTTGACCAATGACGTGGCAGCACGACAGGAATTTGAACTGGCCAGAGACGAGGATGCGCTGGACTTTCGCTCGGATACGCGGATTAACGCGATTATCAAAGAAGCGGCGGCTCGTCACGCAGAGAAGGGAGTTTATCTGTTGGATGCCGCCGACAAGCTCGCCAAAAACTCGCCGTCCGGCATTCCGGGGCTGAATTGGTTTTATGAGCATGTGCATCTGAATTTCGCGGGGAATTATCAACTGGCGCTTGATTTTGCGGAACAGGCCAGAGCGACGTTTCCGTCCGTGATCGTTGCGCGAGACACCGGCAGTTGGGCGTCGGCGGAAACCTGCAATGCCCGCCTCGCCGTCACGGTTTGGGACCGGCAACGCGTCTGGCAATCCATCCTGAATCGAGTCAAAGCGCCGCCGTTCAGCGGACAATTCAATCACGAGGCCAGCCTGAAAATGTATGGAGCAAAATGGGAGCAGATCAAATCCATGATGAATACGCAAACACCCGATCAGGCGCGCCAGATGTATGAGCAGGCGCTGGCTTTGAGACCGGATGATTATTTTTTGCACGGAAATTACGAAGGATTTTTGGAAAAGGGTGGATATTTGCCTCAGGCCATTATCGAAGCCAAGCGTTGTTGCGAATTGGTTTCGCAATTGCCGGGCGGCTATTATTATACCGGCACATTGTTGGTTCGCGTGGGGCGCATTTCGGAAGCGAAGGGTTATTTTGCCCATGCGCTGGCTATCCAGAATGATTATGCGGAAGCGTTGAATGCAATGGGAGAGATACTGGCCAATCAACAGAAAACCGCTGAGGCGATCAAATGGTTCAAACGCGCCATCCGCGCCAACCCAAACTATCTGGAGGCTTACCTTGATCTGGGCTTTCTGGAACAGAATCAAGGAAATGTCGCAGCTGCGAGAAATAATTATGAAAAAGCGGCAAGTTTCGAACCGGACGGCCCGGCGGATTATTTCAATCGGGCCAACATTGCCGCGTCTTCGTTTCAATGGAATCAGGTAATTGACTGTTTGCGGGGCGTGGTTGCGGCCAGACCGGAATTTTGGCAGGCACATTATCAACTGGGAGTTCAACTGGCGGCAAGGGGAGATGGTGTGGACGCGGAAAAACAATTTTCGGAAGCCGTGGCTTATCGCCCGGATTTTATTCCGGCGCGTTTGGAATGGGGAACCGTGCTGGCGTCATTGGGAAAAACGAAACAGGCAATTGACCAATTTCAAGCTGTTTTGCAACTCGACCCTGCAAATGCTTCTGCCCGGCAACAAATCAAAAACATTCAATCCTCAATCCAACGCAATTGACGATTCAAACGAGAATCCGTCAATCACCTAGGCAAGTTCCAACTCGGCGCGCCGTTTCCACCCAAGAGTGATCCGGCGGAACGGTTTTGCGTTTTCCAGCCACTTTTTCCAAGGGGACAGGTTCAGTGCTATCGCCACGCGCGGCGACCATGACGCCGAAAACGCCTTCATCAATCAAATCGGCGCAAGCTGCGCCGAGCCGCGTGCCCAGCAAGCGGTCGGCGGGCGAGGGGATGCCGCCGCGTTGAAGATAACCAAGAATCGTCACGCGGGATTCCAGGTGCGTGAGTTCTTCCAGTTGGCGCGCGAGGCGCAAGGTGTTTCCGGTGTGACGCGATTCGAGCGCGGCCAATTCCACTTTCGCTTCCTTTTTATCGTGCAATGTCTTCGCGCGTTCACGCTTCTTTTCGGCGGCGGCGAACGCGCGCGCGTCGTCAATGCTCATCGCGCCTTCCGCCACGGCGACAATGCTGAAATTTGTCCCATACCGACTGCGGCGTTTGATGGCTTCGGCGACTTTTTCGACGTTGTAAGGAATCTCGGGGATCAAAATCACATCCGCGCCGCCGGCCACACCTGCACCCAAGGTCAACCAGCCCGCGCGATGTCCCATGATTTCCGCGATGATAATCCGATGATGACTGTGCGCGGTGCTGTGCAATCGGTCAATCGCCTCGGTCGCGATGTCGAGCGCTGTGGCAAAACCAAAAGTGGCGTCTGTCAAAACGACATCGTTATCAATTGTCTTGGGCAGCGTGACGATGTTGAGTCCGGCTTCGGCGAGGTGCAGTGCATTTTTTTGCGTGCCGCCGCCGCCCAGACAAACGAGCGCGGCCAGGTCATGTTTCTTGTAATTCTCCACGATGACTTCGGTCATGTCGCGCGTGCGTCCGTCAATCAACATCCGGTGCGGTTTATCACGGCTCGTGCCGAGAATCGTGCCGCCCAGCGTGAGAATTCCCGACAACGCGGCCTTGTCGAGCTTGAGCTTGCGGTTTTCGACGAGGCCGCGAAAGCCGTCGCGGAAGCCGAGGATTTCCATGCCGTAGAAGCCGAGCGCGGTTTTGCCGACGCCGCGAATCGCTGCGTTCAATCCGGGGCTGTCGCCGCCGGCGGTGAGAATGCCGATGCGTTTGGTTTTGGCCATGCCGCGCATGATTTGAAACCGGCGAAAAATTTTTGTCGAGCAGAAGTTTGAAGTTTTTTCGCGCGCTAAAATTTTTGACGCCCCGCGCCGAAAGTTTTACGTTGAATGAGATTTATGAGCCAACTCCAAGATTCGCTGGTCGAACTTATCCGCCGCACGTCCGCCGAAATTCCCGACGACGTGAACCAATCCATCATCGCGTCGCTGGAAAATGAAAAGAAAGGCACGCTCGCCGAAAGCGCGTTGAAAATCATTGACCGCAACATCCAGCTCGCCAAACAAAAATCGCAGCCGATTTGTCAGGACACCGGCAGCATTCTTTTCTATGTGGATTGTCCGGTCGGCTTTGACCAAATCACATTTGAAGAAACGGCGAAGGAAGCCGTGAAGCTCGCGACGAAAAAAGGTTTTCTCCGGCAAAATTCCGTCAATTCGCTGACCGGCGTGAACGATGGCACGAATTGCGGGCCGGGCGCACCGACGTTTCATTTTCATCAGCATCGGTCGCCGGAAATTTCCGTGCGCTTGGTTTTGAAAGGTGGCGGCTGCGAAAACGTCGGTGCGCAATACTCGTTGCCGAACGAGAAGTTGAACGCGAACCGCGACCTCGACGGCTGCCGCAAAGTGATTCTCGACGCGGTGTTGCAGGCGCAGGGCAAAGGCTGCGGGCCGGGCATTCTCGGCGTGTGCATCGGCGGCGACCGCGCGACAGGCTACGAATTGAGCAAGACGCAATTTCTGCGCCTGATTCCCGACCGCAATCTCGTCCCCGAACTCGACGCGCTGGAGCAGGACATTTTGAAAACGGCGAACGAACTCGGCATCGGCCCGATGGGTTTCGGCGGCAAGACGACGTTGCTCGGCGTGAAAATTTGCGCCGCGAACCGCCTGCCCGCGTCCTTTTTCGTGAGCATCAGCTACATGTGCTGGGCGTATCGGCGTCAGGGGACGACGATGGGTGCGGATGGAGAAATTTTGAAGTGGCTTTACTGATTTTATGCAAATGAAACCAAAAGTAAGTGTGAAAAATCATTTGTGTGGCATTTGGGTTGCATCAAATCCAGATGACACAGATGATTATTTTGAAGCTGAATATCATATATCAGTTCAAAAGGGGAAATTTCATGTTATTGGAATAGATAAATTAGATGACGAAGAATTTGTTATCTCCAATGTGAAGTGGAACGGAATCTGGCTGACATTCAAAACTCTGATGCCTTCCACTCGCAGAATTGGTTTTATGAAAATGCGCACAGTTTCCCAAAACGAAATCGAATTGAAATTCACATTCACAGTGACTGAAACTTGGCGACGAAAGAGTAAGGAATAAAAATAACTCATGATTAAATTTTTATTTCCATTTTCCGAAGAAAAAATCCGTGCGCTGAAAATCCAATCATTGATGTTCTCTTAATCGCGCTTCGGCGAGGTCTATGTCGCGTTGGATGCGGCGCAGGACTTCGTCGCTGATAACGCCTTGATTGCGGAGTTGAATGATGGTGCGGCGTTCCTGCTGGAGCGCAACATGGGAAAGGCGTTCGTATTCGGAGGAAAACAAACGGAGCGGCGCGCCGGCAAGTTCGGGTTCGGCGGATTCCAGTTGGCGGATGTGGTCTTCGTATTCGATGCGCAGGCGGCGCAGGGCGTCGGCTTTTTCGGGGATGCGCTCGGAAACTTCGTTCAATTTGGCGAGCGCGGCGTGATTGGCCCGAAGGCGCGCTTCGTGTTCTTCTTTTTCAAATAAGCCGTCGTCTTTGACGCCGAGCCAGCGGATGAGCAGGGGCAGGCTCAAACCTTGTACGACGAGCGTGGCGAGAATCACGATGAAAGTGAGGAACAAAATCAAATCGCGTTCGGGGAATTCCTCGTTCAAAGCCAGTGCGGCGGCCAGCGACACGACTCCGCGCATTCCCGTCCACGCAATGATGGTGACGTGCTGCCATGACGGAACGGGGTCGTGCCGGTAAATTTTTTTGAAAATGAGTCGTGGCAAATACGTTGCAGGAAAAACCCACAAAACACGGATAATGACGACAGCAAGGCTGATGAGGAGCGCATACCACACGAGTTGATGGACAGAGAACGTGTGCGCGGACAACGCTTGCAGCACTTCCCGCAATTGCAGGCCGATGAGGATGAAAACGAAACCATTCAGGATGAATTCAACCATTTCCCAAACCGGTCCGGCTTGCAGGCGCGTTTTGAACGAGAACAGTTCGGGTATCCGGCGGCCAAGATACAAACCGGTGGTCACGACGGCTAAAACACCGGAAACTTCCAATCGTTCGGCCAAACGATAGGCGACGAACGGCGTGAGCAGCGAGAAAGTGATTTCAATCGGCGCATCGTCCACGCGTTTGTGGAATTGCTGCGCCAGCCAGCCGACGCCTAGGCCGACCAGAATGCCGCCTGCGATGACCAGAAAAAATTGTTCGCCGGCTCTGACGAACGAAACTGTTCCGGTGAGGACGGCAGCCGTTGCAAAACGAAAAACGACTAACGCGGTGGCGTCGTTGACCAGACTTTCACCTTCGAGGATCGTGATGATGCGTCGTGGAATTTTCAACCGTTCAGCGATGGCGGTTGCAGCGATGGCGTCCGGTGGTGAAATGATGGCGCCCAAAACAAATCCAACGGCAAACGGCAATTTCATGAAATAATGCGCGAAAAAAGCTACGGCAAACGTCGTGAACAGAACCAAGCCGATGGCCAGAAATGAAATCGGCCGGAGATTTGCCCGGAAATCACGCCACGAAGTGAACAGCGCCGCTGGAAACAGAAGTGGCGGCAGAAAAAAGAGAAATACGAGATTCGGGTCCAGCCGGATTTGCGGCAATCGAGGAATCAGCCCGATTAGCAATCCGCCAATGACAAATAAAATCGGGTAGGCGATATGCAGTTTGCGGGCGAGCAAGGCCAGCACCGTCACTGCCAGCAGCAGACCCACAAAAATTTCAACGATGCCGTTCACGCGCCGAACATTACCGATGAAATTTTGATTTGGAAAGCGCCGAGGAAAATCGTGAAAAGATTTCCGAGTCGCACGCAATTTTTACATTCAGTGCGCTGGACTTTTGCGCCGGTTTGGATTCAAATGCGAGGCATGACGAAATTGGAGATTCCGTTCACGGAAGAGAAAATCCGCGCGTTGAAAGTCGGCGATGAAGTTTTGATTTCCGGTGTCGTATTCACCGGGCGCGACGCGGTTCACAAGTATTTGCACGAGGGCGGCGCGCTGCCGCCGGAAGTGAAGTTGCGCGACGGGATTCTTTATCATTGTGGCCCGGTGATGATGAAGCAGGATGACGGTTCTTGGAAATGCACCGCCGCTGGCCCGACGACGAGCATCCGCGAAGAGCCGTATCAATGGCAGGTCATCCGCGATTTCGGCTTGCGCGGCGTCATCGGCAAGGGCGGCATGGGCGAACGCACGCTCGCAGCGTGCCGCGATTACGGCTGTGTGTATCTGCACGCGGTCGGCGGCGCGGCGCAGGTGCTCGCCGAGTGCATCAAAAAAGTCCGCAATGTTTATATGATGAAAGAATTCGGTGCGCCGGAAGCGATTTGGGAATTGGAGATTGCTGATTTTCCAGCAGTCGTGACGATTGACGCGCACGGCAACTCGCTGCACAAGGACATTTTCGCCGCGAGTCAGGCGGAATTGGCGAAGCGGCTTTGAGTTTAGACAGGATTTTCAGGATTTCATTTTGTGAATTCTGTCAATTCCGTCAAAAAATCAGAACTTAAAATTCCATTCAGGCGTGGAATACTTTTCTTGCGCGAGTTTTTTGATTTCTTCGAGCGGCGGATTTTGCAATTCGTTATTTGCGTTCCAAATTTGGGCGAGCGCGGATTTTACGGATTCTGCGGACAAATTCAAATTGGTCAAAAATTGTTCGTGTTTGCGCGCGTTTCGATAATTCGGTTGCAACGATGGCATTTGTAAAAATTCGCCGATGAGTTTCAAATCGAAATTCAGAAGAAATGTGCCGTGAAAGAGGAGAAAATGTTTTCGCCGTCGCTGCGAGTTGCCGGAAAATTTCAAATCGCCAATCGTCAAATCGGTGTGGCCGCTGATTGAAATTCTGGATTCGTTTTCAATCGCTTTGCGATTTTGTTCCATGATGAATTGATTTGCGTTGGAAATGCCGGCGAGCGGGGAGTTTATGGCGATTCGCAAAATGAGCGCGTAATTCAAACAGCCGCGTCCCTGCAAAACGGTTCCGCCGCCGGAACAACGGCGCAAAATCGGAATTTTTTTCGCCGCGCAGTTTTCCGCGTTCACTTCCGTCGCGATTTTATTCGCGTAGCCGCAGACGACAAAAATTTCCGGCGATTCCCAAAAACGCAGGATTTCTTCGCCGCCATTTTTTTCGCGCCAATCCAGCAGCGCTTCGTCCGCCGCGAGATTTTCGGCGGGCGAGGCAAAGGTGCAATCGAACCGGTTCATTCGCGATTTTACTGGCGTTGGCGGCAAAGTTGGGCTTTATTGTCTGCGCGCATTCAGCGTCTTAAAACAAGTGGCTAACACAGTGAGCGTTCAAACAAAAGAAATTTACGATTCACGTTCAATCTTTACTTCGCCGTCGAACGAAAACGGTGACAAGTGGAGTGAATCTTTGCAATCCGTTTTTGAACTGGCGTTGGAAAACCAGGGGCCGGAACGCACTGCGAAATTGCTTGAAAAGCTCGCGGACCAATTGCGTTCCGCGCCGCGACCGTCTTCCGGCACAACGACGCCATACATCAACACGATCCCGCCGGAAGCGCAATTGCCGTATCCGGGTGATTGGCGTGTCGAGCGGCGCATCAAAAGTCTTTGTCGCTGGAACGCAATGGCGATGGTCGTCAAAGCGAATTCAAACACGAACGTCGGCGGACATATTTCCACTTACGCTTCGGCGGCGACGCTTTACGAAATCGGGTTCAACCATTTCTTTCGCGGCGCGACGGAAAATTTTCCGGGCGACGCGGTTTATTTTCAAGGCCACGCCGCGCCGGGAATGTATGCGCGGGCGTTTCTCGAAGGCCGGCTGGACGAAACTCATCTGCAAAATTTCCGGCAGGAATTGGCCGAAGGCGGCGGGCTGTCGTCGTATCCGCATCCGTATTTAATGCCGGAGTTCTGGCAATTTCCGACGGTTTCGATGGGTCTCGGCCCCATCATGTCGCTGTATCAGGCGCGTTTCAACCGCTATTTGCAGGCGCGCGGTCTGGCGAAATGGGAGAGCGAGCCGAAAGTCTGGGCGTTTCTCGGCGATGGCGAATGCGACGAAGTGGACACGCTCGGCGCAATCACGCTCGGCGCGCGCGAAAATCTCGACAATCTGATTTGGGTCATCAACTGCAATTTGCAGCGGCTCGACGGTCCGGTTCGCGGCAACGGAAAAATCATTCAGGAACTTGAAGGACTATTTCGCGGCGCGGGCTGGAACGTGCTCAAAGTTATTTGGGGCACTGATTGGGATGATTTGCTCAAACGCGATAAATCCGGTCTGTTGCTCAAACGCATGGAAGAATGCGTGGATGGCGATTTTCAGAAATACGTCGTCGAGCCGGGCAGCTACACGCGCAAACATTTCTTTGGCAAATATCCACAGTTGCTCGAACTGGTGAATCACTTGACGGATGAACAAATCCGAAAATTACTGCGTGGTGGTCACGACACGTTGAAAGTCTACGCGGCTTACAAAGCGGCTACCGAACATAAAGGCCAACCGACGGTAATTCTCGCGAAAACTGTCAAAGGCTACGGCCTCGGCGAAGCTGGCGAAGGCAAAAACATCACGCATCAGCAGAAAAAAATGAACGAAAAAGAGCTGCGCGAATTTCGCGAACGCTTTGAAATTCCGATTTCCGATGACGTGATTGCTGAAACGCCGTTTTATCGTCCCGCCGCCGACAGCATGGAAATTCAATATCTGCTCGAACGGCGCAAGGCGCTCGGCGGATTTTTGCCCGCGCGCATTGTCAAGGATGTCAAACTCGAAGTGCCAAAACTGGAAGTCTTCGCAGACTTTTTCAAAGGCTCGCAAACGGAAATTTCGACGACGACGGCGTTTGGAACGTTGTTGAGAGTTTTGTTGCGGCAAAAGGGCATCAGCAAGAATCTCGTGCCGATTATTCCCGACGAAGCGCGCACGTTCGGCCTTGACGCGCTCTTTCGTGAAATCGGAATTTATTCCTCGAAAGGGCAGCTTTACGAGCCGGTGGACAGAAATTCGCTGCTCTATTATCACGAGGCGAAGGACGGACAGATTCTCGAAGAAGGCATCACCGAAGCCGGTTCGATGGCGTCGTTCATCGCGGCGGGCACGAGCTACGCGACGCACGGCGTGCCGATGATTCCGTTTTACATTTACTATTCGATGTTCGGACCGCAGCGCACCGGCGATTTGTTCTGGCTCGCGGGCGACATTCGCGCGAAAGGATTTCTGCTTGGCGCGACTGCCGGACGCACGACGCTCAACGGTGAAGGCTTGCAACATCAGGACGGCCACAGTCTGTTACACACGAGTACCATCGCAACCTGTCTGCCTTACGACCCGGCGTTCGGTTTTGAGCTCGCCGTGATAATTGCCGATGGTTTGCGTCGTATGTATGCCGAAGGCGAGGACATTTTTTATTATTTGTCGCTTTACAACGAAAATTACGCGCAGCCGCCGATGCCTGCGGGTGTCGAAAACGAAATTTTGAAAGGGCTTTACAAATTCAAGCCTGGCGCGGAAGGCAAAAAAATCAAGGCACACATTTTCGGCAGCGGCCCGATTATTTTGTCCGCGTTGAAGGCGCAGGAAATTTTAGCCGAGCGTTACAATGTTTCCGCCGACGTTTGGAGCGCGACGAGCTACAAATTGTTGCGCACAGACGCGATTCGCTGCCAGCGCTGGAATATGCTGCATCCGACCGAGCCGCCGAAAAAATCCTGCGTCGAAAATCTTTTGGCGAAAGAGCAGGGCGCATTCGTTGCCGTTTCGGACAATATCCGTACCGTTTCCGACCAAATCGCGCCGTGGGTTCCGGGCGGATTATTTTCGCTCGGCACGGACGGTTTTGGCCGCAGCGACACTCGTGCGCGGTTGCGGAGGTTTTTCGAGATTGACGCGGAATCCACCGTCATCGGTACGCTTTACGCGCTGTCGGAAAAAAATCTGATTGACCGCAAAATCGTCGCGCAAGCCATCAAAGACCTCGGCGTTGATTCCGAAAAGATTCAGCCGGAATTGATTTGACAGTTGGTTGCCATCGGTAATTCGCTTCGGGAAAATTATTTCTGGAAAGTCACGGCAATTTTCTCCAAGCTATCCGCTTGTTAATTTATGGACGTTAAACTTCCGAAATTGGGTGAGGGCGCTGATTCAGGTGTTGTTGTTAATCTCTTTGTGAAAGAGGGCGATACCGTCGCGAAAGATCAGGCCATTTTGGAATTGGAAAACGAAAAAGCTGTTGCCTCCATTCCTTCAACGGCGGTAGGTGTCGTCGCAAAAATTTATGTGAAACCCGGCGATCGCATCGGTGTTGGCCAACGGATTTTGACTCTCGACGGGGCTGGTGGTGCTCCGTCGGCCCCAATGGCTGCGGCCGCACCGGCAGCCAAACCTGCCGCGAAAAAAATTGCCCGCCCCGCGCCTGAACCGGAAGAAATTGAAGACGAACCCATCGCGGAAGACGACGGTGAAATCCTGAATGAAAATCCCGTCGCGTCGCCGTCCATTCGTAAAATGGCGCGTGAACTGGGAATTGATTTGCGCAAAATTCGCGGCAGCGAATCCGGCGGGCGCATCGTCTCCGAAGATTTGCGGAATTACGTCCAACGATTGATTTCAGCGGCGGCGCGCGCGAAGCCGTCTAGCAAATCCGCCGCGCCCGTAAAACCCGTTGCCGAACAGATTGATTTTTCGCAATGGGGACCGATTGTCAAAAAGCCACTGACACAATTGCGACAAGTGATTTCGCGCCGGATGCTGGAAAGCTGGAATTCCGTCGCGCGTGTGACGCAATTTGACGAGGCGGATTTCACGAAATTGAACGAATTGCGGAAAAAATTCGGCGCGGCTTACGAAGCCAAAGGCGTGAAGCTGACTTTGACGCCGCTGACATTGAAAGCGCTTGTCGAGACGCTCAAAAAATATCCGATTTTCAATTCAAGTTTGGACGAAGTGGCCAATGAAATTGTCATCAAGGAGTATTTCAATTTTGGCATCGCGGTAGATACGGATCAAGGTTTGCTCGTGCCGGTGATTCGCAACGTGGATAAGAAATCCATTTTAGATTTGGCAAAGGAATTGGAACAGCTCGCGGCGAAAGCGCGTGACCGGAAAATTTCCGCTAACGAAATGAAAGGCGGCACGTTCACCATTTCCAATCAGGGCGCGATTGGCGGCGCGGTTTTTACACCCATCGTCAATTTGCCGGAAGTCGCCATTCTTGGCCTCGGTCGCGGCGCGTTGAAGCCGGTTGTGCGCGACGGAAAAATCGAGGCGCGCATGATGACGCCACTGGCGTTGAGCTACGATCATCGCGTGATTGACGGCGGCAGCGCGGCGCGATTTGTGGTGGATTTGGTGAAGGCACTGGAAAATTTTGATGAAGCGTTGGTGAAAATTTAATTTGTATGGATTCGATTAAAACAGAGGTCGTTGTTGTCGGCGCGGGACCGGGCGGTTACGCGGCGGCATTTTACGCGGCGGATTTGGGCAAGAAAGTCACGCTTATCGAGCGCGACAAGAAACTCGGCGGCGTTTGCCTCAATCGCGGTTGCATTCCGTCGAAGGCGCTGCTTTACGCGACGCATCAAATCGTCAACGCGCGTGAATCGGCGCATCGCGGCATCACATTCGCCGAGCCGACTTTGGATTTGACCAAATTGCGCACGTGGAAAAATTCCGTCATTGAGAAATTGACCGGCGGTCTCGCTTTTCTCGCGCAAAAACGCAATGTGCAGGTGATTCAAGGGCGCGGCTATTTTGAAGGTTCGAACAAATTGCGCGTCGAAACGGAAAAAGGCCAGCAGTTCGTCGAATTTGAAAAAGCCATTCTCGCGGTCGGCTCGTCGCCCGCGCTGCCGAAGGCGTTTGATTTGGGAAATCCGCGCGTGATGACTTCCACCGAAGCGCTCGAAATCGAAGACGTTCCCGAAAATCTGTTGATTGTCGGCGGCGGTTACATCGGCATGGAAATGGGCACGGTCTATGCCGCGCTCGGCAGTAAAATTGTTTTGGTCGAGGCGCTGGACGCGATTCTTGCCGGTGCGGACGCGGATTTAGCGCGTCCCGTTGTAGCCAACGCAAAAAAGATTTTCAAAGAAATCCGTTTGAAAGCGCGCGTTACAAAAATGGCGACGCAGGGAAAACAAATCAAGGTTGCGTCGGAATACAATGGCCAAAAATTGGAGGAACTTTACGACCGCGTGCTGGTTTCTGTCGGGCGCGTGCCGAACAGCGGCGACCTTGGTTTGGAAAACACCAAAGTCACGCTGGACGAAAAAGGATTTGTCAAAATCAACGCGCAACAGCAGACGGACGACCCAAGCATTTATGCGATTGGCGACATCGCCGGCGGCATTTTGCTGGCGCACAAAGCGCACAAGGAAGCACGCATCGCCGTTGAAAATATCGTCGGCGAAAACAGCGCGTTTGAAAATGTGGTGATTCCCGCTGTCGTTTTCACGGACCCGGAACTCGCGTGGTGCGGTTTGACCGAAACCGAGGCAAAGGAAAAGGGAATCCTATACGAAGTGGCGAAATTTCCGTGGTCGGCTTCCGGTCGCGCGTTGTCGTTTGACCGCACGGACGGCCTGACGAAAATCATCGTTGACCCGGAAACCGAGCGTGTTCTCGGCGTTGGTATCTGCGGCGCGGGCGCGGGCGAATTGATTTCTGAAGCCGTGCTGGCGATGGAAATGGGCGCGACAGTCGAGGACATTGCGTTGACGGTGCATCCGCACCCGACGCTTTCCGAAACATTGATGGGCGCGGCGGACGCATTTTACGGCCATGCGACGGACATCATTTCCGCGAAACGCGCGCACTAGAAATCTTCAAGATTGAATTCGGGAGTTTCCGGCGTAGAATTTCAGTGCTTCAATTTGGTTCGGGGCGTAGCGTAGCCCGGCTAGCGCGCTTGCTTGGGGTGCAAGAGGTCGCGGGTTCAAATCCCGCCGCCCCGACCATTTGATTATTCCACCGCCAACTCCGGTGTCATGGTAATGTCCAAATCTCCGACAGCAATGTCCAAAGATTGGCCGGGTCGGGTGACAACCTGCACCACATTCAGACCGGCGGTTTGTCCGTTCTTTTTGGATTCTAGAGCCATCACCAGTTTCAAATTTTTCTTGTCCAGCAGAGTCGGCGTAATGGTGCAGTTTTTGTCGGCGCTCAATTTGACGCATGTTTCAATGTGATTTGTCAGCGTTAATTCACCGAGATTTTTTGAATTTGTGGTATGAGCCGTTTGGCTCGCGCTGGCGCTGGCATGCGCTTGATTGGCGGGTTTGGTTTTGGAACAACTTAACGGCAGCCATCCCAATGAGATGGCGACCATGACTGTTGCCAGATTTGTTATACCCATGCGGCTCGAACCAGCAGCTTTCGAGCCGTTTTACGCCCTTGAAAGCCTAGTTTTCGTGGTCAAAAACCATCACGTTTTTGCCGCCTTTAATGGTCAGCCGCAGTCCGTCGGTTTGCGCGGTCAGGGACTGGCTTTGACCGTTGCCCGAAATGGACAGGTCATAATTCGTTCCGCTGGCGGTCCATGAGCCGGTCCAAGTTTCTGGCGAGGGGGGCTGGTTTTTGAAGTTCGGCAGATTTTTCAAGAACACCTGACCGTCCGAGCCGGCGATGAGAATCGTGTTTTGAAACGCCGGTCCCCACACCGCGCGGACGGCTTTCATTTCTTTTGACGGAATGTTCGGTCGCGTTTGCAGCAACATGGCCAGGCTCACGCCGACGTTGAAATCCCAGCGGCCAAGAATTTTTTCGGAATCATACTTCGGCGATTTGCCGGTTTTCAGATAAGTGATTAAATCATCCTGATTGTCTTTGACGATGCCCAAAACGGTGTTGATTAAATCGTTGTTTTTCAAAATGGATTTCACCTGTGGATCGTTCAATAATTGGCCGACGGGCGCGCCACTTTTCCAGCCATCGGTGAAGCCGCTATTTTGCGCAAGCTGTTGAAAGTCGCTGCGCTCGACCAAGGAAAGAAAAGGTGGATAATTGATGAGCCGTTCGCCCAACGCGGGATTCTGACAAAGCAAACCGGCGAGGTCCGCCATTTTGTAATAATCATCCGGCAGCGGCGCGACCGCGTGCGCGGCCTTGTCCAAACCCGTGCTGTCCAAATCATGCCCTAAGCGGTTGATAAACTGCGTCGTTTTTGTTTCGTTGTCCGACGAAGCGATTTGCGCCGTCCAATAAGTGAAGTTGAAAATCACAAATGAAACGAGAACGAGCCACGCGGTGCCATTCATCACGCCGACGCAAAGGCCGAGCCGTTGATTCAACCGTTCCCACAACGCCAGCCGCAGGTCGCCCGCCTTGTATTTGTAATACACCTCGACCTTGCGATGAACCGCGTAACCGCCGACCTTGAACAAAATCCAGACGAGGATGAACGCTTCAAACGGCGCGATGGCCGAAATTAAAGTTTCACTGTGAATGCCGACGTGCGGTAGCAGCGGTTTGAATAATTTTCCGATGGGCACGGCCAGCAATCCTCCCAACACAATGCCCACGAACGAAAAGGACGTGCGGATGGCGCCCTGCCGCAATCCCAATCCTACGCCCGACGCGATTAAAATCAAAGCCAGAATCCAAATGGTCATGCCCACCAATAAAGACGATTTGCAGGAAAATGCACGCGAAAAGTTCGTGAATTCAAGCCGTCATTGAAAAAATAATTCCGTCGGTTAGATTGGGGCGGTGAAAATCTCCATTGTCGTTCCGGCGTTCAATGAAGAAAAATTGCTCGCGGCGTCGCTGGCGCAAATTAAATCGGCGGCCACCGCGTTCACGCAAATCAATTGGGAAACGGAGTTGATTGTGTGTGACAACAATTCCACCGACCGCACGGCAGAAATTGCGCGCGCGGCGGGCGCAACCGTCGTTTTTGAGCCGGTCAACCAGATTGCCCGCGCGCGAAATTGTGGCGCGGCGGCGGCGACCGGCGATTGGTTGATTTTTGTGGACGCCGATTCGCGTCCCGGCGTGGAATTGTTTGCCGACGTGGCCGAACAAATCAAATCAGGCCGTTATCTCGCGGGCGGCGTGACAATCCGCTTGGACGAACATTTCTTTGTCGCGGGTTTAATCACCCGCTTTTGGAATTTCCTCAGCCGCTCCCGCAGGTTGTTGGCCGGTTCATTCATTTTTTGCGAAACGACGGCGTTCCGAAAAATAAATGGCTTCAGCCACGAATTATTCGTGACGGAAGAATTGGAATTGAGCCAGCGACTCAAACAATTGGCGCGCGCGACTGGAAAGAAAATTATCGTTTTGAATCGGCATCCGCTCGTCACCTCCGCCCGGAAAATGAAACTTTATTCCGGCCGCGAATATCTGCGTTTCTTCGCGCGATTTATTTTCCAACGGCGACAGGCGTTGACCAGTCGCGACGCCGCGCATTTGTGGTATGACGGACGGCGATGAGGTTTCAAATGTCGGGCAAAATTTTCACCTGTGCGCGCTCCAGCCAGCCGGTTTTTCCCGCCGCATCAGTCACTTGCAGCCAGTCGCCGTGAATTTCTGAAACGGTGAATTCATTTCCGTCGCGCGCGGTGAAAACCGTTTGCGCGTCGTCGAACGGCCCGCTGCGCGCTGGCGCGCTGGCTGCGACGACTACGGCAGTCTGTTTTGAAAAATGAATGGCCGTCGCCGCGCCGCAGCTGGCGCAGATTAGAATTGTGCAAATGATGACCGCGCGTGTCGGGCTGCGCAAAGTCGTTTTTCGCGCCGGCCAGATTTGCCTTGTAACCAGTAGCGCAAATGTCAGCCAAAGCGCAAATGCGGCCAGCAACGTCCATTCGTTCAGCGTCAACGCGCCGAGCCAGCGTTGCCAGCGACCACCGTTCGGCGTCACGCCCTGAATTTGACCACGCGCAAACTCCAGATTCGCCCGCGCTTCGGGGTCGCGCGGCGACAATAGTAAAACGTGCCGATACGCCGCAATCGCGCGTCCCAAATGACCGCATTTGAATTCCGCGTTGCCGTAATTGAAATACAGCGCGGCAGAAATGTTGCCCGAATCGAGAGTTTTTTTGTAAGCAGTCGCCGCGTTCACAAATTTTCCCTCGGCATACAATTTGTTCGCCGCGTCGAATTCCGCCGCGACATCCGCCGCCATGATTTTTCCGGCAAAAATCAGGGCAAACGCCGCGATTAAACAAGATTGGAAAAGCCTTTTCATATTCTCGAATGTTGCAATTCGCGGATGACGTTTTCAAATTGCGGAATCACCGCCGCCAGTTCTCCACTCGTGCGCAACGGCGCGTAACGCGCCTGATTGCAAAGCTGGAACAATTCGCACAGTGAATCGGCCACGGCAGAACCGGCCAGCCGCTCGTCCACGACGGATTCGGTGATAGACGACGACGGGCAATTCAATCGTTCGCCGAGTTGTTCCTGCAACAGCCGGAACAGTGTCGCAAAAAATTCGTCCGAATTATTTTCCGTCGCGAACCTCTGCAAATCTTTCAATCCGTTTTCAACGATTTGCGCCACGCGCCGCTGCCGTTGAAGGCGTGGATTGTTGGCGAGATTGTCCGCGCGTTTGCGCCAGACAAATGCGGCGAACCACGCCAGCACCGGCAAACTTTGCAGTGCCAGAAACGCCGGGCTGGTGACGAGCGGCGCGGTGGTTTGCGCCAGCGCACCCAAATTTTGTTTGATGGGCAAAATATCCTGCGGCGTTGGCGGCGTTTCGGCAGTTTTCGTCGCGGCGATTACGGGCACGGTCGTCGCGCCGCTGGAATGCACGGCTAATGACACGGGTGATTGCGTGAGCGTTTGATACGTTTTCGTTTCGGGATTGAAAAATGAAAATGAAAACGCAGGCAATTCGTGAACATCCGTGTTTTGCGGCGTGACGATTTGTTCAAAAGTCTTTGTGCCTTCGATTCCCAATTGGTCCGAGATGTCGGTGTGCGCCGTGGGCGAAAAAGTTTTGAAATCATGCCACGCCGGTTGTTCGGGCAACGCCAGCGCCGCGAGGTCGCCGCGACCGGAAATCTGCACGCGCACCGTGATGGGATCGCCAACCGCGACATTGGTCGGCCCGGCGGTGACGTTCATCGTGTAATCGCCGACCGCGCCGTTGAAATTCGCCGGAACATTGCTTGTAATCAAAGGAACGCCTTCGATACTTAAAGGGTCGGCTGACAACGATACTTGCCGATTTTCAACCTGTCGGAACATACCAAATCCGAAAAATGGGTCTTGTCGCTGATTGGCCAATGGCAACTGCAAAGTGGCTTTTGCATTGGTGCATGTAACCGTCAGGGTTCCTATTTTTGACGGAGACAACGCAGTAATGAGCGACGCCTCGACATAGGTTGAATTTCCGATTTGCACTTGGCGAATGGGTGCCGCGGCTGAGTTTAAAGTCCTAAAGCCGTTCGCACTGATCAAGCCCATGCCTCTGGCCAAAAAGCTTTCGGCCAAGTCAGCGGCGTTTGCCGCATTGCCATTGACGAACAAATCAAATTCCAATTGAAAAACTTCCCCCACAAAAAATTCGTTTTTTGGCGCAGTAAGCCTCAAGAATGCCATTTGCGAACCCGGTTTTGAATCGGCAGAAATTGTGGCATTTGCTTTCACGACAGTTAGACGAAGCGGTTGACTCGAAACAGGCTGGCCGTTCACGTCAACTGTTATGGCTGGAATGGTGAATTTACCCGTGCTCTGCGGTGTGACTGAATAGGCAATGGTGATTTTTAAATCACTTTGGTTATTGACTGAATTAAAGTTGATTACTTTGTTGACATAATCAATTTGCAGATTTGGAACGTTTGGGATTTGTGGTATAGCTTGCGGCGAACCGCTATCGAACGTCAGCAATAACGTCGTGTTTTCGCCCAACGAAACCGTGTCACGGTCAAGCGACACCGTGAACGTCGCCGCGCTGACGTTGGCCGCGAATGCCAGCAGCGCAAACAAAACGCCGATGCCTTGCATCCATTTGTTTTTTTTCAATTCCAGACAACTCATTTCTTGCGTGAATAAGACAATTAAGCGTGAAAAATGTTCATGCTTCGCTTGAGCGCAAAAGACCCGCAATCAGTCCGTCCGTCGTGTGTTCCTTTGCTTCAAATGTTGGTTCCAGTTTGAGCGCGCGAATGGCTTTGCTCGTTTCCGGCCCGATGGAGGCGATTTTCATTTGTGGAAATTGTTTTTGCAATTTCGGCAAATTAAAGCGTGCGTGAAAGTGTTCGACGGTTGAGCCGCTCGTGAATGTTAGCCAGTCCGCGCCATTTTTTTGAAAATCTTCCGCCGCGCCGAAAAAATCTTCCGTTTCGCCGACGGTTTTGTAAAGGCCGATGTCGTCCACAATCGCGCCCATTTCTTCGAGTGCGTGCGGCAAATCGGGATTCGCCTTTTCCGCACGGAGCAGACAGATTTTGCAATTCTCAATGCTGCTGTGTTTGGCGAATGCCTCGGCGATTTTGCGCCCGACAAATTCTTCGGGAATCAAATCCACCTGCAAATGAAACTCGCGCAATTTCGCGGCGGTCGCCGGACCGACGGCGGCGATTTTCGCGCCGCCCAAATCGCGCAAGTCGTGAAACTGCCGGAAGAACAAATTGAAAAAAACGAAAACACCGTTCGCGCTGGTGAACACGAGCCAGTCATAAGAATTCAGCGAAAGCAGCGCGTCAATGAAATCTTGTTTGTTATCGGGGTCAACACCTTTGACGGCGGGAATTTCCAAAACGTCCGCGCCGAGCCGCGACAGTTTTTCGGAAAATTTTTGCATCTGCAAACGCGAGCGTGTGACAACAATCTGTTTTCCGAACAACGGCAAATTTTCAAACCAGTTTAATTTGTCGCGTAATTTAACAACATCACCCAAAATCGTTAGCGCAGGTGGCGAAAGTTTTTTGTCCGCCGCCAGTTTCGCAATCGTCGCCAAAGTTCCCGAAACCGATTTTTGTTTTCCGAGCGTGCCGGATTGAATCACGGCGGCGGGCGTTTCGGGCGGCAGGCCATTTGCGATGAGCGATTTCGTCCATTCATCCAATTTTTCCGTGCCCATCAAAACAACTTTCGTTCCGGGAATTTTGGCGATTTGGTCGTAGCGCAAGTTGATTTTTTCATCCGCCGGATTTTCGTGGCCAGTGAAAACGGTGAAACTCGAACAATAATCACGATGCGTTAGCGGAATACCGGCGTAATTCGGCGCGGCGACAATGGATGAAACGCCGGGCACGACTTCAAACGGGATTTTTGCCGCCGCGAGCACTTCGGCTTCTTCGCCGCCGCGACCGAAAATGTAAGGGTCGCCACCTTTCAGCCGCACGACGATTTTCCCTTCGCGCGCTTTGGCAATCATCAATTCATTGATTTGTTCCTGCGAAAAATCTTTGCGTTTGCCGCGCGAAATGGTTTCGGCATTTTCCCGCGCAAACTTTAGCAGCGTCGGGTTGACGAGTAAATCATAAATGACCACGTCGGCGTGTTGAAGCAGTTCCGCGCCGCGCAGCGTAAGCAGCCCCGCGTCGCCCGGCCCCGCGCCGACGAGATAAACCGCGCCTTTTGATTTCATTTCGCGAAAATTCTAACAAAAATTTTTTTTCAACGCAAAGTTGATTGATATTTGCGCTTTGAACTCGTGCGTTCGCCGCGTATAAATTTGCGCGTGTCACAATCCGGCCAATCAAAAATCAACGCCAGCACACGCCTTTGCGCCGTGTTTGGTTCGCCGATTCGCCATTCCGCGTCGCCCGCGATGCACAACGCCGCGTTCGCAAAATTGAAATTGAACTGGCGTTACCTCGCGTTTGAGGTGAATCCAAAAAATCTGCGCGCTGCCATCGAAGGCGCGAAGGCGATGAATTTCGCCGGACTCAATCTGACCGTGCCGCACAAATTGCTCGCGCTGGAAATGGTGGATGAATTGGATGAATACGCCAAAAAATGGGGCGCGGTGAACGTGGTTAAATTTCAAAATGGCCGAGCGATTGGTTTCAACACGGATGCCGACGCGCTCGTAACTTCGTTGCGCGAGGATTTGAAAATCAAATTGCGCGGCGCGAAAATTTTGTTGCTGGGCGCGGGCGGGGCGGGGCGCACGGCGGCTTTGAAATTGGCGTCGGAAAAAATCGCAGAATTATTTTTGTTCAATCGCACAAAATCAAAAGCCGAAGCAATTGCCGTTGAAATCAAAAAACAATTTCCATCTGTGAAAATTGTCGTCGGTTATCCTGAATCCAAGGTAGATTTGGTTTTGAACGCGACTTCGCTTGGATTAAGGCTGGGCGACCGATTGCCGTTCGACGAGAAACAATTCTCATTGAAACAAACGCGCGCGATTTACGACATGATTTATCGTCCGGTGGAAACGCCTTTGCTGAAAGTCGCCAAAAAGTCCGGCTGCCAAACGGCGAATGGCCTTGGCATGTTGCTACATCAGGGCGCGAAGGCGTTTGAAATCTGGACGGGCAAATCTGCACCGCTCAACGTGATGCGCCGCGCGCTCGAACAAAACATTTATGGGCATTGAACCGATTTTCAACGCGCACAATTGGGAACTCGTGCCGTTCCATTTCTGGTCGCTGTGTTTTTTCTCACTCGGTTGCATCGTCGGCAGTTTTCTCAACGTGTGCATTTACCGGATGCCGCTGGAAATGAGCATCGTTTCGCCGCCGTCGCATTGTCCGCATTGCAAGTATTCAATTCCGTTTTACCTGAACATTCCGCTGGTGACATGGCTGGTCTTGCGCGGGCGTTGCAAAAATTGCGGCGCGCCGATTTCGCCGCGTTATTTCGCGGTTGAACTTTTGACCGGCATCGCGTTTTTAAGTTGCTGGCTGCATTTCGGAAATCCGAATCATCCGCTGTCGTCCATTTTTTTGGCGCTGGCTTGCGCCATTTTTCTCGCGGGATTGATCACCGCGACGTTCATTGATTTCGAGCATTTCATTATTCCTGACGAAATCACGTTCGGCGGAATGATATTTGGCTTTATGGCTTCGTTTTTTTTGCCGGCGCTGCACGGCGCGAATTCGCCGGGGCAGGGGATGGTTCGCAGTTTGTTCGGCGCGGCGGTCGGCGCGGGAATCGTTTATCTGATTTTGCGGATGGGAAAATTGCTGTTTGGCCGGCAGAAACTGGCGTTGCCAACGGAAACGAAAATCGTTTTTTCGGAAACGCATTTGCATCTGCCGGACAAGGAAATTCCTTACGAAGATATTTTTTATCGCAAGTCGGACACGATTACGCTCCACGCGCGAACGATTGAATTGGTGGATCGCGGCTACAAAGATGTCATTGTCAAATTGTCACCCGTCGCATTGAAAATCGGCGACGAAGAAATCAAGACCGAAGACGTGCATTTCATGGAAGCGGTGAGTGCGGAAATCGTTTTGCCGCGCGAGGCGATGGGCTTGGGCGACGTGAAATTCATGGGCGCGATTGGCGCGTTCACCGGCTGGCAAGGCGCGCTGTTTTCGCTGGCAGTCAGTTCGATGATTGGTGCTGTCGTCGGCGTCATTTTGATTTTATTGGGTCGTCGCGAATGGTCGTCACGGATGCCTTACGGCCCTTACATCGCGCTGGCGGCGGTGATTTGGCTTTTTGCTGGAAAGAATATTTTAGCGGCGTTGTTTCGTTAAAATTTGCAACCTATTTCCATATTAGGCCACAGATTCATGGTCACAAATTCTAACCGCCGTGCAACAAAGCTCTCGATAGCCATGAGTTGTGTCAAGTCGCACTCGGCTCCACTTGCCAAGATTGCCAAGCTGTTCGACCACCGACAAATCAAGAATGGTCGGACAACCAACGCATCGCCCTTCAAAAATCTGATAACCGTAAACGTCGGTAAAAACAAGCCGACGCGGAACAAGTTCATTGCTGTGCTCCGAAGCTGGCAGCAAAACCTCCATCGTTACCGTCTTTGTTTTGGCATCCTCAATAACTCGAAGTAACTTGCCATCATGGACATAAATCTCCGAAACATCAACAGGAGTCAAAAGACCTTGTGCTGAAAGCTGGGCTTTGATGTCGGAAATGTTCATACACATGATGTGGCCTAACTCTGATAAGAGACATTCGGCTGTAATTATGATTTGACTGTGCGCTTCACTAAAAGTTTTGTCCAGACCCAATTTGAACAGAAATCAATTCTGACAATTTCAAATCGCAGAAGTTGTTTCGTCGGCAAACAGGAATCCGCAGTTGCAATTATGTTACAATCAAGTTACAAGTTTCTTGATGTTCAGAAAAATCTGTTTGGGCTTATTGGCTGTCGTTTTGGCTTTTTCGGCTCGCAGCGAAACGATTTTTTCCACCAATTCTACTTGGAAATACTTCAAAGGATTTTCGGAGGCATCATCTCCCGACACAACAACATGGCGAAATATCGGATTCAATGATTCTGCGTGGCTAACAGGGCAGGCACCGTTTTATTACGAAAATGATCCGGGCAGTTCCACCGCCTACACCGGCAACACGGATTTGACGGACATGGATGGCGGTTACACGTGCATTTTCATGCGGCAGACTTTTGTGTTGACCAACCTTTCGCAAATCAATGAATTACAACTGAAGGCTTTGAGTGACGATGGATTTATTGCCTGGATCAACGGCGTGGAAGTGGCGCGTTTCAATATGCCTTCGGGAAATGTTCCTTACAACGGTTCATCGTCGCCGGCGTTGGCGGAACCGGTGCCGTTGCAAAATGATGTTTTGAGTAATCCGCAAAATTATCTCGTGACGGGAACCAATGTGATTGCGATTCAGGCGTTCAATTCGTCGTTAAGTGCCAGCAGCGATTTTTTGATTTGGGCGACGCTTTCCACTTCCGCCACCGTGACGTGGGGCAACGTGGGCATTTCCGAATTCATGGCGACGAATCGGAATACGGTCGCGGATGAAGACGGCGATGCTTCGCCCTGGATTGAGATTTATAATCCCACGACCAGCGACGCGAATCTCAACGGCTGGGCGCTCACGGATGACACGAATAATCTCGTGCTCTGGAAATTTCCGAATGTGACGATTCCCAGCGCGGAAGACGCCAACGGCTCGGACAATTTCATGGTCGTGTTTGCGTCCGGTAAAAACCGGACTAGCAACACCAACGAATTGCACACGAATTTTCGATTGCCGGTGAATGGCGGCTATCTGGCATTGGTAAATCCAAGCGGCAATGTCGTTTCAGTTTTCAATTACCCAACGCAACAGGTTGACGTTGCGTATGGACGCGACATGGTCAATCCCGACATCATTGGTTATTTTCCTAAACCGACGCCCGGTGATTACAATTCGAGCAGCGGGACAAATTTTTCGTCTGCCGTGAATTTTTCACAAAGCGGCGGCACATTCGTCAATTCATTCAACCTGCAACTGTCCGCGACGAACGCAAACGCGGTCATTTATTACACGCTGGATGGCAGCGCGCCGACCGAAGATTCGTCGGTTTATTCCGGCGCAATTCCAATCACCGGTTCGGTGCAGGTGCGGGCGCGCGCGTTCGACGACGCCAACGGCTTGATGCCCGGACCGTTGCACAGCGAAAGTTACATTCAATTGGATTCCGGTCTGTTGAATACGACTTCCGATTTGCCTGCGATTGTCATTTACAATTTCGGCGCGGGCAGCGTGCCGCAGGACGATGATCAATTTGCGAACATTTCCATTTACGAACCGCAGAACGGCGTGACTTCTTTGACCAATGCTTCGACGTTGACGGCGCGGGCGGAAATTCATGTGCATGGTTCAAGTTCGGCGGACATTCCCAAGCAGGCGTTTTCCGTCGGCTTCACTGACGATTTGGACGCGGACAAAAATTATTCTCCACTCGCTCTGCCATCGGAATCCAGTTTCATTTTATACGCGCCGGATAATTTTGAGCCGGTGCTGATTCATAATCCGTTGATTTATGAATTAAGCAATGAAATCGGACGTTACGCGCCGCGCACGAAATTTTGCGAAGTGTATCTGAACACCACCGGCGGCAAAGTCACCGCCGCCAATTACAACGGTATTTACGTTATCGAAGAAAAAATCAAGTGGGACAACAACCGCGTGAACATCACGAAGATTCATTCCGTGGACAATTTGAATCCGCAGGATAACTCGCAACCCAACGTCACTGGCGGTTACATGATGAAGATTGACCGGTTGGGCGACGGCGAAACCGGTTTTAGCAGCGCCGGTCAAACCATCGTTTACGATTATCCGAAGGAACCGGAAATCAAAACGCTGCAGCGCGCGCCACAACAGCAATATCTGCAAAGTTACATGGACGCGTTTGGCACGGCATTGAATGGTGCGAATTACACCGACCCGACAAACGGTTATCGCGCGTTCATTGACCAGCCATCGTGGATTGATCATCACATCCTCAACGTCATGGCGTTCAACGTGGATGCGTTGCGGTTGAGCGCGTATTTCTACAAGGATCGCACGAACAAATTGGTCTTCGGACCGATCTGGGATTTTGACCGTTCGCAAGGTTCCACGGACGGACGCGATTTCAGTCCGTTCTACTGGCGTTCGCCGGTGCCGGATTACGGCACGGATTATTTCAATTACACCTGGTGGGGACGGATGTTCGCGGATATTGATTTCTGGCAGGCCTGGATTGACCGGTACGAAAATTTGCGTGAAACGTTGCTTTCCACCAATCACATTTACGCGGACATAGACGCGCTGGTGGCGCAGGTGCAAAAGGAGCAGCCGCGCGAGGCCGCGCGCTGGCCGCAGTACACCGCGCCGCGTTCCGGCACGGTTTCCGTTTCCGGTTACAGCTACGCTTTTCCTGGCACGTATCAAGGCGAAGTGAATTTCCTGAAGCAATGGTATGCCGACCGGTTGCATTTCATGGACACCAATTTTCTCGCCAAACCCGTTTTGAACGGCAACGGCGTCATCACCCCCGGATTCACGTTGAACCTGACGGGACCGTCCGGCGCGACGATTTACTATACGACCAACGGCGTTGACCCGCGCGCTTCTGGCGGCGGCATCGCCGTGGGTGCTCAAATTTATACAACACCCATTTCACTGGCCACCAATGTCACTGTTCTGGCGCGCGCCTACAACGCCAGCCATCGCAATCTTACCGGCGCGAACAATCCACCGCTGTCTAGTCCGTGGTCGGGATTGGCCAGCGAAGATTTTGTGATGGCCAGCGCGCCGATCATTACTCAAAGTCCGGCGGATTTGGAGGCTTACATCGGACAAAGTCCGGTGTTTACGGTTCAAGCCAGCGGCGTTCCCGCGCCAACCTACCAATGGCAATTGAACGGAACTAATCTGGTTGGTGAAACGAATACGCTACTGACGCTTTCCAATCTGCAAACTAATCAGGCCGGAACATATTCCGTCATCGCCAGTAATTTGGTGGACACCGCGAGTGCTTCATTCGTTTTGACCATCACGCCCAAACCGAATCTCGTCATCACCGAAGTTATGTCCAGCGAAGCCAAAAAAGGCACGGGCGTGACCATTTCCACGTCCGATTGGTGGGAATTGAGCAATCTCGGAAATTTTCCAGTGAATCTGCAAGGCTGGCGTTTCGACGACGATCACGATTCCTTCAGCGACGCTGAAACCATTACTGACGCGGTGAGCATCGCGCCCGGCGAATCCATCGTTTTGGTCGAGGACATGACACCTACTGATTTTCGCACGTGGTGGGGAAGTCAAAATCTTCCGGCCAATCTGCAAATCATCACTTATCCGAATATCGGTTTTAGTTCGGACGGCGACGCCATTTATTTGTGGAACGCCGCCGCCAATTCCACGACGGACACCGTCACCAGCGTCACATTTGGCACGGCCACAAAAGGCGTTTCCTTCGGCTTTGATCCAAGTTCCGGCACGTTCGGCGGTTTGAGTGTGGCCGGACAAAACGGCGCGTTTGTCGCGCCGGTCAATGGCGACGTTGGTTCGCCCGGCACAATCCTCAATCTGCCGCGCTTCACGGAATTGAATTTCGACGGCAACAGTTTCAATCTCAGTTTTGTGACCGAACCGAATCTGAATTACACGGTCGAATTCAAAAATGATTTGGCTGATCCGGTTTGGCAGACGCTCACAAATTTCACGGCGGCTTCAAGTCTGTCCGTGATTAGCGATTCGACAGCGGTCACAAACGCAACGCGTTTCTATCGTGTCGTCGTGACACCGCACGATTGATTCTACCGGAATTGCAGATAAGCGCGGCTGCCTTTTGCATTTACCTTGCCGGTTTTGCTTTCCGTCAGGAAAAGTCGCGACACCTCTACTTTGCCGGATTCCAGAATGTAAGCGCGAACCACTTTGGCGCGGTCAGTCGCAAGCGTCTTGAAATCGTCGTCGGAAACAGCAAATGTCGCCGCCAACAAAATTTCCATCGGGTCGGTCAATGTGCTGGATTTTAATCGAGTTGGCGCAGCCGCCAGCGCGTTTGCCTTATTGGAAGTTGAATTGCTCTTTATCAATTGGGTCGCGCCTTTTTCCATCTGATTTTTGCGCGGTGGAATTTGCGCCGCTGCCGCCACGAGATTGGTGTTGGCCGCAATCAAAGCTGGCGTGATTTTCCCGTCAGCCAGTGCCTGGCCGTAAAGTTTTTTTACTAATTGCGTCCGTTCTTCTGGCGTCAATGTAATTTGATCTGCCGTCGTATTGGCGCGCACAGATTTGCGGAGCGATTGCCATTTTCGCGTGCGCAATTCCTTTTCTAGCGCGGTGCGTTGCAATCCGTCGCGGTCGGCCACCGGATCAATGCTGCCGGAAATTTCCAGATTCAACGCCGGCCGCGCATAAAGTCCTTTCACGAGCGAATCCAATTTCTGTTTGTCCGTCGCCGTCAACTCCGCGCTGCCCGGCGCAAAATCTTGATAACTTAATTCTTCACCACCACTGCCAAACGCCGCGCCCAGCAACGAGAACGGCGAAGTCGCAACTTTGGTCAGGATGTTCACGATGGCGCGTTCGACAACCTGACCGACGCGGAATTTCGGGTCGTCCAAACTGCCTTCGACTGGAACGTCCAAAATGATTTTCCCGTCACGGTCTTTCAAAATCGCAATCGCCAGTCGCACCGGCAAATGCGTCGCGTCCGGGCTGTCCGTTTTTTCGCCGAACGTGAACCGATCCAGCGTGATGACGTTCTTCGATTTCAATTTTCGCCCGACGATATTGTAATCGAGGTCGAGATTCAGTTTTCCTTCGGCGATGTCGTAACCCGCGAATTTCGCCGCGTAAGGTCCGGTCGGCGTCAAATCCACATCCTTCAACGAAATGGTCAAATGATTCGTCTGCATTCCGCTGAATGGATTGATTTGGCCGGTGATGCTCATCGGGCCGACGCCGTCCACGAGCGCGCGCAGATTCACGTCCGCGTGCTGCAATTGTTCGGAAGAAATGTCCGAAATCGTCCCGCCAAATTGTTCGATGCCCAAATCCACGTTGGGCGAAAGCGAACGGTCGGTGAATGTGAATTGCGCGTTGGAAATGATGATGTTGCCGACGGAAATTTTTGGCAACGATTCCAAATTATTTGTCGTTTCCGGTTTGGATTTTTTTGCAGCGGCGACGGAATTTGTTTCGGTGACGGCATTGGTTTCCGCCGGTTTCAATGCCGTCAGCAAGTTGATGGCGTGATTGGTTTCCACGACGACTTGTGCGTTGACGTCATCCAGCAGGATTTCTTTGATGGCAACTGTTGCGGGATTCAGGTTCGCGTCAATGCCGTTGATTTGTACTGAATTCCATTTGAGCAAATCTTCGCCCATGGCGCCGTCCACGGTATGAAAATCGTCGAGCCGCGCATCGCCTTGAAACGTGACTTGAGGCAATTCGTCCTTTTGCGTGCGCAAATGGATTTCGCCGTCGAGACCAAGCTGGCTGCCGAGAATGAATAGATTCACCTTCGGTTCGAGATACGGATCAAGCGTGCCGAGGTCGAGATTGCTCAAAGCGATTTGCACGTCCGCCGTCGTCGGTTGAAATAACGCGGTGGTGGCGATTTTGATGGAACCGTTCGTGTTCCAGCGCAAAGACAATCTCGCCTCCAGATTCGTGTTCGGGATGTTGGAAATGTTCTTTGCCTGAAACGTGATGTCGTCCAAATCGAGCCGGGCCGGGCGCGCGTTGGCAAAATCCTCGAGATGCACTTCGCCGCCGGTGGAATTGATGTTGTGAATCGTGCCGCTCCATTGATTCGTGCTGTTGAGTAATTCGGCGACGACGTTCGTGACCGAGCGCAACAACAATAGAATTCCGCCGGACGCGTTGGCATCAGCGACGGGTTTCGACGCCTCGACGACGTTGAAAGAATTATTTTTCTCCCGCTGCACAAACAGTTTCGCGCCGTAGGAAGAAATAGAATCTACCGTTGCCTGCCGCGCCTGAACATCCACGCTCGCGTTGGTCACGCCAAAATACGGAAGCTCGACGATGTTGTTGCTTTTGCCCGGTTCACCGAGCGTGAAATCATGAAGTTCAAAAGTGAGATTGGTCACAGCGGCAACGTGATTGCTGTCGCTCAATTCAAACCGATAATCCGCGCTGATGCCGATTTCGCCGCTGCGGATTTCAAAATTCACGAAGTCTTGATACAACGGCGCGTATTTGTTCAATGAAAAATTCTCAATGCTCAATTCGCCTTGGGAGCGCAGCGGTTCGAGCGAAAAAGTTCCGCTCCACGAAAATTTGTCGCCCGCGTCCGTTGTGCCCGCAAATGCGTAAGGATTTTTATTGTCGGGATCAGTCTGGAAATTATTCAACGTCAAATCCACCGGCCCGATGGTGCGCGTGAACGGATGACGCAACGTCATATCCGTGAGCGAAGCCGACGCGCCGACGACTTGCAATTGTCCGATGCGCAGGAAAAGCGGTTTCGCCGGCGATTTCGGCGCGGCGTCCGGCGCATTCGTGGAAAATTTGGTGACGAGGTCGGAGAAATTGAATGTGGAATCCTTGTTCATCTGCACGCGAACAAACGGCTTGGTGGTGCTGATTTTGCTGAACGTCCACGCCTTGCGGAAGAATGACGACAATTGAAAATTCACATAGACTTCATCCCACGAAATGAACGGCTGGCCGTCCTTGTCCTTGACCAGCAATCCGCGCACGGTGACGGAAAGCGCGAATGGATTGATTTTGATTTTTTGGATTGAAACGTCGCGGTCAAGCTGCGCGGACAATTCTTTGACGGTGATGTGCCGGACGATGGGCGGTAGAATCAAAAAACCGACGATGCCATAAATCACGAGCAGTCCGAAAATCCATTTGATGATTTTGCGTTGGCGCGTTGAAAATGAATTCCAAAGGTTCGACATACTCCGATGCGGAAGCATCGGTGGAATTGCAAGCGGCGTCAACATTTTCAACAGCTAAAAAAAGCTTGGCAATTCACGGTGAAAAGCGTAGAACCGGATTGTCACACAGACGTTCCAAAGCGAATGAAATAAACTTAAACAAAAACATATTTGCGTAGCTCGGCTACGGTCTTGTTCGAAAACCGCGAATTTTCAATGGAGAGACCAAGCTCAAGCGCGCGCCACCCGGCGCGGCTTGGAGCATTTCTCCAAAGGCGCTTCGCGGTGCCTCGAACAGGGTGCGACAAGTTCGCGCCTTTCCGTTTCCGGTTCCGTGAGAAAGGAAAAATGAAGAAATTAAAATTGGTCGGGTTGCTCTTCGGTATTCTTGCCGTTTTTACAGGACAAGTTTTTTGTCAAAATGCCCCTGTAATCACTAAAGTCAACACGACGCCAAATAAAAACATTCAGATACATTGGACAAGCGATACAAATTTATTTTACAAAATTGACGCCGTTGACACTTTGGAAACAACTAATCCAGACGGCACGCTCGCATGGACAAACCTTTACGACGACTATCCCGCGCAAGGGACAAACACATTTTGGATGGATGCGGGCGATTACAATCGCATACACCCCAAAGACACATTCACAAGATTTTATCGGGTAGCAGTTGAAGGAACAAATACGCCAGACGATTTAACCATTTCAGTCATTTCACCTACAAATGGTTCAGTGGTTTCAGGCAACATAACAGTGACGGTTTCACAATCAGGTTCTAACGTGTTAAATGCTCCATTGCTTTATTTGGACGGACAAGAAATGAATCCAAGTGCAGATGGTTCAAATTTTGTTATTAACACCTGTGAAAGTTGGAACGGACAGCACACTTTATTTGCAGTTGCAAAATCGCAATCCGGTTTGGAAAGCAGAAATACATTTGGCATTACTTACAATAGAATTCCTTCACCTTTTGTTACTCTTTCATTTTCCAATCTCATCAGCGATTTTTCCTTTTCACATGAATTTTTCCAGCCTTCACTTGGCCAAACGCAAAACGTGTCAGCATTATTCGCCGCCAATTGTGATTGGACGTTGCAAATTTTAGACGATGATAGCAACGCCGTTAGGACTGTTACCGGAAGCGGAACAAACATGAGTTTTGATTGGGATGGAACTGGCGACGGTGGAACAAATATACCCGATGGTGATTATGTTTTTCACATAAATGCAACAACTAATAGTGATTCACCAATGTCAATGATGATGTCTCCAAGTTTATCTTTCATTGATGATATTACGGAACTTTGGGCAGTTCCCGTGAATGGCGGCGATGCCGTGCCATTCAAAATTTATCCCGCCGGATTTGATACAAATAATCTTTATATTTTCCCCGCTTCCGATTCAGAAATGGAAAGCGCCTTTGAATCTTCTGATATAGACGATGGCGAAGAAACATTTTCTCCCGATGATTCGGGCGCAACTGGAGGCAATCAAGATTCTGATAAGAACGGAAATAAAAATGCGCTTGGAACAGTCGGAATTGCCTATCAGCAATATCTTAATCCGAACATAATGACACATTTGCCAAAATCAGGGTGGCCGCTAATTGACATGGCGTATGTCGGAATGGACGGAGCAAATGGAACAGCTTCTACATTGGTTGGATTTCCAACCATAGAAGGCACAAAAAGGGAGGCAGATGATTTTGCAAAAGGAATGACTCAAGGGAAATACTTTGTGGCATTTGAAAAGGCGGACGATGAAGTGACAATCAATGATTTGAAATCAACTTCTCAAGGCGGCAATAGCATATTTAATTCCGTCAATTTGGGGTATCTTGCTCTTCATGGCAATTATGGAACGATAGCCGAAAGTGATAATGTAAAATACACTTATCTTTGGGTTATGAATCTGGCGGGAAATTCCGCCAATTATCTTCGCCTTTCGGATTTTGATTTTGGTTCGGCAGGCACAAATGGGTTAAAATGGATGACACTTGCCTGTTGTAATTTATTGTATCAGCCAAATTACAATAGCATGAAAAGCGCAAACAAGATGCCTATAAATAGCAATCTTCATATTTTGCTTGGTTCATCCACTATATTTTGGTCAACACCAAATTTAGGTTTTAATTACGCCTATAATTTAACTTGGGAAAATCAGCAAATCATCGCTGCGTGGGTTAATGCAGGTCAACTTTCTTATCAGGAAAATCACAAAAATATAACGAACACTATCGTTTATGCTTATTCTGGTTGGGCAAATTGTTTTGCCGATACGCTGAAAGTTTATCAAACGCCCAATACAAGTGGCGGGCTCGCTTATAGAACAAATGTCGTATTTACTTACCCGTGAAAATTATTTTTGGGTTAATAATTTTAGCAATCAATTTTTCAAGTTTGGCGCAATCCTTCAAACTTGAAGGAGATAATCTTTTATTGCCAACAAACGTCATGGTGGCTTGGGGAACTGTCGTAACCAATCTACCTGATGAAGCGTGGGTTTATCGAGTCGTGCCGCAATCGTTTTCAGATGCGGTTCTCACAAACCTTTTATCCATTTGTGATTTGCATACTTTTAACAGGAAAAATCATCTTGAATCCAAATACTTGGAGTTTGATAAAAACTTCATGGAATTTGACCAGAAATACAAAACCCTGATGATTGCGCCAACAGTTGGTTGGATGCACTATGAAGATGCTCATTATGATACTAATATTAATTTTCAAACTGCTCCGAGTAGATTAGAAGCAATCAAATTGGCAGATGATTTAGCTTTCCAACTCGGAATTGATAAATCACTGATCAACCCCATTCCTGACAGGATGTCCGAAACTTCAAATCAGACTGGCAATAATCCAGCAGTAATAATTGACAGAGGAGCAATGCTTCACAGAAAAATTGATGGGATTGAAGAAAAAGGATTTTGTCTTTATTCAGTATTTGGAACAGATAAAGGGCAACCCGTCCTTAAACAATTCAAACTTTTTTATCGCAATCTTGAACCTTGCAAAAAAGTATCTATTGCTGACACAAACCAAATTGCAGAGTTTATTAGACAGGGAAAATCAACTTATACTTTTCTGCCTGATAATTTACCCGCAATTAAGAAATTGGTGATTACAAAATTCTATATTCTGTATTGGAGCAAACCAATTATGCCAAATGATTCTTTGGATTTTGAATTTCCCTATGCGGATATAACGGCGGAAGCGTATTCAGACAATGCCACCAACACCCTTTATTTGTATTGTCCGCTTCTGAAGTAATTTTATTATATCGTCATGTTTTTGAATAAGTTTCTTATGGCCTTGTTGCCGCCGGTTGAACCAAAATGAATCGCAAAAAAGTTTGCATAATCAAAACAGTTGGATTTCGGCATTTTCATCTTAAAAATAATTAAAATTTTTATTGCACAAGGGCGTTCGGCTGCTATCCTTCACGCCCGCTTTGAAAAGTCAGGGCGGAAATTTACTGAAACCATTAACAGACAATTGTTCTTTGTATGGCTGCACAACGCATCAGAATCCGGCTTAAGGCTTATGACCATCGGGTCATAGACCAATCGGCGCGCGAAATCGCCGATACCGTCAAGCGCACCGGCGCGCGCGTCGCCGGGCCCATCCCGTTGCCGACGCGAGTCGAGCGCTTCACCGTCCAACGTTCGCCGCACGCGGACAAGAAATCACAGGAAACTTTTGAGCAACGCACCCACAAGCGGCTGATTGATATTCTCGATCCGACCGCCAAGACCGTGGACGAATTGAAGAAGCTCAATTTGCCCGCCGGCGTGGACATCACCATCAAGATTTAAGGAGACACCATGCCACTCGGACTTTTAGGAAAAAAACTCGGACACACGCGCGTTTATGACGCCACCGGCAAAGTGCAGGCCGTCACGGTCGTATTGGCCGGGCCGAATCGCGTGTTGCAGGTCAAAACACAAGCGGGCAAGGACGGTTACAACGCCGTTCAACTCGGTTTTGACGATCAAAAAGAACAGCGCGTAACCAAGCCGTTGCTCGGCCACATCAAAAAACAAAACGGCGTGGCGGTGAAACGCATCAAGGAATTCCGCAATTTTTCGAAGGAAGTGAAAGCGGGCGATGTCGTTGGTGTGGATCTGTTCGCGCCGGGCGATTTCATTGACGCGATTGGCGTCACGAAAGGTCGCGGTTTTGAAGGTGTCGTGAAGCGTCATCGTTTTGCCGGTGGTGATTCCACGCACGGCGCGAAAGGCTGGCATCGCCGCAGCGGTGCGATTGGCCAACGTCTTTTTCCCGGCACGGTCATGCGCGGAATGCGGATGCCCGGTCACATGGGGCAAGTTCAGCGCACGACGCAAAATCTGGAAGTGATTCAAGTGCGCGAGGCGGACAATTTGCTTTTAATCAAAGGCGCGATTCCCGGTGCGGAAGGCGATTACGTCATCATCCGCGAATCCAAGAAACGTCCGAAGGGCTGGAAACCGCCGGTCAGCGCCGCGCCGATGAAGAAAAAAGCTGCCGCAGCAAAAGCTGAAGCCAAACCCGCCGCTCCGGCAAAGAAATAATTTAGGCCATGAAAATTGCCATTAAAAATCTCGAAGGAAAAAATCAGGGCGAACTCGAAGTGAAGTTCCCGCTGGTTGAAGGCGGCAAAGGCACGCAAGCCGTCCACGACACGGTCGTCGCGCATCAAGCCGCCAAACGCAGCGGCACGGCTTCGACCAAGACTGTCGGTGAAGTCGCCGGCACAAACAAGAAACCGTGGCGGCAAAAGGGCACAGGCCGCGCGCGCGCCGGTTCGTTCCGTTCGCCATTGTGGGCGGGTGGTGGCGTGGTGTTCGGACCGAAACCGCGCGATTTCAGCAAGAAAGTTTCCAAGAAAACCAAACAGCTCGCATTGCGCAAAGCATTGAGCGAACGCCTCAAAGCCGGCGACGTGGTCGTCGTGGACGATTTGAAATTGTCCTCGCCGAAGACGAAAGATTTCGTTGGCGTCATTTCCAAACTGGAATTGAAAGGCACGACGCTCGTGGTCGCCAACGTGGACAAAAATCTCACGCTCGCCTCGCGCAACGTTCCGAACGTCGCGTTGACGACGAGCGATTCGTTGAACACTTATGACGTGTTGCGCCCGAGCAAATTGTTGTTCACCCGCGACGCGTTTGAAAAAGTCGGCGCGCGCTTGACGAAAGAATAATTATGAACGCTTTTGAAATCATCAAAACCGTCCGCCTGACCGAAAAAGGCACGCGACAGGGCGAGAAATACAATCAATACACTGTCGTGGCCGACCGTCGCGCGAACAAGACGCAAATCCGGCAGGCCGTGCAGGAATTGTTCAAGGTCAAAGTCACGCGTGTCAACACGTTGAACGTGCGCGGCAAATTCCGCCGTCAACGCACGATTCAAGCCGGCCAAGCGCCGGATTGGAAAAAAGCGATTGTCACTTTGAAAGAAGGCGACAAGATTGTTTTGACCTAATAGATTTTTGAACTGCCAAAACGCGAAGGAATTTCCTTCGCGTTTTTTTGTTTTGCTTGGACAACTTTTGTCCGTGCCGTCATGCAAAGATTTGACACGAACTGAATTCAGGTTCAAATAGAGTTTGCCCGTGAACGCCAAACCGAAAATCCGAATCCTCCACGTGGACGGCGACAGTTTTTTCGCCAGTTGCGAAATCGCGCTGAATCCGAAATTACAAGGCCGTCCGGTCTGGGTCGGCGGCGGCAGGCGAGGGGACGGCATCGTCATTGCGGCTAATCGCCTCGCGAAAAAATTCGGTGTTAAAACCTGTATGCCGTGTTTCGAGGCGAAACGGCTTTGTCCGAAAGGTGTTTTATGCCGTCCGCATTACGATGAATACCGCCGCCTCTCGCAGAAAATGTTTCGTGTGCTCGAAGAATATTCGCCCATGCTCGTGCCGATTTCGATTGACGAAGGCTTTCTCGATTTCACGACGATGGATAAGCACGTCTGGCGCGGCACGTCGCCGGAAAAATATGTTGGCGAAATCCGCGAACACATTGCGCGCGAAGTTAAAATTCCTGTTTCCGCCGGACTTGCCAATTCCTCACGGCTGGCGAAATTGGCGACGGACGCGGCCAAACCCGGTTTTATTGAAATCCAATCCGGCGAAGAAAAGGAATTTTTGAAAAACCGTAACGTCCGCGAACTTTCCGGCCTCGGCAAAAATCGCCAGCGCGATTTGGCGGCGTTTGGCGCATTTACTTTTGGCGATGTGGCGAAATTGCCTTCCCATTTGTTGAAGCAAAAATTCGGCATTTGGGGGCAGCAGCTTTGGCTTTTTGCCAACGGCCTCTGGAACGAGCCGCTGTTGCTCGAAGTCAAAGACCGCACGACGATTTCCAGCAACACGACACTGCCTTACGACGAGCCGGATTACGAGGCCGCGCTGACCTTTATTTTTAGCGAAGCGACGCGATTGGTCGGGCAGTTGCGCCGCGAGCAATTGCAGGCGCGCGAAATGAGTTTGACGATTCGCTTTGAGGATTTTTCTGAAATCAGCGGCAGCCAGCGTTTTCGCGAGCCGCAGTTTTTGAATTCCATTTTCAACGCCGCGCTCGAAGAGATTTTTCGTGATTTGATGAGCACGCAATTCAAATCCGTCCGGCAAATCCGCATCGCGTTTGGGAATTTGCAGCGGCTGGACACGCAGCCGACGCTTTGGGGCCGCACGCACGCGGAGCGTTGGGGCGCATTGGACGACGCGGCGCACCAATTGAATTCGCAATTTTCGCGCGCGGAAAAACCGGCAATTATGACCGGCGCGCAACTGGCGCTGCGCGAAATGGAGGAAGCGTTCAAAAATCCGAAGGCGAAATGTCCATTCGTGCCGCAGCGCGAAATGGTGAAAAAATTATGGGGCACGGACGCCGACCCGCTCGCGCACAAAGGCGATTGGGAAAAACGGCTGGCGAAAGTGAGCAAGCAACTGCAATTCCAGCATTAAATAAAAAAGGCGGGACTCGCATGAATGAATCCCGCCATGAATTGTTAATGGAGTTCAGGATTTTTTGCCCGCGCGGTTCGCAATGAAATGATCGAGCGACGCCGCGCCTGCGCCGTAAAAAAGCACGATGAGCGCGAGGCCGATGGCGAGCAGATGATATTCATAACCTTCGCCTTTTTGATTGCCGAACCAATTCATGAAAAAGCCGTTCGCCTCGTGAACGGTAAGAATGGCGACGACCATGTTGGTGCCGATGCCCAATGCGGCGATGCGGCTCAAACAGCCAAGAATCAAGCCGATGGAACCGGCGAATTCCGCCGCGATTGCCAGAAATGCCAGCGGCGCAGGAATGTGCATTTGTTGCGTGAAGGAGTTCATCGTGCCGGTGAAACCGTAGCCGCCGAACCAGCCGAGCGCTTTTTGCGCGCCGTGCGGAAACATGACGATACCGAGTGTTAATCGCGCCAGCAACGGCGCGAAACTGTTGTTGGTTTTGCAGAGGAGTTGGATTGCTTTCATAAAGCAGATTTCAATTGGAACTGGGCAGATTTGACAGGTTCATTTATTCAATTTCAAGACAAAATTGGCGACGCGTTTGCCCAGAATTTCGCCGGTGGCCTTGTCTTCTGCGCTCGGTTTCTCTTCCGGCGATTCCTGTCCGGCTTGACCCATCGCGCCGCCGAAACCGCCGAGACGGTTCACGCCGTTCGGCTGCAACGGCAATTCGCCGAGGCCTACCCAAATCATGCCGTGCTGCATGGCGAGCGTGTGCAGGTATTGCAACGTGCTGAATTTGTCGCCGCTTGGACTGTTGGAAACGGTGAAACCTGCCGCGATTTTGTCGCGCCAAACGCGGCCAAACCATTTGCCCGCACTCGCGTCGGCAAAGGCTTTGAATTGCGCCGCCGGACCGCCCATGTAAGTCGGGCTGCCGAAAATAATCGCGTCGCTCGCGTCGAGTTTCGCAAAAACTTCGTCGTTTGCATAACGGCCTTTTACGATGTCGTCGCCGTTGATGGCGATAAGATTGGTTTTCACACCGGCGACCGACGCCGCGCCTTCACGCACCGCTTCAGCGAGTTTTGCTGTGTGACCGGCGCCGGAGAAATAAACGATAGATACAGTTGGCATAATTTTATTTTTGTTTTCAGTTATAGTTTTTACAAAAGCGAACGAAGATAACGAAGTCTATTTCTTTGTTTCCTTCGTTATCTTCTGTTCAGTTTTAGTTCAAGTCAAACAACAACACTTGCGATGGTTTGTTGGCCGACAATTCCAGTTTCGTTTCGCGTTCCACCGCCGCCGCGTCGCCGCCGGAAAGTGTTTTGCCGTTCAACACGACTTCGCCTTCCGCGACGTGCAGCCATGCGTGACGGCCTTGCGCCAACGGTTGCGAGATTTTTTGTCCCGCTTCCATTTTCGCCAGCCACAAATCCGCGTCCTGATGGATCGCAATCGAACCGTCGCGTCCGGTTTTGCTGGTGACCAGATGCAATTTTCCCGTTTCCGCATTACGCAATGATTTTTCCGCGTAACGCGGTTTCACGCCTTTTTCATCGGGCTGAATCCAGATTTGCAACAGGTGAACCGCTTCCTGATTAGACGGATTGAATTCGCTATGTTGCACGCCGCGACCGGCGGCCATGTATTGCACGTCGCCAGTTTGGATGACGCGACCATTGCCCATCGAATCCTTGTGCTCAAGCTGGCCGCTCAAGATGTAGGTGATGATTTCCATGTCGCGATGCGGATGCGCGCCGAAACCCATGCCCGGCATCACGAGGTCGTCGTTGATGACGCGCAGGCTGCGATAGCCCATCCATTGCGGGTCGTAATAATCCGCGAAACTGAAGGTGTGATAAGTGTCCAGCCAGCCGTGCTCGGCGTGGCCCCGTTCATTGGCTTTGCGTATATTCATCATGGCTAAACTATGCGCGCGATTCGTGAATCTGTGAAATACCATGTTTCTTGCCTGACAATGCTTTTGGGTTATGCTCGCTCATAGAAATGGATTTTAGCGATTTTTTAGGTCCGAACCCAATCGTCATTGACCTGCAAGCCGAAAATCGGTGGCAGGCTATTGATGAATTGATTGATTGCCTTGTAGCCGATAAGAAAATTAAGCCCGACCACAAAGACGCAATTGCAGCTTCCGTTAAAAAACGTGAAACTTCAATGACAACAGGAATTGGATTAGGCATCGCCATACCGCATGCGTCAACCGATTTGGTTTCTAACGTGATTGGAGCAATGGGACGTTCGCGTAAAGGAGTTCAATTCGATGCGGTAGATGGCAAGTTAGTCCATCGCGTGCTGTTGTTTTTAGTTCCCCAAGGGGAATTCCAAAAACATTTGCACACATTGGCAAACATCGCCAAGTTGTTGCACAACCGAGATTTTCGCGACGGCTTATAAATTTTATGGAACTGCGCCATCTCCGCTATTTCATCGCTGCCGCCGAAGAAGAAAATGTTTCGCGCGCGGCATTGAAATTGCACGTCTCGCAGCCGGGCATCAGCCGCCAAATCCGCGACCTCGAAGACGAGATCGGTTTCCAATTGTTCGAGCGCAGCGCAAAGTCATTGAAACTCACCGAAGCTGGAAAAATTTTTCTCGCCGAAGCCAAATCCATTTTGCAACGCGCCGACGAAGCGGTGAAAAAAGCCAAAGCCGTCGCCGAAAACGCCGGCGGCGAATTGCACGTCGGTTACGCGCCATCACTCACGGTGCAGATTTTGCCGCAGACGTTACGGAAATTTCAGGCGCAATTTCCTAAAATACGCGTCGCGTTGCACGATTTGTCCACGGAAGAAATGCTCGCCGGATTGCGCGGCAATCAATTGCAGATCGCGCTCATGGTGCAGCCCGAACGCAAAACGATGCGCGGATTGGAATTCAAAGAACTCGCGCGCTATCCGATGTGCATCGCTGTCGCGCCCAAACATCCGCTGGCCAAATTGAAAAACATCAGCTTTTCGCAAGTCGTCGGCGAACCGCTCATCGCTTACAGCCGGAAGGATTATCCCGAATATCACGCGATGCTGGCCAAATTATTCGCGCCGACCGGACGCAAACCGCGCGTGGCCGAGGAGCACGACGGCGTGACGAGCATCATGGCGGCGGTGGAATCCGGCAACGGCTTCGCGCTCGTGCCCGGTTGCGTGGCGTGCATGGTCGGACCGCGCTTGAAATTGATTCCGCTCGCGTCCGCGCCGGAAATTCCCGTCATCGCCGCGTGGAAAAAAGAATCGGAAACAGCTTTGATAAAAGGCTTTATCGAAGCGACCTCGATGGATAAATAGTGCTTGGTCGAACACTTCAAAATTTTTCAAAAAACCGCTTGCGTTCTATTTTGCGCCTGATAGTTTATGCGCTCCTCGTCGCCCGAAAGGTCGTCAGGACAGCATTGTTTGCAGACCGATAACTGATTTCCCGGCACGGGACAGGATTGATGGCTTGCCAACTTCAAATCGCTGAAAACTTTTGCAATTAGTTGCAATTTTATGCCAGTTAAAACATTTAGACCGCTAACGCCGTCCACGCGATACATCACGATCGCGGACTTTAGCGACATCACGAAGACGACGCCGGAAAAGTCGCTCGTGGAGATTCGCAAGAAGACGGGCGGACGCAATATGTATGGTCGCGTCACAGCGCGCGGCATCGGCGGCGGACACAAGCAGAAAATCCGCCTCGTGGATTTCAAACGCAACAAGCATGGCGTGGAAGCGACGGTCGCGGCGATTGAGTATGACCCGATGCGTTCGGCGCGTCTGGCGTTACTACAATATGCCGATGGCGAAAAGCGTTATATTATTGCGCCGGTCGGCATCAAAGTTGGTGGAACGGTTTCCAGCGGTCCGACGGCTCCGCCTGAAATCGGCAATGCGCTTCCTCTCAAATTAATTCCTGTCAGCAGCGCAATTCATAATCTTGAATTAACTCCCGGTCGCGGCGGACAAATTGTTCGTTCCGCTGGCGGCGCAGCGACGTTGATGTCGCGGGATGCCGGTTACGCGCAAATCCGTTTGCCTTCCGGCGAAATCCGCAAGGTCAATGAAGAATGCTACGCGACAATTGGTCAGGTTGGAAATACCGAGCACGAAAATATTATTTTAGGCAAAGCCGGTCGCACGCGGCATCGCGGTCGTCGCGGCATCACGCGCGGCGTGGCGCGCAATCCGGTTGACCATCCGAACGGTGGTGGCGCGGGCAAATCCAAATCCGGCGGCGGCTGGCAGCAATTGATGTCGCCGTGGGGTAAGATCGCGAAAGGCGGCAAAACCCGCGCAAAATATAAATTCTCAAACCGATTTATCGTTGTTCGCCGCAACGGATTGCCGATTAAAGTGAAATAATTATGGGACGCTCCATTAAAAAAGGTCCGTTTGTTGATTTCCCGCTTCAGGATAAAATCGTGAAAGCGAAGGAGACGAAGTCCAAGACGCCGATCAAGACGTGGTCGCGGCGCTCGACCATCACGCCGGATTTTGTCGGCCTGACGTTCAACGTCCATAACGGAAAAATTTTCAGCCCGGTGTTCGTGACGGAAAACATGGTCGGCCACAAACTCGGCGAATTTGCGTTGACGCGCACGTTCAAGAAGCACGGCGCGCACACGGCCAAGGCGGAAGCCAAATAATTTTATGGAAGTTTTTGCCATCACAAAAAATATCCCGATGTCCGCGCAGAAAATGCGTGAGGTTGTCCGGCAAATCCAGGGATTGCCCGCGTTGCAGGCGCAGGCAATTTTGCAGGTCGTTCCGCGCAAAGGCGCGCGCGTGGTTTCCAAGACGTTGCGTTCGGCCATCGCCAATGCGGAAAATAACAACAAATTAAAGCCGGAAAGTTTGCGCATCAAGGAAGCCGTTGCAGGAACAGCGATGAGCATCAAACGGTTCACTCCCAAAGCGCGCGGTTCAGCGGGTCCGATTATCAAACGCCGTTGCCACGTTAAAATCACTTTGTCTGACGAATAATATGGGCCAAAAAACAAATCCAATCGGTCTGCGCGTTGCCGTCAATCGTGACTGGCGCTCGAAATGGTTCGCCGGCAAAAAAGAATTCGGCCAGTTGCTGAACGAAGACCGCGAAATCCGCGAGTTGCTCAAGAAAAAACTGGAGACGGCTTCCGTTCCAAAAATTTTGATTGAACGCGCGACGAATCGTTGTCGCGTGACGATTTTGACCGCGCGTCCGGGTGTTGTTATCGGACGCAAAGGTTCGGAAATTGACAAGCTCAAGGAAGAATTGAGCCGCAAAACCGGCAAGGAAGTTTATGTGGACATCGTTGAAGTCAAGACGCCGGAATTGGACGCGCAATTGGTCGCGGAAAATATCGCGTTGCAATTGGAGCGCCGCGTGTCGTTTCGTCGCGCGATGAAAAAGGCGTTGCAGACGGCGAAAGATTTTGGCGCGGAAGGGATCAAAGTTCGCGCAGCGGGTCGTCTTGGCGGCGCGGAATTGGCGCGTGTCGAGCAATATCATTGGGGTCGCGTGCCGTTGCATACGTTGCGCGCGAACATTGATTACGGATTTGCGGAAGCGCTCACCGTTTATGGCAAGCTCGGCATCAAGTGCTGGATTTGCAAAGGCGAAAACAAGCCGCAGAAGAAAGAACAGCAGCCTGTGGGCGAGACCGCTCCGGCTGCAAATTAATTTTTAAGATTTATGCCATTACAACCGGCAAGAGTAAAATATCGCAAAATGCACCGCGGCAGTCGCGCGGGGCTGGCGACCAGCGGCAACACCGTCGCGTTCGGCGAATATGGATTGATGGCGCTGGAACGCTGCTGGATGGACGCGAAGCAATTGGAAGCGTGCCGCGTCGCGGTCGCGCGCCACATGAAGCGCAAAGGCAAAATGTGGATCCGCGTGTTCCCGCAAAAATCTTTTACGAAGAAGCCGCTCGAAACGCGTATGGGCAAGGGCAAAGCGCCGCTCGAAGGCTGGGTCGCGGTCATCAAGCCGGGCAACGTGCTGTTTGAAGTGGACGGCATCACGGAAGCGGAAGCGCGCGAGTCCATGCGCCTCGCGGACACGAAATTGCCAATCAAAACGAAATTTATTTCACGGCATCGCATCGCCGGTTGATGGATTGAATATGAAATTTGCCGAATTAAAAGATTTGACGCTAGTGGAATTGTCGGCCAAGAGCCGCGATTTGCGCCATGAAATGTTCAACCTGCGTTTGCAGCAGGCGAGCGCGCAACTGGAAAAACCGGCGCGTATTCGCGTGTTGCGCAAAGACATCGCGCGACTGGAAACGCGGATTTCGGAATTGCGAAACAAAGCGGCAAAATAATTGAGTATGGCTGAAGAAACTAAAAATTTAGCTCCGCGCGGCAACCGCAAGGAACGCGTCGGCGAAGTGGTGTCGAACAAGATGACCAAGACGATTGTCGTCCGCGTCGAGCGCCGTTTTCCGCACCCGCAATTCAAAAAGATTGTGAAGGCATACAAGAAATTTTACGCGCATGACGAAAAAGCCGAGGCGAAAATCGGCGACACGGTGCGCATTGAAGAAACCCGGCCGCTGTCGAAATTGAAGCGCTGGAAGCTCGTCGAAGTCGTCGAGCGCAATGAGCGGGAAGCAGTGACGGTTTAATTGATTTTATGTTGCAAGTTCGTTCCAGTTTGGATGTCGCGGACAACACGGGCGCAAAAATTGCGTGGAATATCGGCGTGTTGCACCGCAACCAGACGTATGCCGGCATCGGCGACGTCATCAAGGTCCACATCAAAGACGCCGCGCCGGACGGCACGGTGAAAAAAGGCGAAGTGCATGACGCCGTGGTCGTCCGCACCAGGCACATCATCCGCCGCAGCGACGGTTCGTATTTGCGCTTTGACCGCAATGCGTGCGTCATCATTGACAAGGAATTGAACCCGAAAGGCACGCGCATTTTCGGGCCGGTGGCGCGCGAGTTGCGCGACAAGAAGTTCATGAAGATTATTTCGCTCGCGCCGGAAGTGATTTGAAGATTATGCCAAAATTTCATGTTAAAAAAGGCGACGAAGTGGTCGTGCTGGCCGGAAAAGAAAAGGGCAAGCGCGGCAAAATCATCGCCGTGTTGCCGAAGAAATCGCGCGTCATCGTCGAAGGCGCGCAATTGATCAAGCGCCACACCCGCAAGAGCCAGGAGCATCCGAATGGCGCGATTATCGAGCGCGAAGGAACGATTCACATTTCCAACGTGAAACGCGCCGAGGCGGAGGCCGCCGCGGCATAAAGATTTGTCACGGCAAAATCCGTGACGTGAGAAAATGAAAGCCAGACTTTACGAAAAATATACGAACGAAGTTGTGCCGGCGCTAAAGCAAAAGCACAATTACAAGAACATCCATCAGATTCCGAAGATGGAAAAAATCGTCGTGAACATGGGCATCAGTGCGTCGCTGGAAAAAGGCGCGGTCGAAGACGCGGCGAAGGATTTGACGTTGATTACTGGACGCAAGCCGGCGGTCAGCAAATCGCGCCAGGCGATTGCGAATTTCAAATTGCGCCAAAATCAGCCGATTGGCTGCCGCGTGACGTTGCGCAGCGATGCGATGTATGAATTTTTTGACCGGCTGGTGGCAACAGCGTTGCCGCGTATTCGCGATTTTCGCGGATTGTCGCCGCGCAAATTTGACGGTCGCGGCAATTACACGTTCGGCATCGCTGATCAGACGATTTTCCCGGAAATCGAATTGGACAAAATCAAGCGGACGCAGGGTATGGACGTGACGATTGTCACGAGCGCGCAATCGGATGATCAGGCGCGCGATTTATTGAAATTCATGGGCTTTCCGTTCGCGGAAAAATAATTTTAGAATTTATGGCCAAGACATCATGGTTGGAGCGCAACAAGCGCAAGGCGGAAACGGTGAAGAAATACGCCGTGCTCCGCGCTGAATTGAAGGCGAAGCGCGATTACGCGGGTCTCGCGAAATTGCCGCGCGACGCCAGCCCGACGCGCGTCGTAAATCGCTGCGCGATGAGCGGCCGCCGTCACGCTTACATCCGCAAATTTGGCGTGTCGCGTTTGACGTTCCGCGAAGCCGCGTTGAACGGTTTGATTCCCGGCGTGGTGAAGGCCAGTTGGTAAAATTTATATGAGCGATCCGATTTCAGACATGTTGACGCGGCTCCGCAACGGCGGACGCGCTTTGCAGCCGGCGATTGAATTGCCGCATTCACGCATCAAGGAAAGCGTGGCGAAAATTTTGAAGACCGAAGGTTACGTCAGTGACGTGGCTGTCGAAGGCAATGCCGCCAAAAAAATCAAAATCCGTTTGAAATACAACGGCAAGAAAAGCGTGATTGAAGGTTTGAAGCGCATCAGCAAACCGGGTTTGCGCAAATACGTCGGCGCGACGGAAATTCCGCGCGTACGCGGCGGTTTGGGCGTGGCGGTGCTTTCAACTTCGGAAGGTGTGATGACGGACGCGCAGGCGCGCAAGAAAAATCTCGGCGGAGAATTGCTCTGCTACATCTGGTAAAATTTATGTCGCGAATTGGAAAACAACCGATTGCCATTCCGCCCAAAGTGAAGGTGGAAGTGAAAGGGCAAAAAGTTTTGGTCGAAGGCCCGAAAGGCAAGCTCGACTGGGAATTGCCCAAGCGCACGAGCCTCAAAGTTGCCGACGGCAAAATCACTGTCAGCCGCGACGGCGAGGATTCGCAGGCCAAAGCATTGCACGGTTTGAGCCGCGCGCTCGTCAACAACATGGTCAAGGGCGTGACTGAAGGATTTGTGAAAAAACTTGAGATTCAAGGCGTCGGTTTCAAGGCCGCTGTTCAGGGCAAGGTTGTGAACCTTGCGCTCGGTTTTTCGCATCCGATCAATTACAACATTCCCGACCAAATCAAAGTGACCGTCGAGGAAAATACGAAGTTGACCATTGAAGGGCCGGACAAAAAAGTTGTCGGCCAGGTCGCGGCGGAAATTCGCGGTTTCTATCCGCCGGAACCTTACAAAGGCAAGGGCGTGCGTTATGTGGGCGAACACGTCCAGCGCAAGGAAGGCAAGACGGTTCAATAATGATTAAATTGCTCACGGCAAAATCCGTGAACAAAACAAATGAGAACGCAAAAAAAACATCAATTGCAGCAGTTGCGGCGCTGGCGCATCCGCAAGAAAGTTTCCGGCACGAAGGAACGTCCGCGCATGGCGGTTTGCTTTTCAAGTGAGAACATTCACGTTCAATTCATTGACGACGATGCGGGTAAAACGCTCGCGGAAGTTTCGACTGTTGGAAAAAATTCAGCGGCAAAAGATTTATCGGCAAATGTGAATGGCGCGAAAAAAGTCGGCGAACTCGCGGCGAAAAATGCTTTGGACAAAGGCATCAAGCAGGTGGTGTTTGATCGCGGCGGCAAGCGTTATCACGGCAAAGTGAAGGCTTTGGCCGACGCGGCGCGCGAAGCCGGATTGCAATTCTAATTAAAAATTTTACGAACATGGCTGAAATCGAAAAAATTGCAGGTGAAGAACAACCGCAACGTGGCCCGCGCGGTCGTGGTCGTCGCAAGCCGATTGAAGCGCCGGAAAATGCGTTTGAAGGCGGCGAAGAATTGATGGAGAAGGTGGTTTATATCAATCGCTCCGCGAAAGTCGTCAAAGGCGGACGCCGTTTTAATTTTTCCGCGCTCGTGGTCGTCGGCGATAAAAAAGGTCGGGTTGGCTATGCGCTCGGCAAGGCGGGCGAAGTCGCGGACGCGATTCGTCGCGGCGGCGAATTGGCGCGCAATCAAATGCAATCGGTCTCGCTGAAAGATGTGACGATTCCGCACGAAGTTTATTCGACTTATGGCGGCGCAAAAATTTTGCTGCGTCCGGCGTCGCCGGGAACAGGAATTATTGCGGGTAAAACCGTTCGCGCGGTTTTGGAATCCGCCGGTGTGCGTGATATTTTAAGCAAATCGCTCGGTTCAAAAAACGCGGCGAACGTCGTGAAAGCGACGTTGAAGGCATTGTTGACCTTGCGCACGCGCGAGGAGATTTACAAGTCACGCGGTTTGGAAATTAAAAAAGTTGCCGCGCCCAAAGCGCCGGAAGCGGTTCCCGCAGTTTGAAAGATTTTATGCGATTACACGATTTGAAACCACGTCCGGGTGCGAAACATCGCACCAAACGTCTTGGCCAGGGCGAATCCAGCGGTCACGGAAAAACTTCCGGTCGCGGTGGCAAGGGCCAGACGGCGCGTTCGGGCAGCAGCATCCGTATCGGTTTTGAAGGCGGCCAGATGCCGCTCATCCGCCGTATTCCCAAGCGTGGTTTCAACAACGCGCGTTTTGCGACGCAATATATCGCGGTTAATGTCGGCGATTTAGAAAAATTTGACAATGGCGCGAAAGTGGACGAAGCCGCGTTGCGGGCGATTGGTTTGGCCAATGGCCGCGCCGATGGAATTAAAATTCTCGGCGAAGGCGAATTGACCAAAAAACTTTCTGTAAGCGCGAGCGCGTTCAGCGCGTCGGCCAAAGCGAAAATCGAGGCCAAAGGCGGCAAATGCGAAATCATCAGCCACAAACCAGCCGAACCCGCGAAGGCTTGAGGCGGGACTGATTCATGTTCCGCAACATTTTCAACACGTTTGCCAACTGCTTCAAAATCCCGGAGCTGAAATCGCGGATTTTGTTCACGCTGGGTTTGCTGGCGGTGGCGCGATTGCTGGCTTTTATCACCATTCCCGGTTTGGACGGAAAGGCATTGTCGGCTTTTACCAACGCTCATTCACAGGGTGTCGCCAGTTTGTTGGGAATGTATAATACCTTCGCCGGCGGCGCGTTCGGCAATTGCGCCGTGGGCGCGCTGGGCATCATGCCCTACATCAGCGCGACTATTATCATCCAATTGCTGACGGCGGTGCTGCCGCGTTTGAGCAAATTAGCGCGCGAAGAAGGCGGTCGCACGAAAATCATCCAATACGGGCGTTATCTCACCGTTTTGATTTGCATCGGACAGGGATGGTATTTTGCCAAAACCTGGGAAAATCCCGCCAATGTCTTTCAAGGATTTCAAGGACAACTCGTGTTGATTGACAATCGCATCTGGTATTTTGCGCAGACGGTGATTGTGATGACGGCGGGCACGATGTTATTGATGTGGCTCGGCGAACAAATCACCGATCGTGGCATCGGCAATGGCGTGTCTTTGGTCATCACTGTCGGCATTCTGGCCCGATTGCCATTTGCGGTGCAAGGGGTGATTGATATGTTTTCTTCCAAAGGCGGGGTCGAAGCCAGTCATCATCTCATGGGCACGGGCATTTTGCTTTTGGGATTGCTGGCGCTGGTCATCGGCGGCGTCATCGCTATTACACAGGCGCAACGGAAGATTCCAGTGCAATACGCCAGCCGGATGATTGGCCAGAAAATGTATCAGGGTGGAACGAATTATATGCCGCTCAAAGTGAATTATTCCGGTGTCATGCCGATCATTTTCGCGCAATCCATCCTTATGTTTCCGCAGCCGGTTTTTAACTTTTTATCCAATGTCTTTTCAAAAATTCCATTTCTCCATGACTTTTTCCTATCGCTGGCAACTCAATTCGGCTACGGTTCGGTTTTTTATCTGACGGTTTATTCGTTGATGATTCTGTTTTTCTCCTATTTCTGGGTGGCGACGCAATTCAATGAAATCCAGATTGCTGATGATTTGAAAAAGAACGGCGGCTATATTCCCGGCGTGCGTCCGGGGCAGGGGACAAGCGATTATTTGCACAAGACCATGAGCCGCATCACGCTGGCGGGCGCGATTTTTCTGACTATCATTGCGACGATTCCGATCATTCTCTCGCGGCAATTGAATATTCCGCAAGACGTTTCGCAGTTTTTCGGCGGCACGAGCATTTTGATCGCGGTCGGCGTTTTGCTCGACACGATGCGGCAGGTCGAATCGCATTTGATGATGCGGCATTACGACGGCTTTTTGAAAAAAGGCCGCGTGCGCGGACGATTTTGATTTTGTGGCCGGTATAAAATTAAAGAGTGAAGACGAACTGAAGTTGATGCGTCTGGCGTGTGCGGTGGCGGCGGAAATTTTGGAAGAGATCGGCGCGTTCATCAAACCCGGCATCACGACGTGGCAGGTGGACGAATTTGCGGCAGAACGGATCAAGTCGCGCGGCGCGAAAAGCGCGTTTTTGGGTTACCGGAAGTATCCGTGCCACACGTGTATTTCGGTGAATGAAGAAGTCGTTCACGGTTTGGCGGGCGAACGGGAATTGCATTTTGGCGACATCGTGAGTGTGGATGTCGGTGTTCTTTACAAAGGATTTATCGGCGACAACGCGCGGACGTTCGCCGTCGGCGGCTGCGGCGTTTTGGCGCAACGGCTGTTGGACGTGACCGATCAGGCGTTGTATTTGGGAATCGCGGCGGCGAAACCGGGCAATCGCGTGACGGATATTTCACGCGCGATTCAGGAATTTGTCGAAGGCAACGGCTTCAGCGTCGTGCGCGAATTTGTCGGCCACGGCGTCGGGCGCGTGATGCACGAAGAGCCGCAAATCCCGAATTTTGTTGACCGGAAAATGAACGACCGATTGCGCACAGGCATGACTTTGGCCATCGAACCGATGGTCAATGCCGGCCAGCCCGGCGTAAAAATCTTGAAAGATGGCTGGACAGTCGTTACACAAGATGGTTCATTATCCGCTCATTTTGAGCATACTGTCTTGGTGACGAACGGTGAACCGGAGATTTTGACATGCCCGGCGACGACGCTTTCAAAGTTGAAGGTCGCGTGATTGAAGTGTTGCCGAATGGTACGTATCGCGCGGAATTGAAAAACGGACATTGCCTGACGGCGTTTGTTGCGGGCAAAGCGAAGAAAAATTTTGCCGGATTGAAAACCGGCGACAAAGTGAAATTGCAATTGACGTCTTATGATTTAAGCGTCGGTAGGATTTTAACAGAAAAAGAATTTGAAAAATGAAAGTTAGAGCATCAGTCAAAAAAATGTGTGAACACTGCAAAGTGGTGCGCCGTCGCGGCGTCATCCGCGTGATTTGCTCGAACAAACGTCACAAGCAACGACAAGGCTAAAATTTATGGCACGCATCATCGGAGTAGAAGTTCCACCGAACAAGCGCATAGACATTGCGCTCCGCTACATTTACGGCATCGGCCCGAAAAACGCCGTCGAAATTCTCGAGCGCGCGAACATTGACGCGAGCATTCGCGCGAAGGATTTGACCGAAGCGCAGCTTTCGCAAATCGTTCATGCGATTCAGGAAGGCAAATATGTCATCGAAGGTGATTTACGCCGCGAAATCGGCATGAATTTGAAACGTTTGCAAGGCATCAAATGCTATCGCGGCGTTCGGCATATGCGCGGGTTGCCCGTGCGCGGCCAACGCACGCAAACGAACGCGCGCACGCGCAAAGGCCCGCGCAAAACCGTTGGCGTGCAGCGTAATCCGAACGCCAAAACCGGCATCCACTAAAATTTTTTATGGCTGAAGAAAAGAAGAAATCTGTTCCCAAGAAAGAAGTGAAGCCCGAAGCCGCCGCTAATCCGGTGGAAGAAAAGTCTGCCAAGAAAACTGCCGCGGTCGAAACGCCGACAACTGAAAGCGCCGCAGCCGCGGTCACGCCGACAATTGCCGCGCCCACGGCGGCTGAACTTTTGGGTGACGATCCCAACGCCAAGAAAATCATCAAAGCCAAAGGCGCGAAAAATATCGTCGCCGGCATCGCGAACATTTTGGCCACGTTCAACAACACGCAGGTCACGATTACCGACAATCACGGAAATCTCATTGGCTGGTCGAGCGCCGGTCGCGTTGGATTCAAAGGCTCGCGCAAAAGCACGGCTTACGCCGCGCAACAAGTCGCGCAGGACGCTGCGCGTCAGGCAATGGCGCACGGAATGAAGGAAGTGGAAATCCGCGTCAAAGGTCCGGGTTCAGGTCGTGAATCCGCGATTCGCGCGTTGCAGGCGATTGGTTTGGAGATTTCCGCCATCAAAGACGTGACGCCCGTTCCGCACAACGGTTGCCGTCCGCGCAAGAAACGTCGTGTTTAACTCATTACTTATCACTCATCACTGATTATGGCTCGTTACACAGGTCCCCGCGTTCGCATCAGCCGCCGTTTCGGCACACCGATTTTTGGCCCGACAAAATATCTGGAACGTCGCAATTACGGTCCGGGTGTTCATGGCCCGAAATCGCGCCGCAAATCCACCGATTACGGTCTCGGTTTGATTGAAAAGCAGAAGTTGAAATACTATTACGGCTTACTCGAACGCCAGTTTCGTGGCGTTTATGAAAAAGCGTTGCGCCGGCGTGGCGTCACCGGCGAACAAATGCTGCAAATTTTGGAAACGCGTTTGGATAACGTTGTTTTCCATCTCGGTTTTGCGAACACTCGCGCTGCTGCGCGTCAAATGGTTTCGCACGGCCACATTTTGGTCAATGGCCGCAAAGTGAGTATTCCATCGTTTGCGTTGAAAGTGAACAACGTCGTTGAAGTGAAAAACAACAATGTGTCACGCCAGCTTGCGACGAAGAATTTGGAAATCGCCACAAGCCGTTCAGTGCCGGATTGGCTGCTTTTGGACAAGGAAAATTTCAAAGGCACGGTTACGCGCATCCCGACACGCGATGAAATCCAGCCGATTGCCAATGAACAGGCGGTTGTCGAATTTTATTCCCGTTAAACAGTAACAAACAAAAACAATTATACGGATTTTTCGGCACGGGAATAAATCAGCCGAAAAATCAGATTAAAATTGTTGAAAGGAAAATATGCCAGTTAGACTTGGACGTTTCGAAATGCCGAAGCGGTTGCAGAAAGACGACGCAAGCGCGACGGACACTTACGCAAAATTCATCGCCGACCCGTTTGAAACCGGTTACGGCCACACGATTGGAAATTCGCTGCGCCGAGTGCTGCTTTCGTCGCTCGAAGGCGCGGCCATCACGTCCATCAAAGTGGACGGCGCACAGCACGAATTCGCCACGATTGACGGTGTGGTTGAGGACGTGACGGACATCGTTTTGAATCTCAAAAAAGTCAAGTTCAAGGCGCATACGCGTGACGAGCAAGTGCTTTTGCTTTCGGTCAACAAGGATGGCCCGGTGACGGCTGCCGACATTCAATTGAACCAGAACGTCGAATTGGTTAATCCCGACCAGCACATCTGCACGCTTGACAAAAAGAAAAAATTCGAACTGGAATTGACCGTGAAAATCGGCCGCGGTTTTTGTCCGAGCGATGAAAACAAAAAGCCCGGGCAAGCCATTGGCGTTATCGCGATAGATTCGTTGTTTTCGCCGGTCACGCGTGTTCGTTACAATGTCGAGGCCGCGCGCGTCGGCAACCGCACGGATTACGAC
>DASZXB010000047.1:0-172032 GCA_035546095.1 Verrucomicrobiia bacterium | reverse complement strand
CGCGATTGCGATGGGATTGACGGTTTTGGAAACGGTTGCCAATCCTTACACGACATTGCTGGGACCGAAAGAATACAGCGCAACGCGCATCAATCTCGCGCAGTCCTGCAACGGCGTCGGCTGGATTTTGGGGCCGATTGTTGGTTCAGCTTATTTTTATTCGGAAGGCGGCGTCCAAAAAGCGCATGGCCAGCTTTTCATTCCGTATATGGGTGTCGCAATCATTGTCGTCATCCTTGCCATGCTCTTTTTTCGCGCCCGGGTGCCGGACGTGCAGGTGGTTGACGAATATCATACCGATGACAATGTGCCGGTCAGCCAAACCAGAAATAACGCGCTTATATTTCTGCTGATGTTTCTGAACGTTGCGGCGGTCGGACTTTCCGTCTATCTCGTGCTGCATACCATCCTGCCTGCCTGTGGCATCGCGGAACAGGCTGTCCAAGCCAAATGGTGGGTTTTTGTTGTCGCCGTGCTGGCAATGACGCCATTCCTGTTTTCCACGACAAAAAAATTGTCCGCCCACAGCATTTGGGCGCATCCCCATTTTTCCGGCGCAACGCTGGCGCAATTTGTCTATGTCGCCGCGCAGGCCGGCATTTTCAGTTTTTTCATCAACAGCATGACTGTGGACAAAAATACCGGCTATTGTCTGGTGCCGTCGCTGGCCGCGACATGGGACAACAGTAACTTGAAAAAATGGGGCTGGCTGGAACATCGCGTCGTTTTGTCCGAAGAAAATATCGTGGATGTTCCCGCATTCGTCGAACGGCTCAAAAACAAATCCGATGCCGTTTCCACTTTTCTCGCGGAAAATTTATCTGCTTCAACCGTCAGCCAGTTGGCCGAGGCCAATGTAAATCCTGCGTTACTGCGGACAACATTGACGCACGATTTGAACAACATTCTGCGGCAGGAACTCATCAAAGAGGACCAAAAGCCAGCGTTTTATGATGCACAGCGATTCAATGGCATTACATTGAGCGCCACGACGCAACAACTTGTCAGCGAAAATCCAGAAAGTGACAACGCCCGATTGCGCTTGAATCGTTTATTGCTGACCGACGCCTTTCCAAAAATAATCACTTATGACGACAACCGATTTGCTTTGAGCGACAAAGGCGCGGGCATTCTCTCATCATTTGCTTTTGGCTTTTTCCTGCTCGGGCGACTTGTCGGCGCGTGGATCATGAAAAAAGCGCCAGCGCATAAAACGCTTGGATTGTTTGCACTACTGAACGTGGGTGTTTGCGCGTTAATCATTGCTGACAGGGGCTGGATTTCCGCAGCAAGCGTGTTCGCCAGTTACTTTTTCATGTCCATCATGTTCCCGACCATTTTTGCGCTTGGCATTTTTGGCATCGGCTCGCAGTCGAAGAAAAAAGCCGCGGCTTTCATCGTCATGTCCATCACCGGTGGCGCGTTGATGCCGAAATTTATGGGGCATTTGGGCGATGTCTATAACATGGCTGCCAGTTTTTGGATGCCACTGATATGTTTCGCGCTGATTGCGTTTTATGGCTTTGCGTGGTCAAAATTGAGCCGGCGAGAAGGGGTTCGCGGTTTGGGCGCTTCCGGCGGACATTGAGGTTTGCCGGAAAATTAACCGGAAATCAAAATCGTGTTCGCGTATTGCACCGTGTCACCGGTACGGATGAGGCCAATCGCATTCGGCACGCGCTTTTTGAAATCCGCGTGCGCTTCAAATTTGACGGGAATCCCGGCCAACGCGCCGGCAAATTTGCCCTGCATCGTTTTTGAATTGTTGACCTTGAATTCCCGCGCCATGAACGCTTGCGTGTAATTCCCATTCAGGCGCGCGGCTTGGATGACTTGCACGACGGTCGGCACATCGTCCACAAGCGAAATGTCCACTGTTTCGATTTCCGGCCAGAATGGAAAACCGCGGTCGGCAATAACCAGAGCATTGGTGTGACGCACGCGCGCCAGCAGCGAGAGGATTCGTGGGTTGAGAACGCCGGAATTAATCATGCGACCAGTCTTCAAAAATTACGAACGGCATGTCAACTTTTGTCACAACTATTATGGCGAAATTTTGCCGGTGAATCTCCCCGCTTTAGGGGATGAAATTAAATTTCAAGACCCGTTAAAATTTCAACAGATCCATGAGGTGAAAGCAGTTGATTCAACGCGATTGAACCTTTGACTTTGTTTTTTTAGCCATGACTAGGTCTTTTTTTGTTGGCATTGCCTGTTCCATTGCAATGCTTGCCTCTTTGAATAAATCTCACGCCGCCGTTGGCGCAACCACGCCATTTGTCAGTTATGAAGCCGAAAACGGGACGCTTGGCGGTGGCGCGACCGTGATATCCGTAACCGCCGCGCCGACCACGCAGTATTCCAGCCCGGAATTGGAAGCGTCCGGTCACGCCTACGTTCGTCTCAATGCAATTGGTCAATATGTGGAATGGACCAATAACACCGGCCAGAGCATTACGGCCATTAATTTGCGCTCGTGTATTCCCGACGCACCGACTGGCGGCGGAATCACTTCAACCGTTGATTTATACGTCAACGGAACATTTCGTCAGGCGTTCAGCGTTAATTCGCTGCAAAATTATTGTTACGAAGGAACCAATTACAACGGACAGACAGACAAAAATCCGGCGGATGGCAACCCGCGCGGTTTTTGGAATGACACGCACGCGTTTGTGACCGGAAATCCGATTGCGCCCGGAGACACCATCCGGTTTCAAATGGATTCTTCAAACACGGCTTCGTTCTATTACATTGACGTTGTGGATTTGGAAAATCCGCCGCCACCTTTGACGCAACTGGCCAATTCACTTTCTATAACCGATTTCGGCGCGGTGTCGAACAACATCAGCGTGGACAACACAACCGCCATCAACAATTGTTTCATTGCCGCGCAAACGCAGGGAAAAATCGCGTGGATTCCACCGGGCACATTTTATTTCAGCGCCGTTAATGGTGGACTCAGCGCTTCAGGCATAACGATCGTCGGCGCAGGACCGTGGTATAGCACGCTCTATCGCGTCACACCGAACAATAATTCGCAAGGCGTCGCCAACATTATCACGACCACTTCCTGCACCTTGTCGAATGTGTTGTTGGATTGCAACGGTTCGAGCCGGGCAGGAAATGACAACAACGGTGCTGTCAACTTCAGCGGCAACAATTGGCTCGTGGACAATGTTTGGATTCAACATGTGACTTCGGCCTTCTGGTGCGCGGGCGGCGGCGGAACGGCACAGAACTGCCGGGTATTGAGCGTCTGGTCCGACGGCGGCAATTTCAACAATGTGCAAAGCGCCAACGGCATCGGGATGAATTTGACCTATTCCAACAATTTTGTTCGCGGCACGGGCGACGATGCGATGGCCATTAACTCGGTGAATTACAATGTTAACGGAAATACGACTTACTACTACACCACGATGAGCAATATCGCTTACGTTAACAATACGGCAATTGGCGCGTGGGGCGGCAAAGGAATCGGAATCTACGGTGGTATCAACGACATCGTGACCAACAATTTGCTTTGCGACACGGCAAGATACATCGGTTTAGGTGTTGGACGATTTGGCGTGAATGGTTCCGACTTGTATTCGGCCAAAGTAATGGGAAATGTCGTTTTGCGTTGCGGAGGCAATGGCTATCTTCAGCAACAGCAGGCGCTGATGATTGGCAATGCCGGAGACGGGCAGGGGGTCGGTCTGGTGGCAAATGTTTATTGCGCGAACAACACAATAATCAATTCTCTTTACACCGGTGTCGGATTTTCGACCGGCTCGAACATCGTTTTTCAATACAATATGATTCAGAATCCCGGTCTGGACGGAATGGTCATTGGACCGAGTTACGCGGGTTCGGGTATTTTTGGCAACGCCATCATCAACTCCAATACAGTCACAGGTTTGAATTCCGGGCGAGTTGTGTTGACGAATAACGCAACGGCTTATGCGGCAATAATACCAATTGCCGCCGCTGATTATGATGGCGCGTCAGGTGTGGCCATTGAACCGTGTAGCGAAGGTGGCCAAACTATTGGCGGCATGATGAATGGTGATTGGTCAGCTTATGACAATATCAATTTGGCAAACGTTGATACATTTGTTGCCCGGGTAGCCAGTGATAATGTTGGTGGCAGCATAGAAATCCATTTGGACAGTCCCAACGGCACATTGATTGGAACCTGTTCGATTCCGGCAACCGGGGACACGCAAACTTATGCAAATACCTACTGTTCGATCACGAACGCAAGCGGCACCCATAATGTTTATCTGGTTTACAATAATGTTGGCGGACAATTTAACCTGACCTACTTCGGATTTTTTGCCGCAGCACCCGTATTTTCACATCAATTGATTCCGGGCAATGTTTATTCGTTGAAGGCGTTGATCAATGGTAAATACGTCACCGCACCCAATAACGGGTCTAACTCTTTGATTGCCAGCAGCACTTCAGTTGGAACAGCAGAGCAGTTCAAAATCATTGATGCTGGTGGCGGCAATATAGGTTTTCAGGCGATGGTTAATTCCAACATCGTTACGGCAGAAAACGCCGGAACCAGTCCGCTTATCGCCAATCGCACTGGCGTCGGCTCATGGGAAACGTTTACCGAAGTGGATGCCGGCAATGGCAACATCGCCATTTTAGCGGCGATTAACGGCAAATATGTCACCGCGCCCAATAACGGCGCCAGTCCATTGATCGCCCAAAGCAGTTCCATTGGAACGACTCAATCTTTCACAGCCGGATTCGTCAATGGCGTCGCGCCTCAACCACCCGCCAATTTAACTGCAAACGCCGGTAATTCCACAGTGACGTTAAACTGGTTAAGTTCGCCCGGAGCGACCGGCTATAATGTCAAATACTCTCTTGCCAGCGGTGGAACTTACACTGTGATTGCGACTAATTTAAGCGGGACCAGTTTTGTTCACACCGGTTTGGCCAACGGCACAACCTATTACTATGTCGTTTCAGCCACAAATCTTGTGGGCGAGAGTGCGAATTCCGCTCAAACCTACGCAATGCCCGGCTCGTTGAACCGCACTTTCTGGATTGCCAGCTCAAGCACTTCGGGCAGCGACGCGCCGGGCAATGCTTTGGACGGCAATCTGACCACGCGTTGGTCAACCGGCACTTCGCAAGTCAATGGCCAATGGTTTCAAGTAGATATGGGGGCGGCCAATACCTTCAACAAAATTGTTTTGAATTGCATCAATTCAGCCAACGATTATCCGCGTGGTTATCAAGTTTTGGTTTCCAACGATGGCGTCAATTGGAGCGGCCCGATAGCCACCGGGGTCGGCACATCGGGAATCACAACAATCACTTTTGTTGCGCAATCAGCGCGCTATATTCGCATCATCCAAACCGGCAGCGTCAACGGAACGTTTTGGAGCATAGACGAATTCAATGTTTTTGGAACGGCACCGACAGTTCCGGCTAATCCAAGCGCTACTTCCATTTCCGACAGCGAAGTGCATTTGACGTGGAACGGCAGCGTCAGCGCCAGCGGTTACAATGTGAAACGCTCGCTCGCCAGCAACGGAAGTTACATCACGATTGCCACAAATATCAGCGGGCTTGATTATTTTGACACTGATCTAACTCCGGGAACGATTTATTATTATGTCATCAGCGCGACGAATTCATTTGGCGAAAGCGCCAATTCCAGCGAAGTCAGCGCGCAACCTTTGGCCACAAGTTCGCCGCAACTTGATTTCGAGACAGCCGGCAATCAACTCCAAATTATTTGGCCGCCGGATCATCGCGGTTGGGAATTGCAGGCGCAGACAAATTCACCGGATGTCGGACTGGGAACCAATTGGGTCACATTGCCGGATTCAGTGATGACAAATCAAATGGCTCTGCCGATTGATTCCAACAACGGAAGCGTCTTTTTCCGATTAGTCCGTCCGTAATGAATTTCAGCCAAGTTGTAAGTCACATGAGATTGCGAGTTCATAAACTTTTACTTTTTTGCGTCACGCTTTCTTTATCAATCTTTGATCAAAGTCATGCCGGCGATTTGCCGGCGGACATTCTTTCAAAATTAAGCAGTTACAATGAAACGTGGACGACACCCAGCACAAATGGTTCGCCCGGCTCCATGCCCATTGGTAATGGCGACATTACGGCGAATGTGTGGGTGGAAAATAATGGCGGCGATTTGATGATGTATATCGGCAAATCCGACAGTTGGAGCGAAGGCGCGAGATTGTTGAAAATTGGACGCGTGCGGATTCATTTTTCTCCCAATCCTTTTGCGACGGGGCAGCCATTCAATCAAGTGCTTGATTTTTATCACGGAGAGATTGACATCACTGCGGGGCAAAACAGTTCGCAGATTTTTCTGCGTATCTATGCGGATGCCAATCAGCCGGTGATTCGTATTTCGGCCAGCGGCCAGCAAAATTTTACCATGTCCTGCTCCAACGAAATCTGGCGCGCTTCCGTTCAGCAAATGAACAGTGGCAATCAAGATAGTTTCCGTGGCGTAACGGGCGCTTCGTCAACGCCCTCGGAAAGCGCAGACCAAGTAATAAGTTTGCCGGACCGTTTGGTGCGGTATCATCAAAATTCAAGCTCATATTTTAACGCGCTGTTCAATGCAGAAAACTTGAACGGATACGCAAGCGGTTACCCCGACCCTTGGACTAATCGTATTTTTGGAGCTACAATTCTGGCCACTAACTTTGCGGTATCCAATTCCCAGCAATTGCAGTCAAATTCGGGAACTAATTTCTTAATTTCGATTTATCCTTACACTGCGCAAACCGCCGCCGTCGCTGATTGGCAGAGCCAAATGAACAGCCAGATCGCGCAAGTTGAAGCTGCGGATGAAGCGACTGCGCGAACCAATCATTATGCCTGGTGGGATACATTTTGGAATCGCAGTTGGATATTTATCAGCGGCGACGCGGATGCGACCAACGTAACGCGCGGTTATTTGGAGCAACGGTATGTCGAGGCTTGCCAGGGACGCGGAAAATATCCGATCAAATTCAACGGCGGAACGTTCACTTTTGATTACAACGGACAAAACGGAGATTATCGCGCATGGGGACCGGGATATTGGAACCAAAACACGCGGTTGCTGTATTGGCCCATGTTGGCTTCAGGGGATTTCGACATGATGAAACCCTATTTCGACATTTATACCAATATGCTGCCTTTGCAAATGGCGGCGACGCAAAAGTATTACGGACACGGCGGCGCTTTCTTTCCTGAAACCTTCAACATTTTTGGGCTTTATTATGGAGACGACTGGGGTTGGAACAACAGTTCGGCGACAACTTGCGGCGACACATACATCAAATATCACTATCAAGGCGGACTGGAAACGCTCGCGATGATGCTGGCTTATTATGACTACACGCAGGACAAAACCTTCGCGACAAATTACATTGTGCCGTTCGCGGCACAAGCCATTCGCTTTTTCAACCAGCACTGGCCAAGGGTGAGCGGAAAACTTAATTTTTATCCGGCTAACGCCTGTGAAATGTATTGGAGCTGCACTAATCCTGCGGATTACATTTCAGGTTTGATGTGGGACATTTCGCAACTGCTGGCATTACCAAACGATTTGACGACGCCCGCTTTAACAAATGAATGGAATAGTTGTTTATTGGTCTTGCCGCCGCTGCCAATGGATTCAACCGGTGCATATATAAAACCTGCGCAGACTTACGGCGCGGCTCATAATTCCGAGAACCCGGAATGTTATTGTATTTTTCCTTACCGGATTTATGGACTTGGCTTGCCCGATTTTGATGTCGCCTTATCCACTTTCAATCATCGAACCGTGCAAACCTATAAATACGACTGGAGTCAGGATGTGATTCAAGAACCTTTGGTGGGATTGACCGGTCAAGCGCAACAAGATGTGATCAATAATTTTAAGGACACCGATCCGGCTTGCAGATTTCAAGCGTTTTGGACAACGCGAAATGATTATTTGCCTTGCGAAGATACCGGCGGCGCGGCGATGAGCGGATTACAATTCATGTTGCTTCAATGCGTTGGCAATCAAATCAGGCCGCTTCCGGCGTGGCCTTCAAGTTGGAATGTGGACTATAAACTTTGCGCCTCTGGCAATACGACGGTCAGGTTGGTTTTAACCAATGGAACAATTTCACAATTGACAGTTACTCCATCTGTACGCACGAATGATTTGGTGGAACCTCCGCCGGCTACGCCAACAGAATTGATAGCCAAAGGCGGCGACAACCAGGTGGCGCTGTTCTGGGCGGGAGTTTCTGGAGCAAGCAGTTACAGTGTAAAACGGTCTCTGGTTAGTGAGGGCGACTATACAACCGTCGCCAGTAATTTAACGACATTGAATTACATTGATACCGGACTGATCAATAATACAAATTATTATTATGTCGTTTCTGCTTTCAATTTGTGGGGCGAAAGCGCCAATTCTATTGAAACGGAAACCATGCCGACTGCCACTTATGCTGTTCGCTATAAAGGAGACCTGATTGTCAATCTTCAATCGCAGGATTTGATTTCGAGCGCCAGGATTTGGACTAATCGCACCAGCAATCCACAGAGTGTCGGCAATTTTTCAACTCTTGGCGGAGCTAATTTGAATTTGGCCAATTTGATGTGGAACGGTCAAGCCGTCAAAACTTTGTATGTAAATTCGACAGGCAATAATTCAGTTCAGTCGGCTCTTAAAAGTCCGGACGAGATCAATTCAAACAATCCTGTTTCAGTTGAGGCGTGGATTTACGCCACGGATGTGAACCCAACCAGCGCTTATTTGAATTACGGAAATCAAGCAGGTAGTGGAACGCCGATGGCCGATAGAGATTTTAATTATGACACCAGCGGCTGGGGCGTCGTTTCGGGCGATTTTGGCAACCTGGATACTGCTTGGGTCACAACGCCGACACCCAATAAATGGCATTATCTGGCCGTGACTTATGATGGAACTACTTTGAATGCTTATTTGGACGGTGTAAAGGATGGCACCAAAGTCGTCGGAGCTTCTCTGGTTACGGCAAAAACATTGATGCAAGTCGGGTCTATGATTGGAGGAACCGCTTCCAATGGCGGAGCCAATCCTTTTCACGGTTACATTGCGTGCGCCCGGGTTGAAAGCGGCGTGTTAACAGCCGACGATATTGAAGCAAATTTTGCTCTAGGTCCATCGGGAACGGCAACTGCCATTGCTCCAATTGGATTAACCGCGACAGCAGGAGATGCGCAAGTGATACTCAACTGGGATGTCTCGCCAAATGCCACAGGTTACAATGTGAAACGTTCAACGGTTTCAAGCGGAAGTTATGAAATTATCGCCACGAATATCAGCGCATTGAATTTTACCAACTTCAATCTGTCTAATGGAACGGTTTATTATTTTGCGGTGTCCGCCACCAATTCCGCCGGTGAAAGCGCTGATTCGACTTTTGTCAACGCACAACCGACAGCCGCGACGCCACCGCAACTCAACTTCCAAACGGCTAATGACCAACTGCAAATCAGTTGGCCGTCAGACCATCGCGGTTGGGAACTGCAGGCACAGACAAATTCGCCAAGTGCCGGACTGGGAACCAATTGGGTCACGTTGCCGGATTCAACAACCACAAATCAAATGATTTTGCAGACGGATTCAACCAATGGTAGTGTCTTTTTCAGATTGGTTTATCCGCAATAAACAGAGCAATTTAAGGCAGGATCAGGATTGTCAATTTTTTGGGTCCATGCGCTCCGAGCACCAAAATGCGCTCGATGTCGCCCGTGCGACTTGGCCCAGTGATGAACGATAAAAAACTCGGAAAAGTGTCGCCGAATTTTTCCCGCGCACGTTGCAACGCGATGGACAAATTTGGCGTCATCTGATTTTTTCGCGCCAGCACGATGTGATGCGGCGGCAAAACAGAGAGTGCGCGTCCGCCCGCGCTGTGCGCGGAAACGAGAACGCTGCCGGTTTGTGCGATGAGCGATTCGCATTCTGTCAAACCTGCGTCACAACTTTCCAAATCCGCAATGGCGTAGCCGCTGTCTGTTTGCACCTTCGGCAAATTTAATTCCCGCGCAACAGCGTTCGTTAATTCACCGTGATGTGTCCCGATTTTCCCCCAATGATTTTCCACCGCCAGCGTTTTCACGTATTGAACGGCTTCGTTCACATCCGCGCAAACGCGAAAATCGGTTTTCAAATTTTCCGAATTTTGCCGAAACAATTCGATTTGCTCGTCCGATGTTTCGCCCACCGGCGGCAGCCATTTTTGAAATGAACTTTGAAACAAATTCGGCGGCGATGGGATTTGCGCCTTTTCCGAAAACGCCGGATGTGGTGCGGAAATTTTTAGCGCCTCGCGGATTCGTCCCAAAATGATTTCGCGATTCGTCATGATTTCTTCCTTTCGCGCCAGAGTTGATGAAAACTTTTTTCCGCGACTTTAGGAAACGACCGTGTTTTTGTCCACGCCCGCAGCGGGTCAAAAATCGTTCCTTGAATTAAATTTTGCAACGGTTGCGCGATGCGCGCAAATCGTGTGGCAAACCGATACAATTTTGGCCGTCGCATCATAAACGCAAAACCGCGATACAGAATTTTTCCGCCAAACGATTCCGCGCGCGCGGCGTTGCGGCGGTTGTGCAGCAAGTGATGATGCAGATTGATTTTCACCGGACAGGTTTCCGTGCACGCGCCGCAGAGCGACGACGCCTGCGACAAATGTTTCCAGTCGTGCAGCCCGCGCAAATGCGGCGTGATGACCGAGCCAATCGGCCCTTGATACGTCGTGCCGTAACTGTGCCCGCCGACGTTTTTGAAAATCGGGCAGACGTTCAGGCACGCGCCGCAGCGGATGCAATGTAGCGCATCGCGTTGCTCGGCGTCCGCGAGCAATTCCGTGCGGCGATTGTCGAGCAGCACGACGTGAAATTGTTCCGACCCGTCCACTTCGCCCGGCTGTCGCGGCCCGCCGTAAAGCGTGTTGTAGCAAGTCAGCGATTGTCCCGCGCCCGCCGTCGCGAGCATTGGCAGAAATAGCGCGAGGTCGGAAAGTTTCGGCAAAATTTTTTCGATGCCAACAAGCGCGACGTGAATTTTCGGCAGCGAAGTCGTCAGCCGCGCGTTGCCTTCGTTTTCCGTGATGGAAATCATGCCGGTTTCAGCGATGGCAAAATTCGCGCCGCTGACGCCCATGTCCGCCGCGCAAAATTTTTGCCGCATCACGCGCCGCGCAATCATCGTTAAATCTTCGGGATTATCCGTCGGCGCGGAGTTCAATTTCTCATGGAACAAATCGCTGATTTGTCCGCGCGTCAGGTGCATCGCGGGAAAAACCAGATGATACGGCGGCTCGCGGCGCAGTTGCACGATGTATTCGCCCAAATCGGATTCGACGGTTTCAAAACCGGCGCGTTCGAGCGCATCGTTCAAATGAATTTCTTCCGCCGTCATGCTTTTGGATTTGATGACGGAGCGAACTTTGTTTTCGCGCGCGACACCGACGATGTAATTCCGCGCGTCTTCCGCATTCTTCGCCCAAAAAATTTTCGTGCCGCGCGCTTCAAGTTTCGCGACAAATTCTTCCAAATAACGGTCGAGGTGATTGACGGCGTCCCATTTGATTTCCGCCGCCGCGTCGCGCGCGCTTTGCCAATTTTGAAAACGATTTTTATTTTCGTCGCGCTTGACGTAATAACCGACGAGCGCGCGTTGAATCCAAACGCGATGCGGCAAATCCGCCGTGTAACGCTGCGCGGATTCGGAAAATGCTTTGGCTGGCGTCGTCATTTTTCAGGTTTGCGCCAGTACGTCAGCGAGGTGAAAGGTTTTAACCGGCTTGCCCTGTCGGTCGAGCAAACCGCGAATTTGCATCAGGCAACTCGAATCGTTGGAAATCACAAAATCTGCGTCGGTCTCGGCGATGGACGCGCATTTGACTTCGCCCATCGCGGTCGAAATCATCGGAAATTTCACCGCGAACGTGCCGCCAAAACCGCAGCACGTTTCGGCTTCCTTCATTTCGACGAGTTCGAGTCCACGCACATTTTTCAGCAATTCACGCGGCGGATTTTTCAAATTCAATTCGCGCAAGCCGTGACAGCCGTCGTGAAACGTCGCGCGTCCGGGAAATGTTGCGCCGACGTCACGCACGCCCAATTGGTTCACGAGAAAATCCGAAAATTCAAACGTTTTCACCGCGAGCGATTTGGCTTCGTTTTCGAGCGCATGACCGTGAAACAATTCGGGATAAAAAACTTTGAGCATCGCGCCGCACGAGCCGGATGCGATCACGACGACTTCGGAATTTTTGAAAACGCCGATTTGTTTTTCCGCCACCGCGCGCGCTTCGTCCCAAAAACCGGAATTGAATGTGGGTTGACCACAGCAGGTTTGCGCTTCGGGAAAATCCACCACATGACCGAGTCGCTCCAGAATTTTCACGATGTTCATTCCGGTTTGCGGAAAAAATTGATCCACAAAGCACGGGATGAACAAGGAGATTTTCACGGCAAAAATTTTCCTTAAATTTTCAATTGTAAAGCGGCCCAAAATTCTTGCACGCACGGAAATCCGCGCCTTCACGATCAGCCGTGCCAAAAGCGTTCCACGCACTCGGTCGGAAAATTTTTTCTTCCGCGACGTTGTGCATGTAAACCGGAATTCGCAACATGGACGCGAGGCTGATAAGTTCCGCGCCGATGTGGCCGTAACTCATCGAGCAATGGTTCGCACCCCAGTTGTTCATCACCGAATAAACGTCGCGGAACGCGCCGCTGCCGTTTGTGCGCGGCACAAACCACGTCGTCGGCCACGTCGGATTGGTGCGCTCATCCAAAATCGCGTGGACTTTTCCAGGCAGTTCAATCGTTTCGCCTTCGGCGATTTGCAGCGCGGGGCCAAGTCCTTTCACCAGATTCAAACGGCAAATTGTCGCGGGCATTCCGCCGCGCGTGCGGAAGCGCGTTGACCAGCCGCCGCCCGGAAAATATTCCGTGATGCTTGGATGCCACGTCGTCGCCGCGAGACATTTTTTGATCTCCGACGCGCTGATTTCCCAAAACGGTTTCATCGCCGGTTTGCCGGAAATGGTTTGCTCGCCGGTTCCGTCCAGCGCCGCTGGACCGGAATTGATGAGATGCAAAAATCCATTTGCCGCCGCGCCGGTCAATTTGTGTCCGGTCACGCGTTTCACTGCTGCCGGACTCCAATACGTTCGCACGTCGGCGAAGACCTGCGCGGTGTTTGTGAGCAAATAACCGAACAACATGCACGCGCCATTGAGCGAATCGTTTTCCGTGGCGACGATATAAGGCGTGCGTGCGCCGTTCCAGTCGAACGACGTGTTGAGAATTGCTTCCATGAAATCGCCGTTGGGAAAATGATCCGTCCACTGACGCTGACCTTGAAAACCGGACGCAATCGCATTGTGGCCGAGCGCTTCTTCACCGAATTTTTTTTTCAACGCCGGATTTCCAAGCATCAAATCGCGCGCGATGAGCGACATTTTCACGGAAATTTCCCATTCCCGATTCAAACGTTCGCGCGGGCGTTTTGTTTTCGGCGAATTGTAATCTTTGCCTTCCCTGCAATTGGCCTTCACCCACGCGAGTGCCTTTTCGTATTCGGCCTTGTCAAAAATTTCGCGCTCGATGCTCCGGACAAATTCGCTCATGTCCACCGACTCGACTCTCATGCCGAGATAATTTTCAAAGAAATCAGGATTCACAATCGAACCGGCAATACCCATCGAAGTGCCGCCCATTGCCAGATAAGATTTTCCGCGCATGACGGCCACGGCCAAACCCGCGCGCGCGAAACGCAAAATTTTTTCCTGCACGTCGGCGGGAATCGTTTTGTCGCCGGCGTCCTGCACGTCGCGACCGTAAATGCCGAACGCAGGCAGACCTTTTTGCGTATGACCCGCGAGCACCGCCGCAAGATAAACCGCGCCAGGACGTTCCGTGCCGTTGTAACCCCAAACCGCTTTCGGAATCGTCGCGTCCATGTCCATCGTTTCGCTGCCATAACACCAGCATGGCGTGACAGTCAACGAAACACCGACACCTTCGCGCGAAAATTTTTCCGCGCAGGCCGCGGCTTCGGCCACGCCACCGATGCACGAATCGGCAAGGACCCATTCAACCGGCTTGCCATTTGGATAACGCAATTTCTCGCCGATGAGTTTGGCGACGGATTTTGCGAGATTCATCGTTTGCGATTCGAGCGATTCGCGCACGCCGCCAAGCCGTCCGTCAATCGCCGGGCGAATTCCGATTTTGGGGAGCTTTTTGAATAGTGGATTTTCCATAAATTTTTATTTCAACTTGCCAATTTCGCGCCGGCGATAATGTTCGTCGGGGCGATTTTCAATTCTATCTGAAAGTTTTTCATCAAGAAATTGCGGTTCGCCGACGGCATAGACGCCGGCCAAAATATTTGCCCATTTGTCAAGCATCAGCATCGTGTTCAACACATCGCGTTCCGTTTGCCCCAAAACAACCGGGCCGTGATTGACCATCAAAATGACTTTCGGCGCGACACCATTTTCATTCATAAACTGACGAAGTGATTTTCGCAATTCAATCGCCAGATGAATTCCGGGATCAACGTAAGGCACTTCCGCCACGCGGCGACCGCACACGACAATCGCGTCGGGAAAAATGTGGCGATGAAACGGTTTCGCGCCAAGTTTGCTGCATAAAATTTCCAAAACGGAAACCGCGTGCGTGTGACCAACCCATTTCGCGCCGCCTTCGCGCAAACAAATCGCGTGCAAAAAAGTTTCGACCGACGGCAATTTGGCCTTTTTGTCCACGCGGCAATTTTCGAGAATTTTTTTTACGGCTTCATCGCTTTTATCAGAAGATTCCAGCGCGTCAAAAATCGGCTGCAGGTTCACGCGCGTAAAACCGTCTTTGTCAATCACGCCAAGCTGACAGCCGCTCGCCTTGACGTAAAATGTTCCGTCGCCTAAATCCGCGCTGGTGTTGCCTTCGCCGAGAATCGCCAGATGCCGGTCTTCGCGCCCAAGTTCGCGCGACAGCCAAATCAATCGTTTCAAAATTTCCGCCGGTTTCATAATTGTCAGTTCAAGAGAATTTTTTGAAAACGCGCAAATGCGTCGTTCCATGCGCCGGAATTTTTCGGCTCAAAAATTTTGGCCGCAAACGAACGCCGCGTCAGCGCGCGACCTTCGGTCAGCGACGAAATTTCGCCGAGCGCATGGAGTTGCATGATGACGTTGCCAATCGAAGTTGCTTCGACCGGCCCGGCGACGACAATACAATTCATGGCGTCCGCCGCGAATTGATTGAGCAAATCGTTCTGGCTGCCGCCGCCGACAATGTAAATTTTGTCGATCGGTTTGCCTGTGACTTGCGCCAACGAATTTTTTACGAAACGATACTTCAACGCGAGACTTTCAAAAATCGTCCGCGCAAACGCGTCAAAATTTGTTGGCGCGATTTGTCCGGTGCGGCGGCAAAATTCCGTAACGGCTTCCGGCATATTTTGCGGTGCGGAAAATTCCGGCGCGTCTGGGTCAATGAACGCCGCGAACGGCGGCGAATTTTTAGCGAGGTTTTGCAATTCGTCGTAACTGACGGATTTTCCAGCGATATCCCATGCGCGCTTGCATTCCTGCAACAGCCACATGCCCGAAATGTTTTTCAGAAATCGCGTCGTGCCGAGAACGCCGCCTTCGTTGGAAAAACTCGCGGCAAAACTTTCATCGGAAATCAGCGGCGAATTCAATTCGCGCCCGATGAGCGACCACGTTCCTGAACTCAAAAAAACCGGCTCGCTTTCTTCCGCCGGAACGCCGACCACCGCCGACGCCGTGTCGTGTCCGGCGGGCGCAATGACACGCAAATTTTTCGCGCCGGTTTCGTTTGCGATTTCCGGCAGCAATTCGCCGATGACCGTTCCGGCGTCAATCAATTTGCCAAAAATTTGTCGCGGAAAACTCATCGCGCGCAAAATTTCGTCGTCCCAATTTTGCGTTTTCGGATTTAACAACTGACTCGTGCTGGCAATGGATTTTTCATTCGCCGCTATCCCCGTCAAAAAATAATGAATCAAATCCGGCATGAATAAGAGCCATTCCGCGCGCGACAATTTTTTTTCCGCGAGCAGCTGAAACAGCGTGTTGAAAAACATGAATTGAATGCCCGTGCGCTGATAAATTTCCGCGCGCGGCATTTTTTCAAACGCCAAATCCATCATCCCGTTCGTGCGCGCGTCGCGGTATTGAAACGGCGCGGCGAGTAATTGGCCGTTTGCGTCCAGCAATCCGTAATCCACGCCCCAAGTGTCCACGCCGACAGACACGACGGCGTCGCCGTATTTTTTCACCGCGAGCGCGATGCCGGTTTTGATGTCGCCGAAAAGTTTTTCAAAATTCCAATGCCAGCCGTCCGCTAATTTAATCGGCTCGTTGGAAAAACGATTCAGTTCGGCCAGTTCCAGTCGCGCGCCGTCGAAAATGCCGGCGACGACGCGACCGCTGCCCGCGCCCAAATCCACCGCCAAACATATTTTTTTTGCGCTCAAATTATTTCTCCTTCGGCAAAATCAATTTTCCGCCGCCGCGTGCCAACGCCTGTTTCACCGCGTTGGTCGGTTTGCGGTCGGTGATGAAAACGTCCACGTCCGCAAGCTGGCCGAAAAAATAGGACGATTTGACGCCGGTTTTCGTGTGGTCGGCCAGCAAAAAAATTTGTTCCGCGAGGCCAATGATTTTTCGTTTCAATGCCGCCTGTTCCGTGTTCGCTTCGCTCAAGCCGCGTTCGGCGTCCAAGCCACGGCAGGACAAAAACGCCTTTTGCACGTGACAGCGTTCCAAAATCGAATCCGCCAGACTGCCCTGACACGACAGCGAACGCGGACTGACCGCGCCGCCGGATAAAATCACCTGCACCGCCGGACGCCGCGCGAGTTCGATGGCGATTTTCAGCGCGGGCGTCAAAACAGTGATTTCCAGATTCGGCAGCAGCCGCGCGAGATGAAAAACGGTGGAACTGGCGTCGAAAAAAATCGTGTCGCCGGTTTGAATTTGTTGCAGCGCAAGTTCGGCAATGATTTTTTTCTCCGCGACGTTGGCGGTTTCGCGGCTGTTCAGCGAAAGGTCACGATGATTGTCGTCGAGCCGCACTGCGCCGCCATGACGACGCGATAGTAAACCGTCGGCTTCCATCGTTTCAAAATCGCGGCGCACGGTTTCTTCCGAAATCCGCAGCGATTTTGCCGCTTCAACGGTGCTGACGGCTCCCGATTTCAGGAGCATTTCCAAAATGCGTTGATGTCGTTCAACGGCGAGCATGAGCGCGTGTTTGACTGATTTTCTTCTTTTTACTTGTTTTTGCGCCCGACGCAAGGGTAAATTCACAGAAATAACAAAAAAAACACAGAATTTCAAAAATGAGCTTTCAATACGTCAATAATCTTTGGAGCGACAGCGAAGCGGCGAAACTTTCCGGCGTGGACCGGCTCGCTTATCGCTCGAACAAACTCGGCAGCGACCAGCGCATCACCAACACTGGCGGCGGTAATACGTCGTCAAAAATTTCCGAAACCGACCCGCTCACCGGCGAACAAGTCGAAGTGCTTTGGGTGAAAGGTTCGGGCGGCGATTTGCGGACGAGCACGCGCGAAAATTTTTCGTCGCTTTACCAATCCAAATTGCTCGGCTTGCAAAAAACTTATGCCGCACGCAGCGACAAAGGTTTGAAGTCGCAGGCGGAAGACGACATGGTCGGCGCTTACAATCACACGACGTTCAATTTGAATCCGCGCGCGAGTTCCATTGACACGCCGTTGCATAGTTTCATTTCCGCCAAGTTTGTTGACCACATGCACCCGAACGCGATTATCGCGATTGCGGCGGCGCAAAATTGCGAAAAATTGACAAAGGAAATTTTCGGCGGCGAAATGGAATATGTGAAATGGATGCGCCCCGGCTTTGAACTCGGCCTTGCGATGCAGGAAATCGTCAAACGCAATCCAAACGCGAAGGCGATTATGATGGGACAGCACGGTTTCATTTCATGGGCGAACGATGACAAGGAATGTTATCAGCGGACTTTGGATTTTATCGAACGCGCGTCGCAGTTCATTGAAAAGAAATATGCCGAACGCGGCGGCGACGCAAAAGCCTTCGGCGGCGCGAAGTATCAAACCTTGCCGCCGGAAAAACGCAATGAAGTTTTCGCCGCGATTTTGCCGTGGTTGCGCGGACAGGTTTCGCAGCAAAAACGGTTCATCGCGACGGTTCAAGACGACGACAAGATTTTGCGCTTCGTCAATTCCGCCGACGCGCCGCGTTTGGCCGAACTCGGCACGAGTTGTCCCGATCATTTTTTGCGGACGAAAATCAAGCCGTTATATGTCGCGTGGGGCGCTTCCACCGAAGATGTGCCGGCACTCAAAAAGAAACTTTCCGATGGATTGGCGAGATATCGCGACGACTATAAGACTTATTATGAGAAGTGCAAACACGCCAATTCACCCGCAATGCGCGACCCGAATCCGACGGTCGTTTTGATTCCCGGCCTCGGTTTGATTGCGTGGGGCAAGGACAAATCTGAGTCGCGCGTCACGGCGGAATTTTACAACTGCGCGGTCGAAGTCATGCGCGGCGCGGAAGCGATTGATAAATATATTTCGCTGCCGCAACAGGAAGCGTTCGACATTGAATACTGGTTGCTCGAAGAAGCGAAGTTGAAACGGATGCCGGCGGAAAAAGAATTGGCGCGGCAAATCATCGTCGTGATTGGCGCAGGTTCGGGTATCGGCAAAGAGACCGCGCATTGGCTCGTCAAAGAAGGCGCGCACATTGTTTGCGTGGATTTGAACGCGGACGCCGCGAACGCGACGGCCAAAGAAATCACGGACAAATTTGGTTTGGGCATCGGCGTCGCCGGAACGGGCATTTCAAATTGCGGCCCGGCGATTGGTTTGGCGGCGAACATCACTGACCGCGCGAGCGTTCGCAAAATGTTGGATCAAGTCGCGCTCGCTTACGGCGGTTTTGATTCGATTTGCGTGACCGCCGGAATTTTTGTGCCGAGCGACACAACCGGCCACATTCCCGACGACAAATGGGACACGACTTTCAAAATAAATGTCACGGGAAGTTATTTGGTTGCCGACGAAGCCGCGAAAATTTGGCGCGAGCAAGGTTTGAGCGGCAATTTGGTTTTGACGACGAGCGCGAACGCCGTTGTCGCCAAAAAAGGTTCGCTCGCTTACGACACGAGCAAAGCGGCGGCGAATCATCTCGTGCGCGAACTTGCCATCGAACTCGCGCCGCTCGTGCGCGTGAACGGCGTCGCGCCCGCGACCGTTGTGCAAGGCTCGGCGATGTTTCCCCGCGACCGCGTCATCGGCTCGCTCGCGAAATACAATATTCCTTACACGGATGACGAGCCGACAGAATCACTCGTGAAAAAATTGGCGCAATTTTACGCCGACCGAACGTTGACGAAATCGCCCATCACACCTGCCGACCAAGCGGAAGCGTATTTTCTTTTGGTTTCACAGCGACTTTCAAAAACGACCGGCCAAATCATCACCGTGGACGGCGGCCTGCACGAAGCGTTTTTGCGGTGAGCATTTATGGCGGCGTCTGGACGCGATAAAAACGCTCCATTTGATTTGTTAAAACGCCGGAGTCGGTGATGGTTAGAACAGGGTTGGTATTGCCAACGACGTTGTTGGTCAAAGTGTTCCAAATGCCGGACGCCACGTCGCCGGTCCATGAAATCCGATAAAGCGCCAATGGAAGGCTGGAGAAATTCAGCGTAACATCATTGGTGTTGATAGTGATGCCGGAAAAACGGGGAGTTGTAAATGCTTGTTTAATTGTTTCAAGCAGCACGTCCGATGTTCCTGATTGGTGGTCTTGGGCGAGTTCCCAAATCATCACGCCACCAAGTCCGCGATTGCGCGCGTAACTGATTTTGGACTGGCAAGTGCGCTGATCATCGTAAGAGATAAACATGTCTTGAGCCGGATTCGCGTTGGTGATGCTGATATAGGCGGCCTGCGCGCTATCGTCCCAATGATATAAATTCGATTGGTAATAGCTGTTCATGATCGTGGTGTAGCTGTAGGTGTTCACGGTCGGCGCGGTTGTCCATGATTGCCGGGGTTGAGTGACCCCACCCGTTGAAGTTCCGCTGCCGCCTGTCCAAACATAACCATAAAAGGCGATGCCGATGCCTAGTTTCGCCGCCGCGACACCGTTATTGATAAAATTACTGACCGAAGCATCAATGGATGGAACTAAACCGCCACTACTGGGGAAATGATAATTACCGTTGTAAATTGGCGAATTGAACCATGTAACCCAGCCGTCGTAAGGGCCGGATAAATCATAAGTCATGATGTTGATTTGATCCAACTTGCCCTGTAGTTGCGCATACATGGCATATTCCGCTGTCGCTGAATCGCCATAAGGCGGATAAGCGCCGGCGGCTACGGTCAGTAATTTATGTTGGGGAAATGCGCTCAATGCCGAATACAATCCGTTCAGCAAATTGGTGTATTGCTGAAAATCGGACAACGGAAGCGGCTCCCAATCCACATCCACACCATCGTAGCCGCGCGTGGCCACAAAGTTTGTAAGACTGCTGATGAATAGGGCTAGGTTGGCGTTGCTGGTAGCGCCTTGAAATCCGCTTTCACTATCCGCGCCGCCCACACAAATCAAAACTTTGATTCCAGCGGCATGTGCACGCGACACAATATCCAACGAATTGGCGGTGGTCACTCCATTGGCGCTGCTGTTCAAAGAACCGTCTGCATTTGGCACCAAAGAAAAATGAATGATGTGGGTCAGCGCGGCAAAATCAATATTGGATGCCGGCATGGAAGATTGCTCCCAGCCCGGATAATAACCGACGCTCCATAGATCGGCTCGAATGACAGGAGAAATAAAACATATGACGACAGCCAGAATTAAGATCCGTGATTTGCCGAAGAGCAATATGATTTTTGAGGAGTTATTCAAGAGTTAATTGCTGGCGGCATGTTGCGTGAACCAAACCCAATCCGCGTTGTATTGACCGCCGACCAAAGGAGGGGAAGCTCCTTTTGCACTTAAAAGCACCGAAGTCATCCATTTATGCACTTCAGCGTGTCCGTCGGCGAAAGAGAAGGCGCAAGCATTGCCCAGATATGCCGCCGGCACATCAGGAAAACTGGGAGTAAAAGGCTGGCTGGCAATCTGAAGATACCCGTCATTGATGGTGTAGGGATTTTCTTCGCAAAAAACAAAGGCATCCGTCGGAACTGGTCTTGTAATATCGGACTCTTTGACATATTGCAGAGCTGGCGAATCCAAATTAAATGGGGGTGTGATAGACTTGAGATACACACAACCCATCTGGCCGTTCATGGAATAACTTCTAATCCGCTGGCCGTTAGGCGAGGGCATTGTGTCCGCAGGTGATTTATAGACCCCGAGCTGATTGGCCAAATAGGGGGCAAGCAGGCCATCCGTGTAGAGCGCCGTGTTGGTATTGCCCTCTAATGATTGATTCCAAGATTCAACATATTTCGTGGAATCGCTGACATCAACCCAAGCCTTTGAGCCGGTCAAATTATGGCCATACGGCGCATTAGGAAGCAAAAAACCATTGTTGTCATTCGCATACATCGTGGCGCCAAGCTGGAGCTGCTTGACGTTGCTTACGGATTTGACAGCCCAAGCCCTCATCTTGGCCGCAGAAAGCGCCGGAAGAAGCATGGCCGCGAGAATCGCGATGATGGCAATGACCACCAATAATTCAATCAACGTGAATGCCGTTTGCTCACGGCGAACAACCCGGGAATGGAACATACCCTTGAAAGCGCGGCTTTTCATCATCTTGCTGTTGCTATGAATTGGCCGGGAGTTTGCACTCTCCCGGCCGATGATTCATAAAATTACTGTAACTGGACTCGATAAAAGAGCTGTTGTGTCCCGCTCACGGAATTCGTATAAGATGGCGCTGATGCTCCGCTTACGTCAGTATAGGGGCCATTGACATTGGTTGCCGACTGTAGCGTGCCTGTTCCCCATGTGATGATTATGTTATTGCCGGACATTACGGCAACCAGATGGGTTGTATTCAGGAAATGATTTTGAATTTGTTGCGGAGTGAGGGCTTTGTCATAGACGGCCACGTCATCTATGGTGCCTTCAAACGGATTGAAAGCATCGTCAACGCGCTGGCCGATAGTGAAGGCCTCGCTGGTGGGAAAGCCTGATATCGAGTTGGAATTATAATTATAATTATAGTTAGCAACGCCCCCGCTGGGAACATTTCCGTTCTGAACAAATCCGCTGTCAGTCCCCGATGCCTCGGCCACACCGTTGACATAGAACGTGAAGTTCGTGCCATCATAAACCATCGCGAGATAATACCATTCGTTGGCGACAACCTGATCGTAATCCGTAAGCTGGATGCCATTGTAAAACCCATTGTATGGCCACCAAGCCCAATTATTGCCGGCTGTTTGATATACCAGCCAGCCGGTTGGGCCTATGCCGTACGGATTGCTCATGGACGAAATCGCTGTGCGATAATCATTGCCGCCAATCGTGACAGAGGCGGGCTGGAACCAACCTTCCACCGTGAACGCGCCGAGAGGATTGATTTCAATAGCATACGGAATACTGACCGTTGCCCCGTTGGCAATGCCTATGGCCCCATCGGTTTCGTTGGGAATGCCCGTTGGCACGTCGAAAGTAAAGCTGCCGCTATTATTTGTATAAATTCCATCGAAACTGCCAACGGCGTCAACCGCCGTCGTGCTGCCGCTCGACTCGTCCAAGCGCCAATAAGCTACCGGGCCATCAGCCACGACCACTTTGGCGTATTTGGTGATCGGAACATTGACGGCGCGAGTTTGAACATTGAGAACCGCCGGGATGCTGTTGGTGGATGTGTAAGGATTATTGATGGTGACGTAGTAGCTCGCGCCATTGTTGGATGATTGGACATTTGATAACCACAAGATCGAATTGGTGGCACCCGCAATCGAGGAAGAGTCTCCATTGTGCCATTGATAATTTATCGGCAATGCACCGTTAGCCACAATTTCAAACGCCGCCGCACTGCCGGCGTTGCGAGTGATGGAGGTCAACGGAGCGTCAATTTCAAGACCGGTCGAAACCGAGAGGGTTGCCGTGCTGCTGTTGGTCGAACCGTAAGCATTGCTGATATGAACATAATAGGTTGTGCCGTCGTCTGCGGGAGCGCAGGTGAAGGCCAGAACGTTACTGGTTGCGCCGTTTATGGCGGTAGCGCCTTTATACCACTGATAGGCCAAAGAACCCGTTCCGTCCGCAAGGACACTGAACTGCACGGTATGTCCCGCGTAAGCATTCACTGATGAAACCACATCCTGCAGAATGGATGGCGGACTGTTCGCCACGCGAAACGAATTAGTCCCGATCTGATAATGGTTCAAAACCTGCGCGGCGGTCAATGCATTGGTGTAATACGCGAATTCGTCCAAGTTGCCATCGAAAAATTGCGAATCATCACCTCGTTCTCCAATTCCAAGCGAGTTATAGCTGTTGGCAGTTGAATTAGCCAAATAACCCGGGGCGGCCTCGGTTCCTACTAGCGTGCCGTTGACATAGAAGCTGCAATTCGTGCCATCATAAGTGCCGACCAGATGATACCAATTCCCCGGAGTGATACCTGTATAAGTAATCCATACACCGCTCGCCGTAATGAAGGCAAAAGTGCTGCTGCTTGGCGTTCCCGGCGTCTGATAAATATACCAACCGGAAGGTTGCGCAACCCAACCAGAAAAATTGCCGACCGGACAACGATAATTATTGGGGTCAACACTGGTTGGACGTGCCCAAATCTCAAAGGAGAACGGAGCTTGTTCGTTGAACTCCGGATAATAGCCGGAATAGACAAAGGCAGGATCCGCCGCCGACAAAAGAAAAGAGTTGGTATCAATCCCGGGCTGTCCCAACTCCGGGAAAAGATTATCCGTGCTGTAAAAATAAGTGGCGGGAAATGCTCCTGAAGCGCTGCTGTCGGCGACAGTTGTGCCGGAGGTTTCTTCGAAACGATAGTAAGCGATTGGATTATCGCCTAATACGGTTGACGGATAATCTGCGGCATTGGCCACAGTAACAATGCTTAGCGCTGCAAACAACAGCAGGATATGATTTAGCGAAACAGGTTTCAGGGTTAGTTTCATACTTTGGTTTATGTAGAATTTAATATGATGCCAACGCCAACAGAATACTATTTTAGTGCAAAAATCCACAATGCCCCGTTTAGGGGGCTATTTTTCCAAATAACGAACGACCGCTTCCGTTCGTGTGCGAACATTCAGCCGTTCAAATATATTTTTGATATGACCGTGAACCGTCCAGGCGCTGATTCCCAACGCTTGAGCAATTTCCTTGTCCACGTGACCTTTGCTGAGCAAGGCCAACACTTCGCGTTCGCGCCGGGTCAACTTGGCGAGATCGGAAACGTCCGAATGATGATGCGATTGATACAGCCCTTCAAAATACGAGCGGATGCGTAATACAAGATTTTCATTTGAAATGCCGCTCCACCGTCCTAATTTCAAAATCGGATCAAGTAAATGATCGGGAGCCACACGTTTCAGCAAATAACTTTCCGCGCCGCCGGGCGTTGAAACAAACATATGATTTCCCTCGGAATAAACGGAATAAGTCAGCACCAACACATCTTTGATGACCGCGATTTGACCGGCAAAATGAATGCCCAACCGCCCCGCCAGATTGCGGTTCATAAAAATGACCTGCGGCTTATGCAATTCAATCAACCGCTCCAGCGATTCCACCGCGCCATCCACTGATTTACAAATCATCGCCTGTTGTTCAATGCACCACGTCAAGGCGCGTCGCGTCGCCTCGTCTGATTCCACCAGCATGATTCGGATGGCATCTTCGCTGGTTTTACAAATGCTTTTGTTGCTTTCCGGTTTTGTTAATGTATGAATCGTCGTGTAAGTCCAAAGAATGGGATTGGCGCACCATTCCAGGCCGACAATCAATTCGCGCGAAAAATTTGCGAAGCCCGTCGACCAGCCTTGTTCCGCAATGGTTTGATAAATGTTTTGTGCCTGTTGAGCCGCGGCTTCTGCATCAGCTGTGCCGAGCAAAAAAATGTGCCGTCCGCCCGTATGGTCAATGGACGCCGCCCAGTTTTGGTCCGCCTCGTTTGAACCCGGAAACCGATAGCGCCTCAATAACAAACGCTCCCGCCAATAACGCGAATCATTTTTGAAAAAGTTCTCGCCACGCCGGTTTTGCCGCTTGAATTGATTAAACGCGCTTTCCCAACCTTCATGGCAAATGGTTTCGTAAATGGTTTTGGCTTCGATGGCCGCCTTTGCTTTCGTTTGCGCGGTCAATCTGAAAGTGTGGCGTTTGCCTCCGACTTGAATTTTGACCGACCAATCATTCAGATGGATTCGCTGCCCGTTGCGCGTGTAACTGTTCTTGAAAATTTTGCACCGCCAGCGAGTCATTCCCGAACGTCCGGCTTCCTTCGACTGGCGATTGCTTGGACGCTGCTTGGACACTTGAAAAGTAAAAAGCGACAGATTGCTTGTGTCAATCCATAAAAAATTCCGCGTTTCATTCACTGGAGCTTTAATTGTCAAAATTTCTCCCCCTTGAAAGGGGCATTGTAAAAGTCGTTGTTCCGTTTAGGATTTTAGCAGAGCATGAAATGAAAATCAGTCCGAGGAAACATCGTCAATCATCAATAAAATGAATTCGGCCATTTTGAACAAACGAACCGCCTACAATCGTTTTCTTTTGCTCGTTGCCGGATTGGGCGGACTACTTTACGGCGTGGATGTGGGAATCATTTCCGGCGCGTTGCCATATCTCGAAGCCACCTCCGGCCTGAATGCCGGACAACTTTCGTTCATTGTCGCCGCCGTCTTGCTGGGTAGCGTCATTTCGACTTTGTTTGCCGGATTGCTTGCCGATTGGCTTGGGCGCAAAAGGATGATGATTATTAGCGGCATATTATTTGTCATCAGCGTTCCCATCATTGCGCTGGCACACGGTTACTGGCCCTTGGTCGCTGGACGTTTATTGCAGGGCATCAGCGGTGGTTTTATTGGCGTGGTCGTTCCTTTATATCTTGCCGAATGTCTTGGCGCATCCAATCGCGGCAAAGGCACGGCCATTTTTCAATGGTTGCTGACGCTGGGCATTGTCGCGGCGGCGGTGATTGGACTCTATTTCAGCCATCGTGTTGACGCGGTGGCTGCGTCGGGCGACGCGGAAAAACTGTTTGCATTCAAAGACGTCGCGTGGCGCAGCATTTTTTGGGTTTCGTTGCCGCCGGGAATTTTATTTGTTATCGGCAGTTTTATGGTCGCCGAATCTCCGCGCTGGCTCTTTCGGCGCGGAGAAATAGAAATCGCGCGAATCGCATTGTTGCGCTCTCGCACGGATGAACAGGCGGAAATTGAATTGAAGGAAATGGAGACGACCGTCGCCGCCGAAAGAGCCAAAGTTTCCGCCGGTGACAAAATTAAAGAATCATTGCTGCGCCGCAAATATGTGATTCCATTCATTTTGGCCTGCGTCATCTTGGCCTGCAATCAGGCCACCGGCGTCAATTCCATCATCGGCTACAATGCGACGATTCTGATTCAAGCCGGCTTGAACGATGAGCACGCGCATTTGGGCTACGTCATTTTGACCCTCGTGAATTTTCTGCTGACCATTGGCGGCGTGATGCTGGTGGATCGCAAAGGCAGAAAATTCCTGCTGTCGCTGGGCAGCGCGGGAATCATAATTTCACTTATCGGTGTCGGAATACTTTTTCATCGAACGGAAAAACTTCGTGTGGATTGTAAAGAAGCCGTTCAAGCGCTGGTGACAACCAGCCAAACACTCACGCTGAATTTCAATCAAGCGACGGCAACCAACTTATTGGCCGGAAAAACAACCGCCAACCAACCCGATTCGTTGATTGTCATTTATTCCTACGGCGATTTTCGCGCAGCGACGCCGGTGGCGCGTTCCGACGACGCAACGGCTAAACCGCTCGAACTCACGCGCGACAATTGTTTGCCGCCAAACAAAGTTGTCGCTTTTTTCTCGAACCCTTTCGCCGACCTTGACGCGGCGCGAACCGCGCCGTTGAAAATCGAGAACGCGTTAATCACGCCCATTCCCGACGAACATCACGGTTGGCTGATTGCTCTTGGGCTTTTTGCATTTATGGCTTTCTTTGCCGTTGGCCCCGGCGTTTGCGTCTGGCTCGCGCTTTCGGAATTGATGCCCACACGCATCCGCTCCAACGGCATGAGCATCGCTTTGCTCATCAATCAGGCGGTTTCGACCACCATCGCCGCAACATTTTTGCCAACCGTTGGACGTTACGGTTACTCGACGATGTTCTTTGTCTTCGCCGGTTGCACCGTCATTTATTTTATCACCGCGACATTTTTCCTGCCGGAAACGAAGGGCAAGACACTCGAAGAAATTGAAGAACATTTCGAGGGCAGGGGAAAATGAAGGAAATGGCCATGAATCCGTATCGTAAATTTGTTTCTGATTTTGCAAAGTTGATTGCCGACGGCAAATCGCTTCCGCTGGGTGGTTTTCCCAAACGCGAAAATCCAAAACCCGCGCCGGACGCGCCAACAGCTTTAATTTTTTCGCCGCATCCCGATGACGAATGTATTATCGGTGGTCTTGCCTTGCGTCTGTTGCGGGAATCAAAAATGCGAGTCGTCAATGTCGCGGTCACGCTCGGCAGCAAAAAGGAACGGCAGCAGCCGCGTTTGCAGGAATTGAAAAACGCCTGCGACTGGCTTGGTTTTGAATTGGAGCTGACGTCTTCGAGTGGTTTGGAGAAAATCAATTTCCAAACGCGCAGCCATCATCCGGCTGATTGGAATCCGGCAGTCAAAATCATTGCCGCTTCATTGATTAAAAATCAGCCGCGCGCGATTTTTTTTCCGCACGAACACGATTGGAACAGCACGCACATCGGCACGCATTTTCTGGTGATGGACGCGTTAAAAACTCTGCCATCCGATTTTCAAACAATTCTTGTCGAAACAGAGTTTTGGGGGCAAATGCAAACGCCGAATCTTATGGTTGAATCAAGCGTTGAGAACGTCGCGGATTTGATTGCTGCCTTGTCGTTTCATGTCGGCGAAGTGCGCCGGAATCCGTATCATCTGCTTTTGCCGGCATGGATGCAGGATAACGTCCGGCGCGGCGCGGAATTGGTCGGTGGGCAGGGTGAGGCGGCGCCGGATTTTTCCTTCGCTACACTCTATCGCGCGCGCCGCTGGAAAAATTCCCGCATCGAAGAAATTTATACCGGAGGCAAACAAATTAGCGCAAAGGAGAATCCGGCTGACGTTTTGAAGTAAATATCCTATCCGGCAATCAAATAATTTTCAGCATGGAAGTTATCATCCAACGCACGCCTGAAATGGCTACCGACATCGCGGCAAATCTGATTGCCAGTTTGTTGCGTCAAAAACCCAATGCCGTGCTCGGGTTGGCCACCGGCAGCACGCCCTTGCTGCTTTACCGCAAATTGGTGGCTATGAATCTTGATTGGCGCAAAGTCAAAACCTTTAATCTGGACGAATATCTCGGTTTAAGTCCCAAAGACCCGCAATCGTATCACTATTTCATGCGGGAACATTTTTTCCGGCATATCAACATCAACGCCAAAAACATTCATATCCCGGACGGCCTGGCCAAAAATATTCCCGCGTTCTGTGAACGTTACGAAAAGGAAATCTGCGCCGCCGGTGGAATTGATTTGCAGATATTAGGCATCGGCACGGACGGACACATTGGTTTCAACGAACCGGGTTCGTCACTGGCGTCGCGCACACGATTCAAAACGTTGACCAAACGGACGCGCAAGGACAACGGCCATTATTTCGGAAATGAAAACAAAGTGCCGTGTCACGTCATCACGATGGGCATCGGCACAATCATGGAAGCGAGAGAATGTCTGGTGCTGGCGTTTGGGACAAAGAAAGCGCGGGCGATTGCCGGAGCGGTGGAAGGACCGATTACCGCGACGAATCCCGCGTCCATCTTGCAAATGCATCCGGCCACCAAAGTTTTTCTCGACAAACCGGCCGCTGCCAAATTGAAACGCACTGATTACTACCAATGGGCTTTTGAAAGCAAACCGACGTGGCAAAATTAAATCAAATTATCATGAACACAAAACACATCATCATAATGGCCTTTTGTCTTTCGACTTTGACCGCATTGGCCGGAGAAATCAAAAGTCCGGCAATCATTCCGCTCCCGCAAAAAATGGAAGTGCAAAAAGGCGTTTTTGAGATTCAGCAAAATCATCGGACTTTGGGACTGTTTTCACATTCCGGCACAAAGATTGTCGTGGACGCCAATTCACGCGAAACGGGTGAATATCTCGCGGAACGGCTTCGCAAATCCACCGGCTTCCCGATTGAAGTTGTCGGCGTCGAATCAAATGCAATCAAAGGCAACATTTTACTGACTACGCAAAACGCGAATGAAAATTTGGGCGCGGAAGGTTATGATTTGACCGTTACGCCGGATTCAGTGGTTATTCGCGCGCCGCAATCCGCCGGTGTTTTTTACGGCGCGCAAACATTGCTGCAATTGCTGCCGCCGGAAATTTTTTCTTCCAACACCGTGAAAAACGTTCGTTGGCAGATTCCTTGCGTAACAATTGAAGACCAGCCGCGATTCAAATGGCGCGGATTGATGTTGGACGTCAGCCGCCATTTTTACGACACGTCCGAAGTCGAGACCATCCTCGACGCGATGGCGTTGCATAAATTAAATATGTTTCACTGGCATTTGACGGATGATCAGGGCTGGCGGATTGAAATCAGAAAATATCCGAAGCTGACGAGCGTAGGCGCGTGGCGTTCGGGCGTTGGGTTTAATTTGGATCCGAAATCCACGACTCATTATGACGCTGTCGGTCGTTACGGCGGATTTTACACGCAAAATGACATCCGTGAAGTCGTGGCTTACGCGGCGGCGCGGCACATCACCATCGTGCCGGAAATCGAAATGCCCGGTCATTCGACGGCGGCGCTGGCGGCGTATCCGCAATTCAGTTGCACCGGCGGACCATTCACTAATGGAACCGACGCCGGGATTTTCAACGGGATTTATGATCCGGCAAAAGAGCAAACGTTCCAATTTTTGGACGACGTATTGACGGAAGTATTTCAACTTTTTCCGGGTAAATACATCCACATCGGCGGTGATGAAGTGCCAAAGGACACATGGAAAAACAGCGCGGATTGTCAGGCGTTGATGCAGCGCGAAGGTTTGAAAAACGAAGAGGAATTGCAAAGCTGGTTCACGCGGCGCGTCGAGAAATTCGTCAGCGCGCATGGCCGCACGATGATCGGCTGGAGCGAAATTTTGCAGGGCGGCCTTCCGCAAAACGCGGCGGTCATGGACTGGATTGGCGGCGCAAAGGAAGCCACTGCCGCCGGCCACGATGTAGTGATGTCGCCGACGGCTTATTGCTATCTGGATTTTTACCAATCGAGTAATCATGTCACCGAACCAAAAGCCGCCGCGTGGGCTCCCGCGCTGACGCTGCACAAGGTTTATTCTTTCGACCCGATGCCTGCAAATTTGCCGCCGCAACTGCAATCGCATATTCTTGGCACGCAGGGCAATCTATGGACGGAATGGGTTCCCAACTTGCAACACGCGGAATACATGATTTTCCCGCGTGAATGCGCGCTTGCCGAAATCACCTGGTCATCCGGGGCGTCGCGCGACTGGGACGACTTCATGAGACGATTGCAAATTCACGCGCGGCGGCTTGATGAACTTGGAATCAATTATCGCCACAGTTCACTGGCGGAAACCAACGCCAACGTCTTGCCATGAAGTGAACTTGTTCAATTGATTTGACGTTAATTCAAATTGGAGTTTTCAACATTCCAGCCGACCAGATTAATTGCGATTTTTGCCTTCGTTATCTCGCACTCGATGCGGAATGGATGTGATTGGCCGGGTAACAGTGAAAAATAATTGTCATGGTAATACGCCGGCAAAATGCGTTCGCCGGTTTTTTTGTCGCGCAAAGAAAGCTCTACTGCCAGCGCCGGCGCGTGACTTGGATTGGTCACTTCACCTTCAATCACGATTTGATTGCCGCTGGTTTGACGATGGAATTTGCCGTTGAGTTTCACTTTGGGAAGATTATTTATTTCCTGCAATTGCTCTTCGTCGCGGGCGTGCCAGTAAAAATTTTCGGAAAGCAAATGCCCGACATTATCCCGCAACTCAAGTTTTGCGAGATGTGTTCCGGTTTGCGGCCAATCCAGCGTAAAAACATCCGTGCAAGCATCGGCTGTTAAATTAAGGTTTGTCTGGCGACTTGATTCTTTTTGTCCCGACAAATCATAAATTGCGGCGTCAACCATCGCGTTGGTGAGCGGAGAAGATAAATGGTTGATGGCGGCAATTTGGCAATCCGGCAGATTCATCTGAATATGAACCGGCTCACCGGCTTTTTGAGCGCCAAAATAAGCGGCGTTCGGTTCATAATCTGACGAATATAATTGCCAGACGACACTCGGCCAGGAAGGATGACTCATCCAAAACAGCACGCCGCTGCAATCGTTCCAGAGCCGACTGTCGAAACCTTCATAAATCGCGCGATACGTTTCGTAATTGAGCATTTGCGCCTTGCGGCAAAGATCGTCGAGATTTTGAGGTTCGCCATAGCGATTGGAAATCATGCGGAGCAAATCATCGCGATTGCCCGCGCCTTTGCTGTGAAAATCGTGGTAAGCCCACACGTCGCTAGGCGGCCAGAGATCAGCCGGAGACATCATCGTTCGCATGGTTTCCACCGATGGAATTGAACTGGCGCCCATTTCCGTGCTGAAACCATGATTCAATTCAGTAAAGTATTTATCCAAAGGAAGATTTGACCACGGGCCGCTCGTGCGCAAATTAACCAGCCGCGAATTGGGTTGATAGTAGCGCGTGCCATCAAGTTCGCGAATGAATTTGTCATTGCCTTGATTGATGTCTTCCGGCGGCACGCCTTCATTCATCGCGCACCAAATCGCAATGCTCGGATGATTGCGAAAGCGTTTGATAGTGTCGGCCACGTTGGTAAGAAAAAGATTGTGATCAAACGGCGCGTAATTCCATCCTTCGGTGTCCATCCAAAAATCGTTCCAAACCAGAATGCCGTATTCGTCGCACAAATCATAAAACGTTTCCGACGTGCTTTGGCCGCTCCAATTCCGAATCATCGTCAGATTGGCGTCGCGCGTGAGTCGTATGTAAGGCTCAAGTTTCTCGCGCGAAATGCGTTTCATGGCGTCGTCCATGCCCCAGTTGCCGCCATTGCAGAAAATTTTCTGGCCGTTGACTTTTATGACGAGGTAAACTCCCATTTTTTCGTCGGGCACGAGTTTAAGTGCAGGTGAATTCTCCGAACCCGGCCAAATGGCAACTTCTTTTGGCTGCTCATTTTGATAACGCTGCCAGCCGATGGATTCGCGCCGGTTGTCAATCACCGGTTTGTCGCCGCGCGCCAGAGTCGGTGTAAATTCAACGCGCTGGATTTTCCCATCTGGCATTTTTGCGGCAAATTCATAGCTCATTTCACGGATGCCGAAACGCAGGGTTGTATTGTCGGATTCTTTTCCACCATCTGTCGCAAAATGTAATTGCAGATGATAAAGTTCCGGTTTGCCGTAACCATTCGGCCACCAGAGACGCGGGTGTTGCACGGTGAGTTGCGGAAAATCTTTTGGTGAAAAACTGATGATTTTAGTTTCACCTGCCGGCAAAATCACCGCTTGCTCGAATTGCACGCCTTCAAACGCGCCTTTCAAAATTCCCCGTTGGCTGGAATCCGAAACATTGTGCAATTCAGTTTGAACCGTTACATCGGCGCGCGAAGTGTCCGGCAACGGCAATTCGGTGATGACCTGCGGGTCGTCAATGGTTATCGGTCCGGTCGCGCGCAAAATCACATCCTGCCAGATGCCGGCGTCGCGGTCACGAATTGCTGGAATCCAATCCCAACCTTCCGTGCAAACGAATGTTGGGCCGTCCAGACAAAGTTTTCCGCCGTTGTCACCCGGCCCGAACTTGACGGATTGTTCACTGGGAATGCCCGGGTCGGGCGGGGGAGCAATCATAATTGCAATGACGTTCGTCGCGTCCGGGTTGACCAATTTTGTCACGTTGAATTTTCCCCGAACGAACGCGCCCGTGATGTGGCCAAGATAATTGCCGTTCAACCAAACTTCCGCGTAGTAATTGATCCCGTTGAAATCAAGCCACAATTCGCGTCCCGCAAAATTTTTTGGCAAATTAAATTCCGCACGATACCAATAATCTTGTTTATTGAGGCTTTCAGGAATCGCGAGATTGTTGAGACCAAAATAAGGATCGGGATAAACGCCGTTATCCACCAATGTCGTCAATGCTGTGCCGGGAATCGTGGCGACATACCAATCGCGCGTGTCCACACCGGTTTGAGAAAGAATCGCGCCATCAATTGTTTTAAGCCGGCGCGCTTCGATCATTTTCCAGCCTGCGTTGAAAACAAGTTCATCTCCTTGCAATAGCGGTTTGCCAAGGGGAATTGACCGTGCAGGTGGATCAATTTCCTGTGAAGCGCGTGATTTTGGAAAAGTGTCCGGCGGCTGCACTTTCATGCCGGTGGCTCCGACTTTCTCCAACGGATTGTCAACGGGTTTTGGCCGAAATTCTCCCGGTATTTCGGCTAAAAGTTTATGCGCGTTTCCCGATAAAACGACCACCAAAAATAACGACGAGTAAACAAATAAATGACGCAACATTTGAATCACAGACAAAATGATGACTGCAAAATACTTAAAACTGTATCCCCCAAATGGCGTATTCCTGCGGAAGCCAATTGAAAATCAATTATGTCCGCCGGCCTTGAGATATTTTGTGACGGCTTCGGTTCGGCCTTGAACGTGCAATTTTTCGTAGATGTGTCCCAAATGAGTCCGCACGGTTTCGGAGCTGATGCCCAATCGGACGGCGATTTCCTTATTGGTGATGCCTTCGGACAAAAGCGCCAGAATTTCCAGTTCGCGCGGAGACAGACCTTGATCCTGAATTTCGTTTGCGGACGGTGAAGACTGAAATGATTGGACGACCAGACGGGCAATTTCACTGGTCATGGGCGCACCACCGGAACGGACTTCGGTGATGGCGCGCAAAACTTCTTCTGTTTGCGCGCGTTTCAGCAAATAACCGCTTGCGCCGGCTTTCAAGGCTTGAAAAATCAATTCGATGTCCTTGTAAACGGTCAGAATAATCACCTGCAAATCCGGCAAGCGCGCCTTCAATCTCGCGGTGCAGGCGATGCCGGATTCTCCGGGCAAATGGATGTCCATGAGCACAACTTCCGGGCGTGATTTGGGAATTTCAACCATCGCTTCCTTGGCGGTGGCATACGTGCCCACACATCGGAGTCTGGGCGTGGCGTCAATCAATTCATGCAGCGTCTGGCGCACGGTTTCGTTATCTTCGACAATGGCAACGGTAATCATGAGGATTTCAATTTGGCAGAGAAGGGCATTGTAAGTGTGACCGTCGTTCCGGAATCGGGGCTGGAAATAATCTGACATTCGCCGCCCGTGTTGGCCAATCGTTCGTGTAAATTCAGCAATCCGTTTCCTTTTGCCGGATTGGCCGGATCAAAACCTTTTCCGTTGTCCGCGACGGTAATTTTCAACCGGCTGTCGTCCACAATTATTTCCATAACCACTTCCGTGGCGCGCGCATGGCGGACAATGTTGTGCAACGCTTCTTTTACGGCTAAAAAAAGATTATGCCGGACTTGCGCCGTCAGACGCACAGAAGGAATCGCCGATGGCGATTTCAACCGGCAGGTGATGCCGGTGGCGGACAGGTATTCTTCGGCATAACTGCCGATGTAACCGATTAAAAACGGCAGCACGTCTTTACGAGGATTCACCAACCAGACGATGACATCCAAGGCGTTGACCACCATGCGGGCTTTAGGGCCGATGGTTTGAAAACGTTTGCCGGCTTTTTCGAGCGTCGGCGGCCAGCCTCCGCCCGCGTCGGCCAAAAGACTGATTTCCGTCAAACTCGAACCGAGGTCGTCGTGCAAATCGCGGGCGATGCGCGACCGCTCTTCTTCAACGGCACGCTGTTGTTCGGCGCGCTGGCGCACAAGGATTTCTTCCTTCAATTGCGCTGTTCGTTGTTCCACCTGCCGGCGCAGCATTCCAATCCACACCAACGCGATGCTCAAAATTGCCAACAGCAATCCGACCATCGCCAACATGCGCTTGATCGTCCACCACGGCGGACGCGCCAACACCTGAATGTCCCGCGGAGAATTGAGCAAAATCTCAAATGAATCCACGTTGCGCCCCGCCGCCCGGTCGCCGCCTTGTCCGACATAAACACCGGTTAATTTTAACCGGCTGCCAATGGGTATTGATTCCGCGATTTCCAGTTTCCGGTCGAGTCGCGCCACAAACATGTGTGTTCCGGCTTCCAGCCCCAAAATTTGATTCTTTTGGTCGTCACTGACATTAGCTAATTGCGCTTCCACCGTCACCAGAGTTGAGTCGTAATTTCCATTGAAAAACGAATCGTCTGTCAGCAACCGGCTCGCCGGCAAAGGAGAATGTCCAATCCGCCGCGCCATCGCTTCACGCAAAACCGGCGAAGGCCCGCCCAACAGTGGGAAACCGACAACTTCCACCTTATCGCCGATGGCCAGCGTGACAGGTGTTCGGGTGAAAAAACGAAGACCGTTTGTCTCATCCATCAAGTAGTAGGCTCCGTCTTCCTGATGCACGATTTGTCCCGTGACTTTGACCTGTTGAAATGCACTGGCCTTGACATCAAATAACAACAGCTCCGAAACGCGTTTGAGTGGCGCGGCGAACAAATCACGTGGCGCAGGCTCGTCCACGTTAATGGAAGCATCATGGATTTGGACTTCGCCGGGAATCAACGTGTGATTAACTTCATCCTTCACCGCCCATAAACAGCCGCGGATACGGATGAGCGCGTTCATATAAGGACTCAATTCCTCGAACCGTTTTTCAGGAAGATTAACCTCTAATTTGCCGTCGTGGGTCAGAAGAATTATCTTGGTTCCTTCAATAGCCGTAACGACGCCTTGAACTTCGATGAATTGTGTGTCCAAAGTTCCATCCATCAATTGGTCCCAAGTGGGATGCACCGGTTCAGGTAAAACGCCAAGTCCCAAATGAACGATGCGATGCGCCAGAATCATCGGAGAAAACTGATTAGTCGTCGTGCCTTCGATTTCTACATATTCTCCCAGACGTTGCTTGCCTGAATCTTCAGGATTGGTCGCTTGGATAAAAACTCCCATGGTGGAATCTTGAACAACCATGCCGCCGCCGCCGCTCCACGTCACCACTCCGCGAAGTTTGACCGGATACCCGCGCAATGCATCTTCGCGTTGCAATTGTTTTACCTGTTCGGCGCTTGTCAAAACGGGAAGTGGATTGCTGTCAGTTTTTGCGCGTTCAATTTTTCGATAATAGCTGTCGGTTAAAATCAAATCTGAATTTGTTCCGCTGCATTTTCCCAACACCTCCACATAATCGCCTGCTATTGCCGGCGGTCGAATGGTTTCCACAGTAATTTTTCCTGTCCCATCGCCGACAATCATCCATTGATTGGACGAAACCGAAAGAACTCGTCCGATGACATGAACCATTGAATCTTGCAGCGCAAAATTTGAAGCTGTCAAATGGCTGATGGCGATCGCCGGATGGGAAATCCATAATTCCGACGCCAAATCCAGCAGTTCGACGTGCGGCAAATCGGGAACCCACATTGCGCCCGGCACAATTTGTCCGTCCAACCGGAACGAACTTCGATAAATTCCGGTGACGCGCGCACGGCTGCCGGACAAAAAATCGGTGAAATCGCTGGAACTGCCGGCAATTTTCACACGTATTTTTCCTGATTCAGAACTTAATTCCAATTCCACACCATCCGATTGCCGCCCGCTGACAAACGTCACTTTGCCTTCCGCCACCGCCCATTCCGATTGTTCTTTTTCTGACAAAGTCTGGCCGGGAACGATTTGATGAGGCGCGGGCATGTTGGAAATGCCAATGATTTTCAAGTCGGGTTGTTCAATGAACAATTGATTGCGACTGGAAGACACGATTGAAAACCTATAAAGACCGTCCTGTTGAATTTGCAAATAGCCATCAAATTCAAGCCCGACATAACGCTCGCGAGCCTTGAGTCCAATATCAAAATTTGTCGCGATTCCAGTTCTGACGGGAATCAAATTTTTTAAGTCATGCGGTCCCGGCTTTTGGTTTTCATAAATAGAATAGTTCAATCCCTGAATCCAATTCGTCGCGCCGTTTGTGGCATTTGTCGGCGAATGAAACAGGATGGCATCGGGAATACTTCGTCGTGCCAGATTGTGACCTTCATAGAAAACGTCCAGACTTTCCAAATTATTTTCGTCAAACCAGGAAACGGAAATCGGATACATTCCCGCTGTGAGAGAGACCGCTTCTGATTGTTCGTTCATTCCGTGAACCTTGTCTTCGATCAATTTCAAGCCGCCGATTTCCAAAGTGGCGCGGCCACGGCTGCCCGTGTAATTTCCTGTGAGCGTTATTTCTTGGCCTGATTGGACAAGTTGCTTTTGGGGTTCCGTTTCAACGAGCGCCGCGCCGGAATCGTCCTGCAAGATAATCATCCCTTGCGTCAGGTCAGACCAGCAAACTACGCCTTCCAAACGAACAGGAAAATTTGTCAACTCCGCCTGCGCCACCGCACGTTGAAATTGCGTCACATTGGTTATCAACAATGCGGAGCGGTTGATTGAAGATGGTTCAGCGGCAATTGCGACGGACAATCCTTGAATTATCAAGCCGCTACCGGTGATTAGCGGCAATAATTGCAACCGGCCAAAACTGAAAATCGTCCGCATACGACCATTATGACTGTCCAACGCTGTGATTTCAAAACAATAGGCAGCCTTATTGAAAAATTGAGCGCCAGTCAACAAGACCGGCGCTCAACCCTCAACCCGAATCAACGTCCTGCGAGATTATGGAGAATTGGTGTTCATCATCAAAAAGAACACATTGTCACCCGTCGGAAAATTGGTCGCCATGCCGGGCAACAAAGCCTTGTTGCCCGCCGTCGTTGTCACTTTTGTCGTCAATCCGATGTCAGCCCATCCGCCGTTGTTGGCAAGATTGGTGTTGGCTTGCAATTGCAGATTGGCGTCGGGCAACGTCCAGCTTACCCAGTATTTATCTGTTGAATGAACCAGAAAAGCATCATTCGGAGCGTTATTGACGATTGACCAATTAGTTGTATCCAAAACAGTTTGATTGGTCCAAATCGCATCAATCGCCGGCGAAAGAGTCACGCCACTGATGTTGAATTCGGAGTAGGTGGATGCCTGGCCGAGATTGGCATCGGAATTTTGTTGATTGCCCATGAACACAGTCAATGGATTGGCGAAATAAGTTTGAACCGTTGTTTCATCCGGAAAATTGGCATTAGTGCTCAACCCGCCGATGCCGCTCAACGGAACATAACTCAAAGTGACGTTGGTATCATTGACGAAGGTGATGCTCCATGTTCCCAACGGGCTTGGCGCGGTGAGCGTCGCTAAAGTGTTGTTACCAAATTGTGAATTGCCGTCGGGTTGATTGGTTTTGTATTGGAACGAACCGGTAGCTGTCCCGTCGGCATTGCCATAAATCGAAAGTTGCGCGACGTTCGCAGCATCGTAATCAACACCCGGATCGCCTAAATTTCCGTTTTGCACCAAAAAGATTGCCGACTGAATCGGATGATTTGTGTCTGGATAACTGACGATGGTTTGGGAATAAGTCACGGGATTGATGCCATTGCCAACCCATGAGAAATTGCGGGTGCCATTGGTCACATCCAGCGCCGCGAGCAATCCGCGAGTGTAAGTGCCGCCGCTGCCGCCGGCCACGATCATCAAACCGGGTGGTGTGGTCAATTTTGAGGCTGACAATGTCACTTTTGGCGGAGGAGCTGTGTTGGCTTCGAAAATAATGTTGTCCAACCAGAACATGGTTGTGCCGGTCAAATTTGCGCCGGTGCGGTTCTGTTGCATTTTGATGTAGTAACCAGTTACGGCATTAAATTTTTGGTTGCTGGCCCCGTTGATGGGAATATTGACATGAATCCATCCGTTGCCATTGTTGGTGGCTGAAGTATAGATTCCAAGAGCTGTTGAAGGCCATCCATCGCTTTGCGGAATAATGCCGAATTCAATACCGCCGTAGCTGCCCGCTCCATCCGTGGCTGAAGACGGATCAAACATGATGTCAAAGCTGACGTTCGTGTAGTTGTTCAAATTCAATACCGTGCCACTGCCATCAAACCAATTTGCCACCATTATTTGATCTCCGGTGATTGGCCATGTGATTGACCAAAGAGAAGAGCCGGAACCGTCATTGTTTGGCCCATCCGTGGTCGTCGCGTTTTGAGTGCTGTCCCATAAAACGATGGGAACGGCGGAACCCCAACCTTGATTTTGAAGACTAAGCGTTGTGTCTGAATCGAACTGATCGGCAATATAATTCTGCGCGTGTGTCGCTATGCCGAACATCAATGTGGTTGCAATGGAACTTAAACAGAGGAATGTTCTTTTCATATTTTTGGGTTAATGGTTTTAAGTGGACTGGTAAAATGATTGCACAACGATTATCGGGTGAGTATCCCCCGAATGACGTATTTTGTAATTATTGCGGTGCCGACGTGCGTTGTTGCAGCCATGCCACGTCGGGATTATTTGGAGAAGACACAAATCCTACAGTTCTGATGTGACCAGTTATCGGCAGTTTTGTGCGCGCATCCTGCCATTTGTGAATTTCCGAATGACCGTCGGCAAATGCGACTCCCGCCGCGCCATTGTGATAACTGGCTGGAATATCAACCAACCCCGCAGAGGCTCCGGTCAATTGACATTGAACCGCCATGCCCGGATCATTGATGCTGTCAGGGTGTTCATCCATGAGCACCCAAAGGTCTGACGGCGACGGACTTGAAATTGAACCTAGTTTGCCATAAGTGCGCCATGCGGGAGGACCCGGTGTATTAGGTGCTCCTGTAAGCCATAATCCTGGAACGGCCGATCCCTTTGGGTATCCAGAAATAGGAGCATTATAGACCGTGCCAACAGCTTGATTCATGGACATACTGCGCACGCGCGGCGTCGAACCGCCTCCGGTAATCCAATGCTGCGTGCTGGGATCGGCCGGACATTTATAGACCGCAACATTCGGCTCATAAGGGGCAAGGCAACTGTCCTTGAACACAATGCTGCCGATGGCATAGGTATTATTCAAAAGACCGGTATTGGTGGATTCATTCAAATTGAACATACTGGTTGCCACCCAATTCAAATAACCCGGACTGGGGCCGCCATTTTCAGGATAATCATTCGGAGGCAGAACATCGTTGTTGTCGTCGGCATACATCCGCCAGCCCAACATGATCTGGCGGGTATTGTTCATGCAAGAAATGCCTTGTGCTTTGGATTTGGCTCGGCTCAACGCCGGCAGAAGCATGGCCGCCAAAATGGCGATGATGGCAATAACCACCAGAAGTTCAATCAAGGTAAAACCAAGAGTGGAAAAATACCTGCGTCGCGTTATCTGATTTTGAGCCATTGACGACACAACGATTTTCTCTGAAAAGATGGTCATGATTTTGAAATTTTCTCCCAAAAAACATCCGCCTGCCATCCCCTAAATGGCGTATTTTGATTAGTCTTGTCTAGCGCGGATGAAGACCGCCGGGCCGGACATTGTCATGGAATTTGTGAAAATCAAAGTCCCTTGCGTATTGGTGACAAGAAGCAAAGGTGTCCATGTCAAGAGATTGGTAGATTCTTCAATCATATATTTCCCACCCGTTTCAGAATTAAGTTGGAATTGAAATACGTTGTTAGAGTTAATCATCGGCGAAGTCAAAGTTGGTGGCGCATAAATGATTCCAGCCAAATCTTCGGTAAAATCGGGTAACAGCAGAGTCAACCCATTATTAACCGCAGTTGCCTGGCTAGTGCCGACAAGCAAACCATTTGTCGGGTTATACCATTCGGCGAAATAGGTTCCCGGTGGCCAATTAGTCAGGATGACGTTTTGGTTATGTTGCAAAGGCAAAGAAGCATTGGTTCCTCCCGTGGGCCAGGCAGCATCGGCAGGAACCAAATAAATCAATGATTCATGTACACCGCGTATGCCAATGGCGGTTAATGATTGTCCACTTGCAAAGGCGATGTTTGTCCATGAACCACGCCCCCAACCAGTGCGATCTAAAATTGTGCCTAACGATGAATAGAGCCAGTAATCGTTTGCGGGAGCAAGACTATCCCACCACCAGGTCATTGCCGTGCCAACCGAACCGCTCAATGCTCCACCCCAAATGCCTTGCCGAAGTCCGCGTAGATAAGGATCAACCAACAAACTGGCAGGCCAACTATGCCAATCAGTTCCATACTCGCCGATTTGAACCGGCTTATTGTAGGCTTGATGATAATAAACCGCGTCGTTGACCATGGTTGAAGCAGGATTGAGTTGGTAGCCGGAAGAAAAGTAAGTGTGCCAGGAAAGAAAATCCAATTGTGGCACCGCCCACAATTGCGGATCGGCGCTGGCGTATGACAAACTCGTGTTGACGAGATGATGAAACGGGTCGTTGGTATGAAACCAGCCTCCCATTTCAGCGTGCCAGGCATCAACATCGCTCTGTTTCAGATAACTGTAATCGTGATCAATTTCATTGATGAATTCCCATGACAACAAGTTTTGACTGTAGCCATAGCGTCCGATCAGATAACGCAAACGTTTTTGATATAAAGTTTTTGCGGCGGTGTTGGTAAAGAAAGCGTCTTGGCCAACACACGGCCCGCCGTTGACGCTGTTGTAAGGATTGTTGGTCCATTGGCCGTCGCTGCCAGAAGCGCTGGAAAAATCGCGGTAATCATTCAACGTCAATTGCACGTAAATGCCTTTCTGTTCCGCCAATTGAAGCACATAGTCCAATTGCCAAGCTGCATCCAGCGAGTAGTTGTTCAGCGAACCGGGCGTTCCTTCAATGCCGAAGCACCACGAAGCCATCCAAACCCGCGCGAAGTTTTCATTCGCATTTTGCATCGAAGCAAACCAGGTGTCGTAATCGTAAGTTCCATTATTATACCAGGCCACATTTTCTCCGTTTAATGGCAGCACCTGCCCGTCGCCGGTTTGAAAATATTGATTGTTGGGGGCGATGCCGACGTAACCAAAACGAGTGAGAGACAAATTGGTGGCGACCATGAAATTGGTGGTGACTGTGCCATAAAGTTGTCCGTTGGTCTGAACCGTAACAGAAAGTGAGCAAGAACCGGCTTCGGGCGGTGTGATTCTCAATCGCCATTGCGGCGGTGCGTTTATCACATCGTATTCACTGCCGCCGGATAAATTGCGTTGATAGCTTTGATACCAAAAGGCCGGGACGGTTAATACTTTTCCCGACGGCAAAGTAAATGTTCCGTCCACTTTTATGATGTCGGGGTCGAATGGATTAGTCGCAATGGGAACATTTGTGATTTGAAATTCCAAATGCTGCCACGTTTGCGCCGGAGTCAATTGAATGATTTGCAACGGTCCGGTGACGGGTGGCGCACTAAAATTGTTGAAGACAATGTTATCAATCCAAAACGTCGTTGTGCCTGTCAAATTCGCGCCGGTGCGGTTTTGCTGAATCTTGAAACCAATTCCGGTAACCGCATTTAGTTTGGCGTTGCCTGAAGCATTTATCGGCAGACTCACGTGAATCCAGCCATTGCCGTTGGTGACTGACGAAGCGTAAATCGCCAGCGCGGTTGACGGCCAGCCGTCGCTTTGCGGAACACAATCCACTTCAATCGCTCCGTAGCTGCCGTTGCCATCCGTGGCAGAATTGCCCGCAAACATGATGTCAAAACTTATGCTGCTGTAATTTTGGAGATTCAATACTGTGCCGTTGTCAAACGCGCGCGTGACTTCAATTTGATCGCCGGTTGTTGTCCATGGAATTGTCCATTTGGATGATCCAGAAGCGGGATTATCCGTTGTCGCATTCTCTGAAGTATCCCACGTTATGACAGGAACGGCGGTTCCCCATTTTTGATTCACATATAATCCCGCCGTATTGGAATCAAATTCATCAACGATGTAGCTGGAGGTTTGCGCAAATGTTGCGGGAGGAATCAATATCGCAACAGCGGTTCCAACCAGCCATGAACACAACGCGTATTTTGCCACGAAGAACTTCTGCAGGTAAAAACTTTGTTTCACAGGATAATCTTAAAATTTTACCATTCCACAAATGCAATGCCATCCCCTAAACGGCGTATTTTCAATTGTTAATCCAGAAGTTAATCTCTAACATCATTCAATTCCTGTGAAACCAATCCTGCTATCCATTTTAATCGGCGCAGCCATTCTGCCGCTCATGGCGCAAACGACCTCTACCAATTCTCCAACCCGTGAAGTCCGGCCAAATCCGCCGCCACCGCCGGTTTTGTCGCCGGAGATTGAAACCAATCGCATAGTGACTTTCCGTTTGCGGGCGACCAACGCGCACAATGTGGCCGTGAACGGACAATGGCCGGATGGTCGCACTTCCATGACTGAAGACACCAATGGCGTTTGGAGCGTCACCGTCGGTCCGGTCGAACCGGGAGTTTGGGAATACAGTTTTCAAGTGGACGGTTTGTCCATGATTGACCCCGGCAATCCGATGATTAAACCAATGCGGTTGCCCACAACCAGCATTTTGCAAATCAGAGGCGATCCGCCGTTGCTCTGGGATTTTCAAAACGTGCCGCACGGAACGGTGCATTTGCACACTTACTATTCCGCGGCGTTGAATTGTATTCGCAATTTGGTCGTTTATACTCCGCCCGGCTATGAACAGAACACAAAGAAAAAATACCCCGTTTTATATTTGCAACACGGTTACGGCGACAATCAGGAAGCGTGGGTTGTCCACGGCAAGGCGAACGTGATACTGGACAATTTAATTGCTCAAGGTCGCGCGCAACCGATGATTGTCGTGATGATGGACGGCCATGCCATCGCGCCAACTGGAAATTCGGGAACGCTCTATTTTCAAGAAAATGAGAAATCATTTGAACGCGATTTTTTTCAAAACGCCATGCCACTGGCCGAAAAAAACTATCACGTCAAAAGCGGCTCTGCCAATCGCGCAATCGTCGGATTGAGCATGGGCGGCGGACAATCGCTGACGATTGGATTGAATCATTCCGACACATTCGCGTGGGTGGGCGGATTCAGTTCCGCGACGCCATCGGAAACGGAAATCAGCGCGGCGTTGCAAAATCCGTCCGCACTCAATCACAACCTTAAATTGCTTTGGATTGGCGATGGGAAAAGTGATTTTCTGCTTAAGCGCAACGAAGATTTCATCGCTCTGTTGAAGGAGAAAAATATCCGCTATGAATGGCATTTGACGGAAGGCGACCACAGTTGGCCGGTCTGGCGAAATTATTTGATCGCCTTTGTCCCGGAATTGTTCCGCTAAAAATCGCTTTGAGTAATCAAGGTTTATCGTTGGGCGAGAAAATTACAATCAATTCGTTTGTCGGCGGAACGGAAATTCCACTGACGACTTTTTCGCCGAAGCCTAACGCCGCCAAACGATTCGTCACATTGCGTTCGGGGTCGAACGTCTGGACTTCATAATTTTGCGAAACTTCAAGCGGGAGCGATAAGTTGCCGCTCACCGAAACGGAATTATCGTTGACGAGCAAAACAAAAAAAGTTTTTCCGCAACGGACGGCAAGCGTTTGCGCCGGCGCGCCGTGCCACTGGCAATCAATATTTGTAAAGTCGCCTTTGCCAGCGACCAACATTTGATTCAACACAGATCGGACACGGGAAAAATACGGCGTCAGATTTCGGTGGTCAAAATACTCCCACCACCATGACATCGGCAGGATGGGCGTGGGGGAAAACAAGCCGAGCCACAACCCTTTTTTGAAATCACCGTCCATCTGACTGGCGAAATCGTCAAAATTTTTATTCCAATCCCATTCAAATCCAAATTCGCCAATCACAAAGGGTTTTTGTTCCAATTGAGAATAATGTCGCAAGGTTTCCGGGAAGATGGCAACGCGACTGTGGCCACCATGTCCGTAAATGTGAATCTGATTGAAATCAATCGTGGAAATGTTGTAAAGACCGGCGACTTCGCGATGTGAAATGCTCGTCGTCACCAAATGATGATACGGGTCAATGCTCTTGAGATAATCGCTCATTTCTTTGGTCCAAGAAGTAATTATTTCGTCGGGAATCCTTTGCGGCAGGCCATACATCAAATTGTCAATCTCATTGAAAAATTCCCACGCGGCAATATGCGGATCATAACCCCAGCGGGCGACCAGATAACGCAGTCGGTCTTTGTATTGCGCTTTGGCGGTGGGATTGGTGAAAAATTCCTGCGCCGTCGCGACCGGGCCGCCATTCCTGACATTGTAATTATTGCGCTGCCATTCTCTTCCGAGAAAATCACCGGAATTGTCAAGCGTGAGCATCATATAAACATCGAGCGAATCCGCCAAATCCATCAATCGATCCATTTGTTGCATGGCCGAAGCGTTGAAATAATCGTCGTCATTGGCATAGCGGTTGGTGTTGGCGACTGTTTTCCATTCCAGCGGCAAATTCCAGGGACACATCCAGGTGCGGAAAAAATTGCCCTCGTTCGTTGCCAGTTTTTCCAGCAAGTAGGGATAATTGTAACGTGGATTCTCGTTCAAATCACGGAAGAATTTGGAATCATCGCGGCTTCGGGATTCCCACGCGATATTTTCGCCGATCCCGCGAAACGGTTCGCCATTATCGAACCGAAACGTCCAATCATTAGCCGTGTGCAAAAAACCTTTGCCGTTGGAAGTTGCAACGACAAAGGAGAGGTTAGATGAAATGTCAGTTTTGTCGCCGTTGATGAGTTTGAAATTGCCGGCATATTTTCCCGTTTCAACCGGAGTGAAACGCGTTTTCCAAACGGATGGCGCGCCGCTTTTGCCGGTTTCAAAATACGCCGGAACAGTCACAGCGATTCCAGACGGAGAAACCAGATCAAGGTCAAGTCGTGTTTCTTCAACGCGGTAAGGACTGTTTGTCCATTGCGCCACAAGTTGAACGGCGAAATCCATTCGTTCGTATTGGTTTGGATTTGCTGTGAGCAGAGCGACGTTTTGAATCTGGCCAAAAGCAATTGCAGGAAAGATTGCGGAAAGTAAAATCCCTGGAAAATAGGCGCTTTGCCTCGCATTTATAGATTGGAACATAAACAACGATTGAATCTCTCCAAAAAATAACCTTTGCTCTTATGCAAATGACGACAATTCTCCCAACTTCTTATTGTCGAATCATGGGACGAATTGTGGCGGAAGGTTGATTTACGTTACATCCCCCGAATGGCGTATTTTCTTGTCGTTCTAGCAAACTTTTCTCGGCGACAATTATTGCGTCAAAGATGGCGGCGGTTGCAATCTGCGTAAATCTGTCAGTTGTTCCGGTGCCAGAAAATTCACGCCGACTTCAAAGGAAGCGTTCATCCAGCCGAAACCTTCGGTGGCGATATAGACGAATTTGGTTCCGACGTTGCCGTATTCGGCGAATACGTCGTGCGAGCCGGTGACGACGTTGTATTTTTCGGGAATCATGCCGTTGTAGTCGTGCGCGTTTTTGGCGATGGTGTAAAGCCAGCGATAGGCGAGCCGTTGCGCGTCAGCGTCGAGGCCGTAGTTTTTGAATCCCTGCCACGCGAGCATTTGGTGCGGCGCCCAGCCGTAAGGATAATCCCACTGGCGCGCGTCGTGGCGGCGCGCGGATTCGACGGATTCTTTTGCGGTCGCGGCGAGGCCGGCGGGTTCTTCCAATTTGGCGTGGACGTAAGCGGCAATTCGTTTGACGCGCTCCATGTCTTCGGGATTTTGCGCGTCGAACATTTTCGCCCACAACGGCCAAAGTCCGGTGGCGCTGATGTAAGTGGAGCGTTTTTGATTCACGAAATCGTAATCGAAAAAGTAACCGCGCTGGTCGTCCCACATCAACGCCAGCATCGCCTGTTTGCGAAGCGCGGCGCGTTGCCGCCAAAAGGTTGCATCGCCGAAATCTTTGCCGAGAGCTGGCAATTTTCCGTCAAATTCTTTTTCCAGCAAATCGGCGAAATCGGTTTCGTATTTGTAGAGCAGGGAATTTAAATCCACGGAAACGAAATCCGCCGTGCGGTCGTCGAAACGGTGCGTGGTATCGTGGCCGGATTCGCGCACGGCACGGTCGTGTTTGAAAAATTCGTCGAGTGTGAGGCCGTCCACTTTCAAATCGCCATATTTGCCGCAATACAAGTATTCGTTCAGAAAATGATACGGCGTCAGCGGCAAATCGGGATTTTCCGGTTTCACTTGCGCGAGCCACGGCTGGATTTTTTCATTGTAATGACCGGGTTCGGTTTCGGGGCAGGGGCCGTTGCCGGAGTCGTAGTAGCGGCTCAATTCATAATCGCCGATTTTTACCAGCCGGTCAGGGCCGAGCCAGACGTTCGTGTATTCCGTCACAGCCATTTTCAACGCGGATTCGAGCCATTTTTTGTCAACGACGCCGGAACCGTAAACGGCGCGGATAATGGACGTGAGAAACGGCGGTTGCGAGCGGGTGAGATAATACGTGCGATTGGCGTTGGGAATTTTCCCGTAATACTGCACTTCGTAAAGGAGATTGTCCGCCATGCCGCGCGCGAGGTCGGCGCGGTCGTCTTGCAACAAGCCCAACACGATGAAGTAGCTGTCCCAATAATACAATTCGTTGAATCGTCCGCCGGGAACGACGTAGGGCACACCGGCAACCGGATGGCCGTGCGCATCCAATTCCAATTTCAAACTCAAAATGCCGTGCGCGCCGTCGAGATTGCGGACGAACGCGCCGGTAATTTTATCCGGCGACGGCAACGGCACGACTTTGATGGCGGGCGCGCGGTTCTGGCCGACTTCGGATTTTTCCACGGTTTGAAAGTATTTAACGGCGGCGGCATCGGCGGCAGGCACGTAAATGTAATCGTATTTTGCCGCCGTCTTGGAATCGCGCACGACGTGGTCAAGATTGTTCGCGTCAATGCGCCGGGTCAGCGCCGTCCAGAAATGTTCTTTGATGAAACGATGTGTGCGCTCCACGATGGATTCGTCGAGTTGAAGATTGTCCATAGCAATTTCCTTTGTGTGCCGGTCGTCCGCGCTTTTCAATTCCTGCAACAGCACGGACATTTGATAAAAATTTGTGAGGGTGCGCGCCGTCGCGCCGTTTCCGTCGTGAATGGCAAAGGGCGTGACGCGGTCGTGAATAGTGATTTTCCGGTCGTCATCGGTGTCTTCCTGCGCGACAAGTCGCTGCAAATTTTCCGCCACGGGCACAGTTTGGGAAAATGCCGCGCTCGTGGCAAGAAGCCACAAACTCACGGTGCCGTTCAAAATCGGGCGCGCGGATTTCACGATTTGAGCAATGGATTGGCCGGCGTTGCGTCGTCGAAACGGGCGCGCAATTGCGGCAGACTGCGCGGATGATTTTTCTGGATGTAGGCGATGAGTTTCTCGCGGATTTCACAGCGCAAATCCCAGGCCTGACTGGAATTGGCGGCGGTCGCCAGCACGCGGATTTGCATGGTGCGTTCGGTGGCGTCGCTCACTTGCAGATTCCAAAAACGCCGGTCCCACAGCGGACTGCCTTCGATGATTTCCTTCAACGCCTTTCGCGTTTCATCCAGCGGCAACGAATAATCCACCCAAACAAAAACCGAGCCGAGCAGATTCGCGGAAGTGCGCGTCCAATTCTGAAACGGTTTTTCGATGAAATAACTCAACGGCACGACCAACCGGCGGTCGTCCCAAATGCGGATGACAATATAGGTCAAGGTGATTTCCTCGATGCGTCCCCATTCGCCCTCGACGATGACAACATCGTCCAGCCGGATGGGTTGAGCCATCGCCAATTGAAAACCGGCGAACAGATTGGAAATGGTTTTCTGCGCAGCGAAACCGATGATGATGCCGACGACGCCCGCCGAAGCGAGAATACTCGTGCCGAACTGCCGCACTTCCTCGAACAACATCAAGATGGAAGCGGCGGCAAAAAGACCGATGATGACGTAAAGCGTTTTGCTGATGACGTGAACCTGCGTATAAACTTTTCGCGCCTGAAGATTGTCCGCTGCCGTGATGTCAAACCGGGTGAGCACGGCTCTTTCAACCAGTTTGACCGCTTGAAACGCAATCAATGTCACCGCGACAATCAAAAGGATGCTGCTGCCTTTGCCGAGCACGCCGGCATATTCGGCGGGCAGATTGAGCACCGGCAGCGCAAAAATAATTCCCAGCACCGGCAGGAAGATGCGAAGGCTTTTGCCCAGCAACGGCGCGAACAAATCGTCCCATTTGCTGCTGGTTTTGGCCGCCGCCGCGATGATGAACATTTCCAGAACGCGCGTGAACCGGAAAAACAGCCAGAACAACGCCGCAAAAACGCCGAGGTCGAAAAACTGGTTCAAGATTTCGCGGAACACGACCAATTTTTCCGCCGCCGCCAATTCCAACAGCAACGGCGTGGCAATCAAATAAGCGCCATAAATCCAAATGAGCAGATAAAGCGGTTTGCCGATGGCATAAACCAATTGTTTTTTCCAATCCTTCGCATCGGTCGCTTCCAGTTTTTTTGCCTTGAGCCGAACCAGCATTGCGGCCAGCGCGTGCGCCAGCAAAACAATCAGCACAAAGCAAAAAGTTACGGCCACGTCCAGTCGCGTGATTGAGCCGATGAACGACTGTTCAATGCCCGCGCCGAAAATTTGTTTCAGGACATCTGAAAACAAGGTCGTCAAGCCAACAGCCAAATCGTTCAGAAGATTGATTCCGGTTATCGTTTTCATGGCATTTTCAAGCAGTTGGCGCGGCAACCGGCGCGGACAATTCCCGCAGCAATCGCCGCACGGCGGTATGATTGCTCAAGTAATAACGCGCGGCAGTGTTCGCCACGCCGACGCGCACCGAAAAGGCACTGAGCGGCAACGCGCGGAACAAATCTTCGTCCGTCCAATCGTCGCCGATGCCGAGAATGAATTCCGGTTTCTGTGTCGAAAGCCATTCGAGCGCCGCCGTGCCTTTGTTCACGCCGGAATTGCGGACTTCGATGACTTTGTTGCCTTCAAACACCTGCACGTCAATGTTGCGCGTAAAACCGGCGAGGTCGTCAATCAATTCCTTCGCCTGCGTCGAGGCTTGTTCCGGGTCGGCGCGGCGATAATGCCACGCGAGCGAAAATTCTTTTTCTTCGAGCAACGCGCCGGGCAATCGGTCAACGTAAAGTTGCAGAATCGGGCGCACACGCTCCTTCCATTCCGCCGTCATGGTTTTAATCATGCGCCAGTCGCCGCCTTGATGACGCAGCCACACGCCGTGTTCGGCAATCAATGAAATGGGCAATTTGCCAAACCATTCTTCCAGCGTGCGGCGCGGGCGTCCGCTAATGATGGTCAACTGATTGGCCGGGTCGGAACCGAGCGCGGTGAGCGTTTCAATCAATTCCGCGTCCGGTCGCGCCAATTCCGGCTGGGGCGCGAACGAAATCAACGTGCCGTCGTAATCCAGCAGCAACGCGCGCTGCGTTGCAGAACGATATTGCTGGAGCAACGCGGCGAGTGCCTTGCCCGTGAGCGACCGCGCGCGGCGGGCGGCTTCCGTCGTTTGCGTGGACAAAAGGATTTGCAGAAAATCATCCGCCCAGCGCGTCACGTTGTAACGCTGCAAACGTTCCTGCAATAATTTATTGCGCCGGATTTGTTCCTCAACCGGCATGGTCAACGCCTGCTCCAGCGTTTTCGCAAAATCTTCGCGATGAAACGGATTGATGATAAGCGCTTCGCCCATTTCCTTGGCCGCGCCGGCCATTTCACTCAAAATGAGAATGCCCGTGTGGTCGGGGCGCGACGCGATGAACTCCTTCGCCACCAGATTCATGCCGTCGCGCAACGGCGTGATGAGCGCGACGTCGCACAGGCGATAGAGCGGCACGATTTCCTCGAAAGTGAGATTACGGAATTGATAAACTAGCGGCGTCCAATGCACGTTGCCGAAATCGCCGACGATGCGCCCGACGGTCTGCTCCAATTCTACTTTCATCGCCTGATAACTGTCCACACCGATGCGCGACGGCGCAACGGAAATGACGAACACTACTTTGCCGTGCCATTGCGGATTGTTTTTCAAAAACAATTCGTAACCGCACAGACGATTGATGAGTCCCTTCGTGTAATCCAATCGGTCAACGGAAAAAATCACTTTTTGGCCGACGCATTTCTGGCGCAATTCCTCAACGCGCAATTCCGTTTCCGGCGATGACGCGGCTTCCGCGAAACGGTCGAATTCGATTCCCATCGGCAGCGTTTCCACTTCCACCACGCGGTCGCGCAACGTCAAACTGCCGAGTTGATGCTCGTAACCGGCGGTGCGCAAAACCGAAGTGAAAAAATCGCGCACATAATCATGCGTGTGAAATCCAATCAAACTGGAGCCGAGCAGCCCTTCGATGATTTCCTCGCGCCACGGACGCGGCAGCATCCGAAAAACTTCCCACGATGGAAACGGAATGTGCAGAAAAAAGCCGATGGGCATTTCCGGGAATTTTTCGCGCACCAACTTTGGCAGCAACATCAAATGGTAATCGTGAACCCAAAGAAAATCGTCCGGTCGCAACGTATTGATGACCGCTTCGCCGAAAAGGCGGTTGATGTTGCGATATTCCTGCCAGTTTTCCTCGTCGTAATGCGTCAGCGTCGGAAAATAGTGAAACAGCGGCCAAATGGTCTTGTTGCAAAAGCCGAGGTAAAAACGATCCATGTTTTCCTCCGGCAAAAAAATCGGGCGCGACTTGAAATGCTGTTCGGCGTAAGTCCGCACGGCGGCTTCGTGTTCCGGCGGAATCGTCGCGCCGGGCCAGCCCATCCAAAGATAATCGGGACACTCCGCGCCATTTGATGTTTTGCGGTTCAAATAACTCCACAACCCGGTGGTCAAACCGCCCGGGCTGGGCTTGAACTGCGGCGCGCCTTCGTGGAATGAGACCGTGAACGGCAACCGATTTGAAACGACAACCAACCTCATGCGAATAGTTTTCGCCTTTTGCAGCAACAATTGTCAAGCCGAGCCGAGAAATTTTTTGAATTATTTTTGGATGATGATTGCCGTCAGCAAAAATTATTTTCGGAAAAATAATAACCAGACGACGATCAACATCGGCAGCAGAAAGGGCAAGGCGAATTTGAAAATGTAGCCTAAAAAAGTCGGCGTCTTGATTTTATTCTGGTCGGCGATGGCTTTGACCATGAAGTTCGGGCCGTTGCCGATGTAAGTCGCCGCGCCGAAAAATACCGCACTGATGCTGATGGCCAGAATGTGTTCGTGGTTTTGCGCCAATAATTCATGAATGTCTTTCGCACCAGTCATGCCAAACAACGCGCTCAAAAATCCCAGATATGTCGGCGCATTGTCCAACACGCTGGATAAACCGCCGGCGCTCCAATAAAAAACTTCCGGCGCGGGATTCCCGCCCAGCAATTCACGCGCGTTGACGTTGAGCCAGTCGAGCGCGGGCATCATCGTCGCAAAAATACCGGCAAACAGGATGGCGACTTCTTGAATCGGATGAAAATTGAACTCGTTGGCCGCGTGAACGGATTTGGGAGTCGTAAAATAAGAGGCGACGGCGGCGGCAACCATTAAAATTTCGCGCAGAAAAACCGGCCGGTTCACGAATACCGTGCCGAGCACGACGGCTAGAAAAAACAAATTCCACAAGCCGTCGAACCGCCACGTTTCACGCGCGGTTTCCATTTCGCGCACGACGTGCGGCGCGCGGCGAAAATTTATTTTGTCCACGACATAAAACATCGCCAGCAAAATACCGACGCCGGTTGCCCAAACCGGCCAGCAATTTTTGGCGACCCACCAGAACGGCACGCCCTGCAAATAACCGAGAAACAACGGCGGGTCGCCAATCGGCGTCAGGCAACCGCCGACGTTCGCCACGATGAAAATGAAAAACGCAATGTGATGCGCCGTCACGCGATATTGATTCATGCGAATCCATGGACGAATCAACAGCATCGCCGCGCCAGTCGTTCCGAGCACATTGGCGATGACCGCGCCGACCAAAAGAAAAATGACATTCGCCAGCGGCGTGGCTTCGCCTTTCACCGTGATATGAATGCCGCCGGAAATGACAAACAATGAGCCGACCAGCGCGATAAAACTGACATAATCATGCGCCACGTGTAGCACGCGTGCCGTGTCGCGCAAAATAAACAGATAATAGACGAGAGTGATTGCGCCAAGACCGAATGAAATTTTTGGATAATGACGCGACCACCAATCTGCCGCGAGCAAGGGCGCGATTGCAATTGCGGCGAGCAACAGCGCAAAGGGCAAAATCATCCACGGATTGGGGGCAATCACGCGGAGAGATTGCCCGCGACAATAAAATCGGGTCAATCAGATTCAACGACCGAATAAATACCGCGGATGAATTATTTTAACGTCGCCATGTCAATCACGAAGCGGTATTTCACGTCGCCTTTGAGCAGCCGTTCGTAGGCCTGATTGATTTGCGAGATGGCGATGATTTCGATGTCGCTGACAATTCCGCGTTCGGCGCAAAAATCCAGCATCTCCTGTGTTTCACGAATGCCGCCGATGGCCGAGCCGGCGAAATTGCGGCGCGGCAAAATGAGATTGAACGCGGCCACCGGCAATGGATGTTCCGGCGCGCCCACCAGCGTCAGCGTGCCGTCCAATTTCAACAAATTCAGATACGCATTGATGTCGTGATTGGCGGAAACGGCGTCGAGGATGAAATCGAAACTTTTGACGTGCTTCTTCATTTCATTCTCATTTTTGGAAACGACCACTTCATGCGCGCCCAGTCGCAACGCGTCCTGCGTCTTGCCCGGTGACGTGGTGAACAAGATGACGTGCGCGCCAAACGCGTTGGCAAATTTCACCGCCATGTGTCCCAATCCGCCGAGGCCAACTACGCCAACTTTCTGGCCTTTACCGACTTTCCAATGGCGCAACGGCGAATACGTCGTAATGCCCGCGCAGAGCAGGGGAGCAACCGCCGCGAGATTCAAGTTTTCGGAAACGCGCAGAGTGAACGCTTCGTCCACGACGACGGATTCCGAATAACCGCCGTAAGTGACGCCGCCTAAATGCTTGTCCGCGCCGTTGTAGGTGAAGGTGGGAAATTGGTCGCAGAATTGTTCTTGTCCGGCTTTGCAATTGGCGCATTCACGGCAGGAATCCACCATGCAACCGACGGCGGCAATATCGCCTTCCTTGAATTTTTTGACCGCGCTGCCGACTTTCGTCACGCGTCCGACGATTTCATGCCCCGGCACACACGGATAAATTGTGTTATGCCATTCGTTGCGCACCTGATGCAAATCCGAATGACAGACGCCGCAGTAAAGAATTTCGATTTGCACGTCATGCGCCTTTGGGTCGCGGCGTTGAATCGAAGCGGGTGCGAGTAGTGAGGTGGCGGATTGGGCGGAATATGCTTTGGTATTTGTCATGTTTGCACTTCTAACATGTGCCGTAAAAAATTCAAATGATACTTGTTAAGAAATTGTTCAATGGGAAAGTTTCGTGGTAATTAGAATCAACAACCGCTTACAGGTTGAATTCTTCATTGACGGCAGACGGCGCAATGTTAAATTCATCGCTCGGTTAGGAGAAACAATTTCATTCAAAAACGGATAAAACTATGCCAGTCAAAGTTGCAATCAATGGATTCGGTCGTATCGGTCGCCTCGTGTTCCGCGCCATCGTGGAGCAGGGCTTGCTCGGAAAAGATGTCGAAGTGGTCGCCGTCGGCGATATTGTGCCGGCGGACAACCTCGCTTACCTGCTCAAATATGATTCCACACAGGGACGTTTTCAAGGCACGGTCGGCTCAAAGAAATCCGCCGCCGACAAGACCGACGACGATGTTTTGATTGTCAACGGCAAGGAAATCAAAGTTGTCAGCGCCAAAACGCCGGCGGAATTGCCGTGGAAAGCGCTCGGCGTGGAAGTCGTGATTGAATCCACCGGACTTTTCACCGACGCTGCGAAAGACAATCCGAAATCCGCTTACGGCCACATCACGGCGGGTGCGAAAAAAGTCATCATCAGCGCGCCGGGTAAAAATGACGACATCACCGTCGTCATTGGCGTCAATCACGAGAAATACGATCCGGCCAAGCATCATGTCATTTCCAACGCCAGTTGCACGACAAATTGCCTCGCGCCCGTTGTCCACGTTTTGCTCAAGGAAGGTTTCGGCGTCGAAGAAGGTTTGATGACGACCGTTCACAGCTATACCGCCACGCAAAAAACCGTGGATGGTCCGAGCAAAAAAGATTGGAAAGGCGGACGCAGCGCGGCCATCAATTTGATTCCTTCGACCACCGGCGCAGCCAAAGCCGTCGGATTGGTTTTGCCCGAAGTCAAAGGCAAATTGACCGGCATGAGTTTCCGCGTGCCCACACCGACGGTTTCCGTCGTTGACCTCACCGTGCGAACGGTAAAGGAAACCAGCTACGCGGAAATTTCCGCTGCCATGAAAGAAGCCAGCGAGACTTATCTCAAAGGTATTCTCGATTACACCGAGGACGAAGTCGTCAGCAGCGATTTCATCCATTGCAAGGCGTCTTCGATTTTTGACGCCGGTTCCGGCATCGAGCTGAACAAACGCTTTTTCAAACTCGTGAGCTGGTATGACAACGAATGGGGTTACAGTTGCCGTGTCGCCGACTTGCTGAAATACATGATTGGCAAAGGACTGTAATTTCAAATTAAAAATTCAAAACGGCGATTCGGAAACGAATCGCCATTTTTTGCAGTCTATCTAAGTGTTAGGCAGCATAATACTCACTTGGCTCCCTGAACAATCGCATCTGGGTCAACGCCACGCACTCGTAGCTGCGTGTAATCACAATGTACCAAAAATCTCCAGGTAAAAAACCAGCAGACCACGCCAACAAGAACAGCCAACTCCAATCGCTTCCGCATAGCCGGACGTGGTAATGTCGCAACGAAAAGGAATACCGCAAAAGCCAAATACACTGCATTCACTCTATCCATACGCAACGCCATCAGAAACTCATCTGCCGAATCTATGCGCCCTGCTGCCGCTACCATCGTAAGCAAAAAAGTGAAGCCAATCAAAAGGATGCTGCACCACATCACTCCACTACGAATCTGGCTTGTGACTGTGCGTGTCATGCTGCTTAACAGTTGATAGATATTAGATTCTGTGGACTATCACTTAGCCACAATGCAACCTTGCGTTTGGCGTAACGTCTTGTCCAGCATAATTTTCACGTGAAAATGCAGGATGATTTCTTTCCACACCAAAGATGGCAATTCATTTCGTCGTTTGCGGTGTTTCCTGAATCACTTTTTTCTTTTCCAATTTTTCCAGCTTCGGCGTGATGACAACCTGACAATACGGCGCGTTGGAATTGTTGTCGTAGTATTTTTGGTGGTAATTTTCCGCCGGCCAAAATTTTTTCAACGGCACGATTTCCGTCACAATCGGATTTTTGAAATTAGCTTGCGCGGCAATTTTTGATTTCTCCGCTTCTAATTTTTGCTTTTCGTTCCGATATAAAATGATGGAGCGATACGACGTGCCCACGTCCGCGCCCTGACGGTTCAACGTCGTCGGGTCGTGCGCCTGCCAGAAAACGTCGAGCAATTTGTCGTAGGAAATTTTTGCGGGGTCGAAAACGATTTCCGTGACTTCGGCATGGCCGGTCGTTTCGCTGCAAACCTGCTCGTAAGTCGGATTTTCCGTGTGACCACCGGCAAATCCGCTGGTGATGGAAATGACGCCGGGCAATCGTTCAAACACGGCTTCCATGCACCAAAAACAGCCGCCGCCGAAGTCCGCGATTTCAGTGTTGTTTGTGCCCATAGAATTGGTCGGTTGCGCTCTCGTAGTAAATATCATCGAACCCGCGACGAGCATGGTTTCGATAAATCGTTTCATAATTGTTTGAGACGTGACAACGAAATTTATTCCATGCTCACCGCACAATTCAATTTTCCGGCTCCGGTTTGTCCAGATGTTCGCCCGGTGGCAGGTCGGCGTATTTGGCAAAATGCTCCGGCTTGAGCGGCTCGGAAATAACATGTTCGCCGCCGAACCATTTGCCGAGGTCAACCAACTTGCAACGGTGCGAACAGAACGGGCCGTATTTTCCGGCAAACCAATCGCCGGTTTTCCCGCACGTCGGGCATTTGATGTGCCGCTTCATTTCAGCCGGTCGTGGTCGCAATCTTTTTTAGGTCGGCCACCACTTTGTCCGCGTCGTAATCCGACGCGCCGCCGTCGTGTAAAATCTTTTGCACATTATCAATGACAGTTTCCTGTTGCGTCGGCGACAAATGTGAACTGTTGAAAATGGCATGGAGAAATTGCGCCAGCTTTTGTTTTTGCGCATCGGAAATTTTGTTTCCATTCATGGCCGCCGCCAAATCCTCGACAAGTTTAGCGATGGTTTCATTCGACGGTTTCGCGTCATTGGCCGCTGCCGCCAAATCGTTTTTGAGCGATTGCGTGTCCGTTTTGTTGGTTTCGAGATTGGCTAAATCGGAGCGCAAAGAAGCGATGTTTTGCAACGTGGCTTCCAGCACGGGATTGGGCGCGGGATTATTATTTTGCGGTGGAGCGGTTGGTGCAGTCCCACCTTGTTTCGCACTTTCCGAATTGGCCGCGCCGCGTGCCTGTTGTTTTGCGATGGAATAAACGTCGGCAAATACTGAAATCGTCATGAGCGAAACGCAAATGAGCGCGGCGGCCGTTTTCATAACTTTTTCATTTGGCAATCAAACTGGACTTTGTGTTCAAAAGCAAAATATAATCTTCAAGAATGCGCTCGGTTTCATCAAGCATTGGATCAGTCGGCGCTGGTTTGATATCCAATTTGGAATCGATCTTTGCGGCGGTATTTGTGAGGCTGGAATCATCGCTGACGCTATTCGTAATCGTCATCGGTTCAGGCGTGGGCAATCCGGGTTTGTCGGCATTTTCCACGGTGATGTTATAAATTTTGATATCCGACACTTTTCGCGAAGCAAGTTCGTCAATGCGCGCTTTTTGCCGCGCTTTCAATTCTTCGCGCCGTTTTAATTCGACATGTTCATTAAGACTGATGGTTTTGTTCGTCTGCAATTTCTGAAGTTCAGCGATGTCTTCGCGAATGTAATTGAAATCCTTATTGGTGGCGACACGCGCGTCTGATAATTTTTCTAATTCCGTAAGATAAGGTTCAATCAGATTTAATTTGTCATAATCAGCAGCGTGAATCGTGTCCCACGACAACGGATTATCCAGCGAACTTTCGCCGATTCCATCCAGATAACTCAAACGGTCGGGCAAAATAATATCGGGCGTGACGCCTTTCAACTGGGTTGAAGCGCCGCTGACGCGATAAAATTTTCGGATGGTGATTTTGACCGCGCCGGGGTCGTTGGTTGGCGATTCAATCTTTTGGCGGATGAACGGGCGGAGCGGATTCAAATCCTGAACCGTGCCTTTGCCGTGCGTGGAGGTGTCGCCCACGATGAGCGCGCGCCCATAATCCTGCAATGCGGCGGCGGCGATTTCGGAAGCGGACGCACTGAAACGGTTCACGAGCACAATCAACGGGCCATGATACAATTGCGATGGATCGTTGTCGCTGTCCACAACCGTGCGGCCTTCCGGCGAACGCACCAGAACGACCGGGCCTTCCTTGATGAACAGGCCGACGAATTTAATCGCTTCTTCCAGTGAGCCGCCACCGTTGTTGCGCAAATCAATGATGATGCCGGAAACATTTTCCTGTTTGAGTTTTTTGACCAGTTTGGCCACGTCCACCGAGGTGTATTTCGGCGTTGAATGGTCTCCGTTGCCGGATAAATCCACCGGCGCATAAAACGACGGCAAATCAATGACGCCAAGGCGATTCGTGCCGCCTTTGCCGTCGGGAATCTCAATCAATTGCGCTTTGGCTTCCTGATCCTCCAATTTGATTTCGTCGCGAACCAAACTGATGATGTGATGCGTTCCGGGGTCGTCGGCGTGAGTCACGGTGAGCCGCACTTCCGTGCCTTTTGGCCCGCGAATCAATTGCACGACTTTGTCTAGTTTCATGTCCACCACGTCCACCGGCGGTTGATTGCTTTGCGCAACGGCGATGATGCGGTCGTTTTCCTTGAGTTGTTTCCCTTTCTCCGCCGGACCGCCCGGCACGAGGGAATTGATGGTGCAATAACCGTCCTTGTCCACCAGTTGCGCGCCGATGCCAAACAATGCCAGGCTCATCGTAATGGAAAAGTCCTGCGCGTGCGCGTTGTTGAAATAATCCGAGTGCGGGTCGTAAGCGTGCGCCAGTGCGTCCAGATACACTTGCAACAAATCGGTGTTGTCGGATTCGTCCACTGCGCGCAATTCACGGTCGTAACGTCGTCGCAACGTATCGGCTATGTCCGCCAAATCGGATTTTGAAAGCGCCTTGACGTCGTCATCGTTGGTTGTCGAAAGTTCGCGGTTAATTTTTTCCTGCATGAAATCGTAAAGCAATTTCTTCCGCCAAATCTGTTTGGCTTCCGCGAGGTCTTTGGGATAGGGCGCGTCGTGCCGGTCAATCAGAATCTGTTCGTTGGAATTGAATTTGAATTTGTCCTGTTTCAACAATTCGTCCACGTAGGTGACGTGTTGATGCAGTCGCTCGGAAAAACGCCGGAAAATCTGGTAAGCGGGCGTGAGGTCGGCGCTCCCTTCGTCATTGATGGTCAACTTGTCGAGGTTGGTGCGATAATGAACGAACTCCGCAATGTCTGATTGCAGGAAGTGCATCCGTTGCGGGTCGAGCGCGTCGAGATATTCGTCGTAAAATTTCTTGGACATTTCCGTATCAAGCGGCTGTTGCAGATAATGATAATCCTCCAGCAGCCGCGCGGTGATGTAAGCGATGCGCCCGTCTTTGGGGCCGGGCGAAAAAGTCACCGGCGCGTTATTCGTGGTATTTGTGGTATCGGCGAAGGCCGGCAAACACGACAGCGCCAGCAACAACGTGAAGATTTTCAACCCGAAACTTTGAGAAAGAATTTTGTAATGGCGCATTATGATTCGCACAAGTTCGACAGAACGTAGCAAAATCCGTTCAGTAAATAAACCATTTTGCGAGCGAAATCGAATTGACGCAAATGCCGAAGGGCAGAGCAGGGCAAAACCCGTGGAAAAAGGCGATTCTATTTGCCGATATGCGTTTCAATACAGGCAATCAAATCTTCCAGTTTCACCGGCTTGGCGAGAAAAGTCGAACCGCCGATTTTACCGCCGGTGGCTTCAGTTTCCTCCTTTTTGACGATGGCAGAAAGGAACACGACCGGAACGTGGCTCAAAGTTTTGTCTTCCTTGATTTTGGCGGCGACTTCGCCGCCGTCCATTCCCGGCATCATCACGTCGAGCAAAATGAAATCCGGCAAAAATTCACGGGCGGCGGTGATGGCGGCGGAACTGGTGTTTTCTGTGCGCACGGTGAAACGTCCGGTGGCTTCAAGATTGCGTTTGAGCATCCGCGTGATGCCGGCCTCATCGTCAACGATTAAAATTTTTTTCGTCATAATGACTTTGGATTTGGAACGGGAAACGTAATTGTCACAATTGCGCCGCGAACTTGCTTTCGGTTGCCGATTGTAATGCTCCCGCGGTGCATTTCAATGATATTTCGGGAAACCGACAACCCGAGTCCTGTGCCCGAACCAACAGGTTTGGTGGTGAAGAATGGCTCGAACAATTTGTCCAACTTGTCCTCTGGAATACCCGCGCCGGTGTCTTCGATTTCCAACACCACAATTTTGCCGGACGGATTTTGCTCCGTGACGCCGCCGGATTGAAGCGAAGTTTTTACCGACAACGTTCCATTGTCGCCCATCGCCTGAATCGCGTTCATAAACATATTGATGAACACCTGCTTGACCTTGTTCTGGTCCAATTCAACTTTCGGCAGTTTCGCGGCCAATTGTTTTTCCAGCGTGATATGATTTTTGGTCAATTCATGTTTGACCAACAGCAACGAATCTTCAATCACCACGTTCAAATCCAACGGCACTAATACCAACGGTTCGGAGCGCGAGAAATTCAACAAACCTTTGATGACCGTGTCGGCGCGTTGCACCGCGTCTCCCATCAATTGAACCGTTTCCACCGTGTCTTCGTTGGTGTTTTCCGTTCTGGTGTTTTTCAGGTAATCCACGCCCAATTGAATGACCGCCAGCGGATTTTTCACTTCATGCGCCACGCCCGCCGCGAGCCGCCCGATGGATTCCAATTTCGCCGTTTGAATCAATTTCATCTGCGCGCTTTTCAATTCCTCGTGCGCCTGAAACAAACGTTGATTCGTTTCCTTGAGCCGCTGGATTTGCCAGTTCAGAAAATTCGACATCAAACCGCTGAACACGCCGACTAGGAGGAAAAAGACGGTGCGAAAAATCCAATTGGAAGGCGTTTGATGCAATCCTTTGGCGACATCCAACGGCATGTGCGGTCCCAGCGCCAGACCCGCCACCAACGCGGCGGTGATGCCGCCGCGCAATCGAAAAACCGCCGCCGCCAAAATGATGGGTAAATACATCAAATGCAGCCACGCAAAACCCGTTCCGCCCGTCTCGAAAACCAATCCACTGACGGCAACGATGAACAGGAAAATGACGACGCCCAAAATGATTGCCTTCGACCGATTGGGTTGCAGCCAATCGGCCAGCCAATTTTCCTTTCGGACAATCGCAGTTTGCGATGGCGCGGGTTCGTTTTTGGGTTTGGCGACTTCCATCGTGCGGCGTGTTAAGTGGTAGAGTAATAACGTTTTCGGAAAAATGAAATAATTTTACGACATGAAACTTCCTTCTACTGGCGGCTGCGTTTGCGGTGAAATCCGTTACGAATGTGATTCGCGCCCGTTGACGATGCTCAAATGTCATTGCCGCGATTGCCAGCGCGTGAGCGGCGGACACAACTATGAACTATGGGACATCATGGATGCCGATTTGCCGAAACATCGGGAATATCCCGCGCAATAAATTTCTCTCACGCTTATCCCATTTTTAGCCTTGGACAGCTTTTGTCCTATTGTCGGTGTTATGATTCGCGTTGAAAGTGCGATTCCACGCGCACATAAAAGAAAATGAGACGAGGTGGAAATCGTCTTGAAAAGAAAACAAAAAACATGGCAACAAAACTGCAAGTGAAGTGCATCAACAAAACCGACAGGTATAATGCACATGAGCGCATCAAAAACATTGGCGGCAACTCCGGCGGTCAACAATGGAAGCATTCAGAGTCGTATGCCATTGAGTGCATCAAAAACGGCACATATGCTTATTACGTCATAAACGATGAAGGAAAAGAAATTGCTGTCATCATCGCCACGAGCCGATACGGACATGAATATCTCAAGACGACGGCGGATGGCGAGCAGCCGGACAATCTCTTGAGCCTGCCTGAATGTCCGTAACGCAGAAAATCATGTAAAACGGTCTTCGGCAACGGAGGCCGCTTTTTATTTTCATGGCCGGATGGTGAGTAAGTTTACCTTGCGTTCGCATTCTCGAAAAAGAAACTATGCGCCATGCAAAATGGTGTTGACGGAAAGTTCTGTGATTTATGCCCTCGTTGAATTTCAAAGGCAAGGCGCTCGTGCAAAATTTTCATTTGCTCGTGCCGTATCACGAATTGAAGCCGGTGAAAGCCAAAAGCCTCACGGACAAAGTGAGCTTGCATGATAATTTAATTGTTCACGGCGACAATTTGCAGGCGTTGAAAAGTTTGCTGCCGTATTATCACGGCAAGGTGAAGTGCATTTACATTGACCCGCCTTACAATACCGGCAACGAGGGCTGGGTGTATAATGATAATGTCAATTCACCAATGATGCAAGATTGGCTTGGTAAAGTGGTGAATCGTGAAGACCTCACCCGCCACGACAAATGGCTCTGCATGATGATGCCTCGGCTGAAATTGCTGCGAGAATTTCTTGCACCTGACGGAATTATCGCTGTAAGTATCGACGATAATGAAGTGCAGAATCTTGGTGTTTTAATGGATGAAGTTTTTTCTGAAGAGAGAAGGCTTGCTTGTGCACCGTGGCTTGCAGAACCGAGTGGCGGAAAAGAAAAAACTGGCCTACGAGGCGGCCATGAATATTTGCTTATTTATCATAACGGCGACGCATCAAATATTTCACAAGAAGAACGCTCGACTGGAGAATTAGATCGTTCAGACGAATGGGGAAAATTTCGTAAAGGACGTGAGCTGCGAAAATGGGGTGGCACTTCGCTTCGTAGCGACCGGCCCAAACAATGGTTTGCATTAACTGCACCTGACGGTTCTGAAGTTTATCCAGTCCGAAATGATGGCAAAGAGGGACATTGGCGTTGGGGTAAAGATAATCCAAAGATGAAGGAAATTTTGGCGAATCCACAAAAAGTATGTTGGGAAATGCGACCTTTTGATGAAGGCGTAAAATATGGAAAGAAAACAGAAAGATGGGTTCCGTATGAAAAAATTCGCGATAAGAAAAAAGCAATTGGTTGGAGCACTTGGCTAGATGATCATGGTTATAATTCTGACGCCACAAGGGAATTGAAAGAAATCTTTGGTGATAAGACTTTCCCGACGCCGAAGCCCGTTGAACTCGTTCAGTGGTTAATTTCACTTCATACCGACGATGATGCTATTGTGTTGGATGCTTTTGCCGGGTCTGGAACAACCGGCCATGCTGTGCTTGCAGCAAATCAAGAAGATGGAGGAAATAGAAAGTTCATTTTAATAGAACCTGAATCATTAGCCGATAATATCACCGCCGAACGAATTCGTCGCGTTATCAAAGGTGTTCCCAAAGCCAAAGACGAAACATTGCAAAAAGGTTTAGACGGCACATTTTCGTTTGTCGAAGTCGGCCATTCCATGCAGTTGGAGTCGTTGCTCAAGGGAAATAAATTGCCGTCATACGAAGATTTGGCGGCGTATGTTTTTTACACGGCCACAGGCGAGGAGTTTGATTCGCGCGCCATCAAACGCAAAATCAATTTCATCGGCGAAAGCGCGAAGTATGACGTTTATTTGTTTTATGAACCTGATTTGAGTTATCTCAAGTCCACGGCATTGACGCTGGATATGGCGCGGGCATTGCCGAAAGGCAGTGGCAAACGTCGTCTCGTTTTTGCGCCGACAAAATATCTGGACAGCATTCATCTGGAACAAAACCGGGTGGACTTTTGCCAGTTGCCATTCGAGATATACAAAGCGGCAAAAACTAAAAAGTCATGATTCTGAAAGAATATCAAGAACGCGCGCTTGGAGTTGCTCCGAATTCAATCGGCGTGAAGCAATTTCTTGAGCAGCTTGCCGTCTGGCGTGGAAAGGCGCATCAGGACGGCGAATGGCTTTTTGATTTTGCGGAAAAGGCGTGGGAGAAAGCAGAAATTCCCGGCGCGTATTGGAAAAAGAAAGACGGATTGAATCGTCCACTGCCAAATTTTTGCCTGAAGATTCCGACGGGCGGCGGAAAAACTTTGCTGGCCGTCAAAACGATTGATTTGGTTCAAACGATTTATCTGAAACGGCAAACAGGATTGGTAGTGTGGATTGTTCCCACGACGCAGATTTATCAGCAAACGCTGGCGGCATTAAAAGACCGCGATCATCCGTATCGGCAATTGCTGGATGTCATTTCGGCAGGCAAAACGCTGATTCTCGAAAAAACAGATTCATTCACGCCGCAGGACATTGAAGAACGGCTGGCAGTTTTGATGTTGATGCTGCCGTCAGCATCGCGGACAAAAGAGGACTCACTAAAAATGTTTCAAGATGCTGGAGCGTTTCAGGCATTTTTCCCGCCGGATGAAGATCGTGAAGGCCATGAAGAATTATTGAAACATGTTCCAAATCTGATGGTTTTTGATTCAGAAGACGCACTTGGCGGAAGGCAAGTGAAAACTTCTCTAGGCAACACGATTCGTTTGCTTGAGCCGTTGATAATTTTGGATGAAGGACATACGGCTTACAGTGACAAGAGACAAAATACACTTCGCAATTTGAATCCGTGCTTGATTGTGGAATTGTCCGCCACGCCGCCGAAAGAAGCGAACAAGCTGGTGAGCATCAGCGGCGAGGAATTACACAAAGAGGAAATGATCAAGTTGGATTTGCATGTCGTGAACAAATCTTCGAGTTGGCGCGACACAATGCGTGCCGCCATGAAACGGCGGGATGCGCTTGAAGAAAAGGCGCGCGAATACAAGGCAAATTCAAATGTAAATATCCGCCCGATTTGTTTGGTGCAGGTGGAACGCACCGGCAAAGACCAACGCGATGGCAAACATATTCATGCTGAAGACGCGCGTGAATATCTCATCGGGCAAGGCGTGCCAAAGGATTGGATTGCCGTTAAATCATCCGAAGTGAATGAAATAAAAGATTACGATGATGTTGGCGGTTTGCTGGCAGATGAATGTCCCATTCGCTACATCATCACAAAGTCGGCATTGCAGGAAGGATGGGATTGCTCGTTCGCTTATGTGCTGACGGTTTTAACCAATCCACAATCGAAAACGGCACTGACGCAGTTGGTTGGCAGAATTTTACGCCAGCCTTATGCCCGCCGGACACACGTCAGCGCATTGGATGAAAGTTATGTGTTCTGTTTTCAGCGAACCAATTTATTGGCTGAAATCAAAGCAGGATTCAAACAAGAAGGTCTCGAAGAAATGCAGGGCAAAATTGTCCAAGACGGAGAAAATGCGGGATTAGCAGCGATGCGGGAAATTTCACCGCGCGATAAATACAAAAAGGCGGCGGCAAACATGGTGCTGCCAGCGTTCATGATTCGTGACGGTAGAAGTTGGAGGTTGGTCAGCTACGAAGCAGATATTCTTTCGCGCATCGAATGGTCAAAAGCCGACATAAGCCCGCTGGAAAAACTTACATTAAGTCGCGAAGAAAAGCGTGACGTAGAATCTCGCGCTGGCTTGGGAGAAAATTTACGAGATTTTGCACGCTACGCTAAAGACAAATGGAACGACGGCAAGCCGACATTTGATTTTGCTTATGCCGCAAGTCATTTGCTGGACATTGTCCCGAATCCGTGGATTGGTTATGAATTCGTGGAGCAAGTTTTTGGAAAACTTCTTGTGAAATGGAAAGGGAAGGAAAAAGTTGTGGCAAATAATCTCGTTTTCATCTTGGAAGAAATGCGGACGCAACTTGCGAATGAGCGCGATAGATTGGCTGAACAGGTTTTCAATAAAATGCTCGACGATGATGTCATGCATTTCATGGTTGTAGCGCACGACCTTGAACGGCGCATGAACCGCTTGCCGGGAAAGATTGAAATTCCAAAGTCTGCAATCAAAGCAACACGATTGGATGGAAGTCAATTTGAAATGAATTTGTTCGATCCAACGCCGGAAGATTCAATGAATTCTCTGGAGCGGGAAGTGGCATCGTTTTTGGATGAACAAAGCCCGCTGTATTTTTGGTATCGAAATGTTCCTCAACGTGGTTATTACGTCCAAGGTTGGCAAAAGTCGCGAATTTTTGCTGATTTTATCTTTACTACAACTGGCGAATCAAAATCTGATTATCGCAAAGTGTTCGTATTGGAGACGAAGGGTTTGCATTTGAAAAACGAAAACACGAAATATAAACAATCCGTTTTTGAATTGTGTAACAAACGCGCAAAACAAAAGTCATGGAATGAACTCGTTCCGGCTATGCAAGATCGGGAAATAAAATTCGATGTCGTTTTCCAAGACGAGTGGGAAAAGCGGCTTAATGAATTGTTGGCAGAATAGGCCGGCGACCTTTTCGCTATCTTAAGTCTTTAGAAAATTGAAATCATCACTTGAATTAACACACGGACGGGTCGAGGGTGCATCATGAAAACGATTTCAAAACATGGAAACGCCGGAAAGGTTGTCATGATGAAATCGGCATCGGCCAGACGCGACGCCGGGTTGGCCGCGAAGAAGTTGGAAGCGGCCTTTGATGAAACGCACAAGCGCGCCACGGAAATCGGGCCGGTGCTGGAAGAAATTCTTCACATTCGTCATGAAACGAAAATGTGGTGATTAGCTTTTACGCCGGCGCGCCAATCACCACGCGCGTTGGTATTGAACCGGAACGGCGAGGAATTCTTTTTTGCGCAGGACGTTCGCCGCGCGCAACGGCCAGTAAGGGTCGCGCAAAAATTCACGCGCCAGCAAAACAATGTCGGCGCGGCCGTTGCGAATAATTTCATCCGCATGCGTTGGTTCGGTGATTTGACCGACGGCAGCAGTGGCAATTCCGGTTTCGTGGCGGATGCGTTCGGCAAATGGAACTTGATAGCCCGCGCCGACGATGATTTTCGCGTGCGGCGCGGTTCCGCCCGAACTGCAATCAATCAAATCCACGCCTTCGGCTTTCAATTGTTTGACGAGCGCGAGACTATCTTCGATTTCCCAGCCGCCGGGCATCCAATCAATGACGGACAGGCGCACGGCCAATGGAAATTTGTCCGGCCAAACAGCGCGAACGGCGTGCGCGGTTTCCAAAAGAAAACGGCAACGATTCTCAAAACTGCCGCCGTATTTGTCTTTGCGCTGGTTGGTGAGCGGCGAAAGGAATTCGTGGCTCAAATAGCCGTGCGCGGAATGGATTTCCAGCCATTCAACACCGGCGGTCAGTGCGCGTTTTGCCGCCGCAACAAAATCGTTTTGAACTCTTTTGATGTCGGCTTCGGTCATTTCGCGCGGGACTTTTGGCAAATCATCGCCGAAGGGCAGGGGACTGGGCGCGATAGTTTGCCAGCCGCCTTTGTCGTCCGGCAGATGCGCGCCGCCATCCCACGGAAGCGCCGCCGAACCTTTGCGGCCAGCGTGCGCGATTTGCATTCCGGGAACCGCGCCGTGTTGTTTGATGAAACGATTGATGCGCGCGACGGGTTCGATGTGTTTATCCGCCCAAATGCCCGCGCAACCGGGCGTGATACGGCCTTCGGGCGAAACGGCAGTCGCCTCGGCAATAACAAGTCCTGCGCCGCCGACGGCGCGCGAGCCGAGATGGACTAAATGCCAGTCGTTCGCCACGCCATCTTCGGACGAATACTCGCACATGGGCGAGACGCCGATGCGATTGCGCAGCGTGATGGATTTCAGCGTGAACGGTTGAAAAAGATGCGGTTCGCTCATGGCGCGTTCATTGTAACATCAACGCGCCAAAAAACAAATGAGGCGATTGAACCAAACGGCATCAGTTCATCTCATCTGTGACAAGACAATCGCGCCATTGACGACGGCGATAGCAACCGCAATCGGCAAATGATGCCCGCGGAAGCGCGTCTTCACTTTCACCGGTTTGCCCAGCAATTCATATTCTGCCTGCAACCAATCATCCTTGTCGTAACCGTGACGACAACCGTTCCGTTGATAAATCTCATACGCCCGTCCGGCGATTTGCTCGTGAGTAATCTGTGATGTTTTCATAACTCGATTCCAATAAAATTATGTTCATTGGAAATTGGAAAAGACCGGATGGAAATGCGTTCAAAATTGTGAACTGTTTTTTTCGGAAATATTTTGAACGGTTTTCAATAAAAGTTTCACGGAAATCAATCGTTCTCTTTTCCCGCCAAATGTTTTTAAGTTGGATAGTTGCGGCACGGTGTGGCTCAATGCACGCATGGCATCATTTGCAGAAGCGCAACCGGTGGCATGGGCAGTTCTGGTATTGATGTTAGTGGCCATCTTCGGTTTGTTGTTGGCGGACATTAAAATAAAAGGTGTTGGGCTGGGTATCACCGGCGTTTTATTCGCGGGAATTGTCGCCGGGCATTTCGGGCTGCGCATTGACCATGTCATTCTTGATTTCGTGCGGGATTTTGGATTGATTCTGTTTGTTTTCACCATCGGACTGCAATTGGGACCGGGATTTTTTGCCTCGTTGCGACAACAGGGATTGAAATTGAATTTTGTGGCGGTCGTAATCGTATTGCTGGGCGGACTTGCCACGATAGGCGTAGCTTATTTCGGCGGCGCAAATGTATTTGCTTCGCTTGGCCTGTTCTCCGGCGCGACAACAAACACGCCTTCGCTGGGCGCGACGCAGCAAATGCTCAAATCGCTGGCCGGTCATGGAACTGACAACGCGACGTTACCCGCGCTGGCCTATGCCATAGCTTATCCCGGCGGCGTATTTGGCATCATTGCCATGTTATTGTTAATCCGGTTCATCTTTCCCGGTGGACGCAAAGCGGAAAATGAGCAGGGCAGGGCGGCCGGATTGGAACGCATGAACATCATCGTCACGAATGCGCAAAATGTTTCGATTGGAGAAATTTCCAGAAAGACCGGCGTTGTCATTTCGCGCATCAAAAAGCAAGAGTCGTCGGAAGTGAAAACTGCCTCGGAACAAATGATGTTGCAATCCGGCGACATCATTCTTGCCGTCGGGTCGCGCGCCGCTCTGAAATCACTTTGCGATTTAGTCGGGCAGGAAAGCGGCATAAATCTATTGCAAGCGACCGGTTACATTGTTTCCGAACGGATTGTCGCGACGCGAAAGGAAGTGTTGGGCAGGACGTTGGCGGAATTGGAACTGGAATCCATTTATGGCGTAGCCGTTACGCGTCTGGCACGGGCGGAAATTGAAATGACCGCTTTGCGCGACTTGCGATTGCAATTCGGCGACGTGCTGCAAGTGGTCGGCGGAAAGGAAGCCGTCGGCAAAATCGCCAAAAATTTTGGCAATCGGGTGCAGGCGTTGCAGGAAACCAATTTTCTGCCCATCTTCATCGGTATCGCGCTCGGCGTGTTGGCCGGGTCATTGCCGATTGCCTTGCCGCACATGCCGGTGCCCGTGAGTCTGGGATTGGCAGGCGGGCCGTTGATTCTGGCAATTCTTTTGGCCCGCATCGGCCACATTGGCCCGTTCATCTGGTATATGCCGCCGGCGGCAAATCGCGCCTTTCGCGAATTGGGCATTGTATTGTTTCTCGCCTGCGTGGGACTGAAAGCGGGCGACAAGTTTTTCTCCATCCTGTTTTCCGATGAAGGATTGCACTGGTTGCTCGCCGGATTGCTCATCACGTTGGCGCCATTGTTCATCGGCAGCTTGCTGGCGCGGTTGGTTTTGAAACTGGATATACCAACCATCAGCGGATTGTTGTCAGGCAGCATGACCGATCCGCCAGCATTGGCGTTCGCTCATGCCATCACCAAATCGGACACAACATTGGTCGCGTATGCAACGGTTTATCCGCTGGTGATGTTGCTGCGCATTTTTGTGGCGCAGGTTCTGGTATTGATATTTTGCGGATGAGACGGCTGGCGAAATTTCTAAATCTGGCCTAGTATGGAATGACATGACTGAACGCGCACTCCCGTGGATGACAGCGTCGGAAGCGATGGGCAGATTGCGGAGCGGAATGCGCGTGTTCATCGGTTCCGGTTGTGCCGCGCCGCAGGTTCTCGTTGAAGCATTGGTCACGCGCGCGCCGGAAATTTATGACGTGGAGATTCTTCACATTCTCACGCATGGCGTCGCGCCTTACGCCAAATGCAATTTGCTCGAACATTTCCGGCAGAATTCATTTTTCATCGGCGCAAATGTTCGCGAAGCCATTCATGAAGGCGTGGCGGATTACACACCGCTGTTTTTGTCGGACATTCCGCGATTGTTCCGCGAGAAACGGATGCACCTCGACATTGCTCTGGTGCAGGTCAGCCTGCCCGACCCGCATGGCTTTTGCAGTTTCGGCGTGTCGGTGGATGTCGTGAAAGCAGCGGTCGAATCAGCGGATTATGTGATTGCCGAGGTCAATCCAAATATGCCGCGCACGTTGGGCGACAGTTTTGTCCACGTCAGCCGGCTTCACGCGCTGGTGCGCAGCGAATGTCCATTGCTGGAATCGCCCGTTGGCAATATCACGCCGGAAGCGGAGAAAATCGCGGAGTTCATCGAATCGCTCGTGCCGGATGGCGCGACGTTGCAGACCGGCATCGGCGCGATTCCCAGCGCGGTGCTCGCCGCTTTGAAGAACAAACGCGATTTGGGAATGCACACGGAAATGCTCACGGAAGCTGTGATGCCGCTGATCGAATCCGGAGTGTTGAATTGCCACCGCAAAACCTTGTTGCCGGGAAAAATCGTGACGAGTTTTTGCTTCGGCAACCGCAAATTTTACGATTACATCCACGACAATCCCGCCTTTGAATTCCGACCGACGGAATTCACCAACGACCCGTTTCAGATTGCGCGCAATCGCGACATGGTGGCCATCAGCTCAGCGATTGAAGTGGATTTGACCGGTCAGGTTTGCGCGGATTCCATCGGCGGAAAATTTTATAGCGGCTTTGGCGGACAGGTAGATTTCATGCGCGGCGCGGCGCGGTCGGAAAACGGCAAGCCCATCATCGCGCTGCCATCCACCACGCGCGACGGTAAAACTTCGCGCATCGTGCCCTGGCTCAAGACCGGCGCGGGCGTCGTCACCTCGCGCGCCGATGTGTATTATATTGTCACCGAGTATGGCGTGGCGCAATTGCACGGCAAAACCGTCCGCGAACGCGCGCTGGCGTTGATTCACATTGCACATCCAAAATTTCGGGACGAATTGATGGCGCAAGCCCGCGAAGCCCGATTGGTGCATCCCAATCAAATTGCATTGCCACTCGGCTTGCAGCCGTATCCGAAGAAATTTGAAACGCGGCGCGAATTTTCCGATGGGCTGAAAATTTTATTTCGTCCCATTTTGCCGACAGATGAAGGATTGTTGCGCGAATTATTTTATTCGCACACGCCTTCGACGATTTATCAGCGTTACTTTTCGCAATTGAAGCATCTGCCGCACGAAACCGTGCAACGCATGGTAACACTGGATTATCAGGACGCGATGGCCATCGTCGGCGAAATCCCGTGGGAAGGCCGCCAGCGTCTAATTGCCGTGGGACGCTATTATCGCAATCCGGCGACCCAATGGGCGGAAGTCGCGGTTGTCGTGCAGGAAAATTTTCAACGGCGTGGCATCGCCCAATTCTTGCTGCAACATCTGGCCAAAATTGCGGCGCAACAAGGCATCATTGGTTTTACCGCTGACGTGCTGGCGGATAATTCCGCGATGGTCGAAACTTTTCGCAAAATTGCCACGCCGGTGCAGATTAATATTCAAGCCGGCGTCGCGCGCGTTGAATTCAAATTGGAACACGTCGGCAAAAACGAAAACGGCGAACAATTATCGGAAGCTCCATCCATCTGACGGCAAATTTTCTTTTCTCGAATTATTTTTTGATTATCCTGCTGCGTTCAAATTGTCAGATTTTTAATTAGAGCCTCCTCACGTCGGCTGCTACAAAAATTGTCAAATTGCGGCTGATTCCAAAATTTGTCAGAAATTGTAATGGCAACAGTAACGCGCGTTTGATACTCAATTTGTCATGGCGAAATATTACAAAAAGCCACTTTCAAATCGTGGCAGCCTAATTTTAGCAGCAATTTTAATTTCTTTATTTTTTGGTATCGTTCCTGTGGGGACAGGTGTTTGGGCAATGATAAAAAACGTTCAGGCTGAACATTGGCCGATAACGGATGGAAAAATTCAAACTGCACAAATAGTCGCTCATTATGGGAGACATGCCAGCGTCAGATATTCTCCAAATGTTACATATAGCTATCAAGTTGGTGACATCAATCTTGTGGGTAATAAAATTGCCTATGTTACCTATGGCGGAATGTCGTTTTCAATGAGGGAAAATGCGCAAATAGTTCTTGACCGCTATCCGGTTGGGCAAAAAGTTTCTGTGCATTATTCGCCGGATAATCCATCTGATACTGTTTTAGAGACGGGGATTCACAGCAGCGTGTGGGACACCCTGAAAATAGGTTCTATATTTTTGGGCATTGGTTTAGTGTTATTATTTTTATTATTTATTTCGTGGTATAACCGTCCGCGCGAAATATGAAAGGCAAATTTCCTTTTCTCAATTTTGTTTTCAATTATCCTATCGCGCTCGATGCTCGTTGAATTGTCGAATGGTTAAATCGTTGAATCGGTTTGCCGATGTAATAATTCACGATGCACGATTTAACGAATGGATTCCGCGCACATACGCAACTTTTGCATCATTGCCCACATTGACCACGGCAAGACGACGCTTTCCGACCGCTTGTTGCACATGACCGGCACCGTCGCCACGCGCGAAATGGAAGACCAGTTGCTCGACGCGATGGATTTGGAGCGCGAACGCGGCATCACCATCAAAGCGCATCCGGTCACGATGCTTTACAAGGCCAAAAATGGCGAGACTTACGAGCTGAACTTGATTGACACGCCCGGTCACGTGGATTTTGCCTACGAAGTTTCGCGCAGTTTGAGCGCGTGCGAAGGTGCGCTGCTCATCATTGACGCGGCGCAAGGCGTCGAGGCGCAAACGGTCGCGAACATGCACCTCGCGGCGAAACAAAATCTCGAAATCATTCCGGTCATCAACAAAATAGATTTGCCGCACGCGAACGTTGAGCAAACAAAAAAACAACTCGAAGACATTTTGACGATTGAATCGTCGCTGGCGATTCCCGCGAGTGCGAAGCAGGGGATTGGCATCGAAGAAATTCTTGAAACGATTGTCGCGCGCATTCCGCCGCCGCAACCGACCGGCCAGCCGAGTTTGCAGGCACTCGCATTCGATTCCTATTTCGACACTTACAAAGGCGTCGTCACGCACGTCCGCGTGTTCAACGGTGAGTTGAAACCAGGAATGCAGATTAAACTTTTACATTCGGGAAAAAATTACGAAGTCAAGGAAGTCGGCAGTTTCAATCCGAAACCATTCACGCGCGAGAAATTGGAAACCGGTGAAACGGGCTACATCACGGCGAACATCAAATCGCCGAGCGACGTAAAGATGGGCGACACGATCACCGACGCGCGCAATCCGTCGGCGATGTTGCCCGGCTTCAAAGAAATTCATCCGATGGTGTTCAGCGGCATTTATCCAATCAACACCGCCGACTACGAGCAATTGAAAGCTTCAATGGGGAAATTGAAGCTGAACGATTCCGCGTTCGTTTATGTGACAGAAACATCCGTCGCGCTCGGTTTCGGATTTCGTTGCGGATTTCTTGGATTGCTGCATTTGGAAATCGTGCAGGAACGGCTACGGCGCGAATACAACATGGACATCATCGCGACGTATCCGAGCGTCGTCTATAAAGTCATGATGACCGACGGCACGCTGAAGGAGATTGATAATCCCGCGTTCCTGCCGGACGTGACGTTCATTGAAAAAATCGAAGAGCCGATGGTGAAGTCATTTGTCATTTGCCCGAACGAAAACATCGGCGACATGATGGCGTTGATTTCTGAAAAACGCGGCAACGTGGAGCACACCGAAACTTTGGATTTGAACCGCGTGATGTTGACGGCGCTGATTCCGCTGGCCGAAATTCTGATTGATTTTCACGACCGCATCAAAAGCATGACGCGCGGTTATGGCTCGATGGATTACGAGCAGGCCGGTTATCAGGAAAGTGAAATGGTGAAATTGGACATGCTCATCAACGGCGAGCCGATGGACGCTTTTTCCTGCATCGTTCATCGCAGCAAAGCGGAGGGCAGGGGACGCGTGTTGGCGGAAAAATTAAAAGAAGTTGTCCCGCGCCAGCAATTCGCCGTGAAAATTCAAGCGGCGATTGGCGGAAAAATCATTGCATCCGAAACCGTGAGCGCGTTTCGCAAAGACGTAACGGCAAAATGTTACGGCGGCGACGTTTCGCGCAAACGCAAATTGTTGGAAAAGCAAAAAGAAGGCAAAAAGCGCATGAAAGCCATCGGTAATGTGAACATTCCGCAGGAAGCATTTATTGAAGTGCTGAAGGCATAAACTGGTTAGTTTCAAGGCGACCGAAAACGATAGAAACGACCGGAATAATTATTCCATTGAGAATCGCTAAAAGAAGAAACGCCATTCGTAAGAATATTTGTGCTTACTGGAATCCACCCGTAATTTGATAGATTGTCGCTGGCTTCCACCACAATAGTCGCGTTAGTTGGGCCAGTGATGTTAAATGAAAGCTGACCTGATTCCATGGCAGTGAATTGCGCTTGTGGATTCCACAAAACTGTATTTTTGCCTCCAAGAGTTGGCGGCCAACCTGTGGTTCCAAACAAATAATATACAACACTCACAGGATCTAAAGAGAAAATAGATGTGCCGATAGTGGTAGGTGCATTTCCTCGAAAACAGACGGATGACAGACCGATACATTGTCCGAACGCAAAATCACCGATGCGGGTCACACTGCTAGGAATGACAACACTGGATAATTTGATACAATATTGAAACGCAGAATTCCCAATGTTTGTAACGCCCTCAGGAATATCAATGTTAGTCAACATTCTACAATAGTTAAATGTGAGGCTCCCAACATTAACGATGCCACTAGGAATAATCACGCTTGCTACTGCGCTTGTCGCACTATCCGTAAAGAGTGGGGCGGTGCCTCCAATACTGGTTACGGCAATAGCGTGATGGTCGGAAAACACATAGGGGACAGTGTCAGGAATGATTAAAGCTCCACCCGAACCAGAGTAGCCAGTAATCTCCGCATTAGTGGCGTGGATAGTGTAAATGTAGTCGTAAGTCCAAGTGCCATAATCGTTGGTATAATCAAAAGCCTCAACTGCATTGGGCAACAGAAGCGGCGTGAGCGCAATAAATAAACTTAAAATCAATGCTTTCATAAACCCTTGCATGACTTTTGTCATTTTATTGGAGAATTGAACAAATGTAAATTGTAAATTTGTGTAAATTCGTGTAATTCGTGTCGAAACAAAACATTTATGATTCGCTGGTTCTTTTCCAAAGCCGTGCGCGAAGCCGTTGCGATGCGCAAACACGTCTGGCGGTTGCTCAACGCGCAGCGCGATTTGTTGTCGTCGCAGGCCATCGCCGCTGTGCAAGGACAAATGAACGAACTCAATGCCGCGATTGCCGAGGGCAATAAAGGCCGAATCCGAATCAGAACCGAAGAACTGCAATTCGCCGCCGAGAAATGGATCAAATCTTATCCGAATCCCGCGTGGCGCGAAAATGTGGAAGTCTTATTGGTGGCGCTGGCCGTCGCGATGGGCATCCGCACATTTTTCCTGCAACCATTCAAGATTCCGACCGGCTCGATGCAGCCGACACTTTTTGGCGTCACGTCCGCGCCAGATTTTTCCAAAGTGGAATTCTGGCGTGATTCTTCGTCGGAAGTTGAGAAAACAAAAGTTCAATCCGAAATCAATGAGCAGGCAAAGTTGCGCAACTCAATTCAGATTCCCAGCGGTCTGCAACGCATCAAGGATTGGTTCGCTGGCAAAAACTATATTCATGTCGTGGCGCAAGCGGACGGGGTGGAGGAATCCATTTCACCGCCAACCCGTTTTTTGATTTTTAACATTTACCAGACAATTAAAATTGGCGGCCAAACTCAAACCATTTGGTTTCCGCCGGACTATGGCGAACAACCTTTGGAAACGCGCGCTGGATTTAACATCCCATTGGCTGGCGGACGAAGGCTCAATTTATATGAAGGCCATGTTTTTCACAAAGGCGAGGATGTCATTAAAATGGAAATCAGCGCCGGCGATCATTTGTTCGTGAATCGTTTGACTTACAATTTCCGCAAGCCGACACGCGGGGAGATTGTTGTCTTTGAAACGCATGGAATTGAAACAATGCCGCTGCGGGAACAAAACACTTTTTATATCAAACGATTGGTCGTGATGCCCGGAGAACGCGTGCAAATCGGAGACGACCGGCACGCCATCATCAACGGCCAGCGGCTCGACGCCTCGACGCCGCACTTCCAAAATGTTTATGGTTTTGACCCAAAAGAGCCGCCATCGGAAAGTCAGTTTTCAGGTCACGTCAACGGCGCAGTCGCAGAAAAATATGATTTGTATCCGTTTATTGCGCCGCTGTTTCCCGACGCGCAAACCGTGTTCACCAATGGCGACGATTCCTACATGGTTTTTGGCGACAATACCTGCAATAGCTTTGACGGTCGTTCGTGGGGATCGTTTCCGGCCAAAAATGTCATCGGCAAATCATTCTTTGTCTATTGGCCAATCACTTCCCGATTTGGCTGGGGTAATCAATGATTGAATGAGCAAGGCCAGTAACGAAACAGTTTTGATTACCGGCGCGTCTTCCGGTATCGGATTGGAATTGGCCAAATGTTTTGCCGCGGACGGCTGCCGGTTGATTCTCGTTGCCCGAAATCAAAAGACTTTGGAAGACCTCGCGCAAGAACTACGGCAAAAGAATAAAATTGAGGTGATCGTTCTTCCGGCTGACCTTTCACTACCCGAAACGCCAAAGAGAATTTTCTCGGAATTATCTGCTCAAGAAATCTCCGTGGACGTTTTAATCAACAACGCCGGTTTTGGTTTGCACAGCACGTTTGTCGAATCGTCGCTTCAACGACAAATGGAAATGTTGCAAGTGAATATCGCCGCGCTGACGGAGCTTACCGGATTGTTTTTACCGGCGATGATAAAAAATGGGCGCGGCGGAATTCTCAATGTCGGTTCCGTTGCCGGATTTTTGCCCGGGCCGAATATGTCAGTTTATTACGCTACCAAAGCGTTTGTGCAATCGTTCACCGAAGCGCTGGCAGCGGAACTTTTCGAAACCAATCTGAAAATTTCCGTTTTGTGTCCCGGCCCTACGGAATCGAATTTCGGCAATGTAGCGCGCGGTGGAAAGTCCCGACAGATTAAAACCGCGAAAATGTCGGCTGAAACGGTTGCCCGCTATGGCCATTGCGCTTTTCGCGCAGGAAAAATTGTGGCCATTCCCGGGCTTAAAAATCGGTTGTCGGTTTTTCTCATTCGATTCATACCACGTCGGCTCGTCCGAAAAATGGTGAAAACATACAACACCATGAAGGATTAGGTCGGAGAGGGAACGCCATTTCTTTTGGTTGTGCAGCGAGAGTTGTGCCAATTTTGGCTTGTGCGCGGATGAAAATGCGCTAAATTCGTCAGGAAAATGGCACAGGGATTACAACTTTCCACGCGCCTGACGCAATCCATGGTGCTGGCGCCGCAACTCCAGCAGTCGCTTGCCCTTCTGCAAGCGCCGACGCTGGAACTCAAAGCGTTGGTCGAACAGGAATTGCAGCAAAATCCCGTGCTGGAAGAAATCAGCTCCGCCGACACGGAATTGCGCGAAAAAAACGCCGAACACGAGGGCGACGTGCCGACGGTGGCGGATTTAGCCGAGCCGCCGGAAGACGTGAAATACGATTCCGCCACGGAAAAAGATTCCACCGAGCCGGTGGACGATTTTCAGGCGGAGTTCGACAAGCTTGTCCAACGGGACCAAGAATGGCGCGATCATTTTTCGCAGACCAATATCCCCATCCGGCAAACGACGGAAGACGAGGAAAAGCGGCAATTCATGTTTGATTCGCTCACCGCCGGAACTTCGCTCGCGCAATCGCTGATGGACCAGGCGCGCGAAGCGGAATTGCCCGAAGAACAACGCAATTTAGCCGAATTGATTATCGGCAACATTGACGATTATGGTTACCTCAAGGCGACCATTGAGGAACTCGCGGTTTTGACAGGACTCTCCATTGAAAAAATTTCCGAAGTGCTCAAAACGGTTCAATCATTTGACCCGCCCGGTGTCGGCGCGCGCGATTTGCGCGAATGTCTCCTGTTGCAATTGGAACGCATGGGCAAGAGCGATTCGCTGGAATATCGCATCGTGCGTGATTATATGGAAGCGCTGGGCAAACGGCGCGTGCCTGAAATCGCGCGTGGCACAGGCAGCGACGTGGAAGAAGTGCAAGCCGCGCTGGGACGCATTGGGCGTTTGGAACCGCGCCCGGGACGCGCGTTCCTACCGGATTCCGACCAGTATGTCTTGCCCGAAGTTTTTGTGCAAAAGAACGGCAATGATTACGCCGTGACCACCAATGACGAGCATATTCCACACTTGCGAATCAGCAATCTTTACAAGGATTTGATGGCGCAGGGCGAAAATTCCGCCGAAGTGAAAAATTACATCCGCGAAAAAATCCGCGCGGGAAAATTTCTCATTAAAAGTTTGCATCAGCGGCAACAGACAATTCTGAACATCGGCAAGGAAATCGTCAAACGCCAGCGCGAATTCATGGAAAAAGGCGTCTCGTGTTTGAAACCGATGACGATGGCACAAATCGCCGACGTCGTGGGTGTGCATGAAACCACCGTCAGCCGTGCTGTTTCGGGCAAATATATGCAGACGCCGCAGGGCGTTTTTGAAATGAAATTCTTTTTCACCGCCGGATTGCAGACAACCAGCGGTGCGGGCGTTTCCAACACCAGCGTCAAGGACATGATTGCGGATATTTTCAAAAATGAGGACGCGACCAAGCCGTTGTCGGATCAGGAAGTTGTGAAAATGCTTGGCGAAAAAGGTATCACCATTGCGCGCCGCACGGTCGCCAAATATCGCGATGAATTGAATATTCTTCCGTCAAATTTGCGGAAGGTGTATTGAAAATTTCAGGCGGTGGATTCGGCTTTTTTGCCGTAGGTGAGGAAACTCAAATACTCGATCAAGTCCGCTTTCATTTCCTTGCGCGAAACAATGGCGTCAATCAATCCGTGGTCGAGTAGAAATTCAGCGGTTTGAAATCCTTCCGGCAATTCCGCCTGCGTCGTGTCTTTGATGACGCGCGGCCCGGCGAAGCCAATTAACGCGCGGGGTTCGGCCAGAATCAAATCGCCAAGACTGGCGTAACTCGCCATCACGCCGCCGTAATCCGATTGCGTGAGAATGCTGATGTAAGGCAATTTGCGTTGCGCGTGATAAGCAAGCGCCGCGCTGGTTTTGGCCATTTGCATCAAGCTGAACGCGCCTTCCTGCATTCGCGCGCCGCCGCTGGCGGAAATGATGATGACCGGCAATTCCTTTTCCGTGCCGCGCTCAATCAAGCGCGTCAATTTTTCGCCGACAACCGAACCCATTGAGCCGCCGAGAAAACCAAATTCCATCACGCCCAGTGCGACGCGATGTTCGCCGATTTTGCAAAGGCCGGTGACGACGGCGTCCTTGAGCAAAGTCGCTTTCCGGTCGCGCTCCAGCTTGCTTTCGTAAGCCGTGAATTTCAGCACGTCCACGCTGGCCATTTCCGCGTCCATCTCCTCGAACGTGCAGGTCTCGACCAGCGAATGAATCCGTTCGCGCGCGCTGATGGGAAAATGATGCTGGCATTTCGGGCAGACTTTCAGGTTCTCGTCCAGTTCCTTGTCGAAAATCATTGTCTCGCACGCCGGGCATTTCGTCCAAAGCCCTTCGGGAATGTCGCGTTTTTTGGATTTGCCCGCACCCAACTTCGGCTTTTTGGCAAAATTCGTCTGCGTAACTTTGATGGGTGGCGGCGTCAATGCCGGTTCAACCGTTTCCAACCCCAGAGATTTCTTCGTGAACGAAGTCGTGGACATGAATCATATTATATTAAAGCCCGCGCGCCGCTGTCCAGACACAAACATCGTCCGCGCCGGCTGCCCGCAAAACCCGCGCGCACTCGCTCGTCGTCGCGCCCGTCGTGAAAACATCGTCAATCAAAATAATTTTTTCGCCATTCAGCCGTGCGCCTTTCTGGATTGCAAACGCGCCGCGCACATTGGCCGCGCGTTGCTCTCGCGTCAGCAACGTTTGCGTGGCCGTCGGCGAAACGCGCCGGAGCAGTTTCAAATGCAATGGAATTTTCGTCGCTTTGCTCAAATGTTTTGCCAGTTGCGCAGCTTGATTGAATTCACGTTCGCGCGCTTTCACGGAAAACAACGGAACCGGCGCAATCAAATTCCAGTTTTGATTTTGCAACGACGGCAACGCTTCGCGCAAAAGTAAATTGGCCAGAAATGGTTCAAACCAAAGTTGCCGTTGATATTTGTAGCGATGGATGATTTCCAGCACGACAGTTTTCGCGACGACGGCGGAACGCGCGAAACGGAAATGCAATTCCATTTCGCGGCAATTCGCGCATTCAAATGGCGTTGTTAGGTCGCCTTCAAACGGCAATCCGCAGCGTTCGCAAAACGGCGGGCGGATGAAACGAACTTGTTGCCAGCAGTGGCGGCAAACGAAACCTTCCTTTTTCGTCGCGCGTTCGCTGCCGCACAATTGGCAGATTTCCGGGTAAAGAAATCCCAGACCGACATTCAGCCAATTTTGAATTGAAATGGCCGAAGCAATCATGACGGAATTGTGAACGGCGAACGTTTTTCGCCGATAGGCAGAAATTTAAGGACAATCAGCGTGGCCGTGAGAACGAAAAAAGCAAGCCAGCCGTCAATCATTTTGCTCGTGCCCCAAAACCAGATGGCCGTGCGCGGCACGTCGGCAGTAATGGCGGCGTAAATTTTCAGCCAAAAAATCCAGCCCGCGTGCAAGCCGATGGAAAAATAAAGATTGCCTGTGCGTTGAAATGCGAGACCAAGCAAAATGCCGGCGAGCGTCAGATTAAAAAATCCCGGCACAAGCGCGTGAAAATCCGCGAAGCCCGCGAGCATTTGCGGCAATAAGACGAGGCCGGAATCCCACTTGACCGCGCCAGTCCATTCCGTGTGCTGCAAAAAATGCACGAGCGCGTAAATCGCGCTGCTGATTAACAACGCGAACGGCCAATAAAGCACGCGACGCAATCCACCAAAAATTCCGCCGCGAAACAAAATTTCTTCCAGCACGGCAACGATGGCCGCCGTTGCCAGCGCGCTGAAAATCACGTCGGTTATTTTATGCGCCGTCAAATTGTGGGCAAAAGGCCGGATGCCGAATCCAATGGTCATTCCGGCGAGAATCGCGAGCGAAAAAAAACCGAGCAGCAAGCCGCCGAAAAATTTTCCTGACTGGCCGTAGGGCGCGACCAAGCCAATTTCGCGCCACGATTTCGCGCCGAGCACGCGCAACAGCGGCCAGATTCCAATCAGCGCGAGAATCAAAAAGGCGCGGTCAAGAAAACGGTGAAACGGCGCATTGGCGATTTTTGGGATTTCATGCGCGAACGACTGCGCCAGCCAATACAGACACGGCGCGAGCAACGCTCCGCCGAGAAAGACAAAAACGAGATAAATGACCAACGCCCGAATTGGCCGCATGAACCGAAATTATTTTTTTTGTCGCCAAATGCAATCGAATTCCGTCTAAAAAGTTGTGGGTCAAAAAGTTTTGTTCGCGCGACGCGATGCGGCGTGGTATTGATGAAAAGAGGAACATGGCAAGTTATTTTCAAAGCGAAGGAGTCGCCGAGGCCGGGCAGCAGCAATTCGGGCGATTTTATCTTCAAGAATTGTTGAACAGCGGCGGTATGGCGGACATCTGGTTCGTCACCGACGGTCGCGGACGGCCTTACGCGCTACGAAAATTGAAGGGCGAATTGAAATATAATTTTCTGGCGCGCCGACGGTTTGCGCGCGGCTGCGAAGTACTTTCGCAAATGAATCAAAGCGATTTTATAGTCGGCTACGTCGAGCATGGCAAAGCGGAAGGCACGCCTTATTTGCTCATGGATTACGTCGAAGCGTCCAATCTGAAAGAATTGTTCGCGCGGCAGGACCCGGTGCTGACGGAAAACGTCGCGCAAATCCTGATTGATATGGCCGTCGGTTTGGGCCATGTCCATGAAAGCGGATTCATGCACCTTGATTTCAAGCCGGAAAACATTTTGGTCACGCGCAACGGCGGAGTGCGGCTGATTGATTTCGACCTCGCGCAACCGATTCCCGAAAAGCCCGTGAAAATGTCGAAAAATCCCGGCACGCCCGGCTACATGGCACCCGAACAATTGCAACGTGAACCGATTGATTCGCGCGCGGACATTTTTGCCTACGGCGTCGCCGCGTATGAATTGTTGACGAACCAAAAACCGTTTCCCGGCGAAACGCCCGCGGAAATTCTCGCCGCGCAATTGAATGGCAGTCCTGCTTCCGTGCGCGCGCACAATCCGGAAATTCCCGACAATCTCGAAAAGGTGGTGATGAAATGTCTCGAACGCGAACCCGACCGCCGTTACGCCTTTATGAGCGTCCTCGTGCGCGATTTGCAAAACGCGCTTTACGTTTGACGCACTTCTGGATTAATTCACAAAAGAGAACAAAGCCAATTGATTCTTTGTTTCTTTTTTTGCCTTCTGTTCAAATTTTGGCGTGGCACTTTCATTGGCCATCAGCTTTCGTATAAGTTCCGGCATCGTCGTGAATTCGTTTGCCCATTGAGTCAACGATGGTCGCGGTGATGAACACAAGCGTTTGCTTGTCGTCATATCTTGTTGTACTGCCGTCCGATTGCAAAAATGTGGCGTCCGCCGGAGCTTGTTTATCGTTCATCGCAAAAACCATTGTCTGACCGTCCAACAAGTTCATTGAGTTAGTAGTTTGTTGGATACGAAATTGAGGCGATGCCGTCGGCAAGTCAATTTCTTGGCCGTCTGTTGTGTAAGCTGGCGTGGTATTGGTGGACTGGACGTAGCCCAAAAAATCAGTTAGAGACGGAATCGCGCGCAATTCAATGGTGTAACCGTCGGATAAAATGCGCGGCACGATGTCGAGAATCGGTCCTATTTCAACAGTTCCAGTTTGAGGGGAAATACTGGAAACGCCATTCGTTTCTTGAAGGCAAAAATTGGTCACGACAGAAATAGTTTGCGTCACTCGCATTTGAGTGTCTCGTCCACTGGTTGTCACAACTTCCGGCTCGGCCAGTTCTTTAACACCGTTGCGTGTTTTCACCGTCCACAAAGTATTTGAAGCATTTTCACTGGTAAGAATCCCATTTAAGTTACCCAAACCAGCGAGCACATCTTTTGGCATTGAGAAAAAACACGCCTTGATATGAATTTGTGGCACGGATGAATTTGTGTTTGAACCGACCATCGCTGCGTTTTGCAATGCGCGGTTCTTTTCGACGGCTTCGTCAAGTTGTCGTTGCAAAACACCGACCTCGCCACGCAATTTTAGTAATTCGCTGAATTGTTCATCCGATAATTTTTTGTCGTCGCCGACTTCGGCAAGGCGGTTGGAATAATTTGCATTGTCGGTTTGCAGTTGCGCGATTTGTTGTTGGAACGATTCATTTTCGCCGCGCAATTTTGTCTGATTTTGTTGTTGAATCACAATTGCTGTCGCCGCACCGGCAACGACAATCACACTGAACGCTAATTTCAATTTGGTCGCAGTCATAATTTTCAAAAGTGTGAAAGTTGTTCCAGTTCCCGCAGTCGCAATCGAAGTCGTCGCCAGCGTCGCGGCCAGACCGGCGGGCGCGATTTGAATGGCGTTTGCCGAAATCACGGTTGAAAGCGTGGCGGCAGTCGTCGTCACGCCGCGTCGCGCCAGAATTTTCCGCAATTTTTCCAGAGCGCGATTGACGCGCTTTCGCGCGGCGTCCTCGGCTGTGCCCAAATTTATGCCGACTTGCGCGAGGCTTTGATTTTCAAAAAATCGCAGCAGCAGCGCGTCGCGGTCGGTTTTGTTCAGACGATTCAACGCTTCGTCGAGCAACGGACGGATTTGCCGCCAATCGCTGTTTTCATTTTCGGACGGAATCGCACTCATTGTGACGGCCTGCTGTTCGTGCGAACGGCGGCGGCGTTCGGTTCGTAAAATTTGGCGCGCGGCAAAAATCGTGGCACGATGCAGCCAGCCGGCCAGCACGACGTTTTCCGAAAGGGCAGGGGCTTTGCGCGCGAAATCGGCAAAGACCACTTGCGCGATGTCCTGCGCCAGATGCGCGTCGCCGTTCGTCTGCCGGAACGCGGCGGAATAAACGAGCGCGACGTGGCGCGCGACGAGTTCGCCGAACGCGGCTTCGGAACGGTTCGCGGCAAACTGGCGCAAAAGTTGTGAATCGTCGGACATTGTTTTCAATCATACAGCCGCCGGACGCCAAAACCGGACAGAAATTTTCAGAGAACGCGCCCCAAACAATTTCGCCGCGAAAAAAACTGGCGCGGGGCGCCAAAACAATTTAACCTCTCCGCTCTTTGATTTTATGGCTAAACTGACAGTTCGAGATTTGGACGTTCGTGGCAAGCGCGTTTTTGTGCGCGTGGATTACAACGTGCCGCTGGAAGAAAAAAACGGCGAAATGGTCATCACCGATGAAACGCGAATCAGAGAAACGCTGCCGACGTTGAAATTGCTTATCGAAAAGGGCGCAAAAATTATTCTCGCGGCGCATCTTGGCCGGCCAAAAGGCAAGCGCGAGCCTTCGATGTCGCTGCGGCCAATCGCTTTCAAATTGCACGAACTGCTCGGAATCCCCGTCGAGTTTGCCGACGATTGTATTGGCGAACACGCGGAAAAAATCGCCGCGACTTTGAAAGATGGTCATGTTGCGTTGCTGGAAAATGTCCGCTATCACGACGAGGAAGAAAAAAATGACCCGGCCTTCGCGGAAAAATTGGCGAAGCTGGCGGATGTTTATGTGAACGACGCTTTCGGCGCAGCGCATCGCGCGCACGCGAGCACGGAAGGCATTGCCAAAATTATTTCCAAACGCGGCGGCAAATGCGCGGCGGGTTTGTTAATGGAACGCGAACTCAAATTTCTCGGCGATGAATTGGAAAATCCGGCGCGGCCATTCGTTGTCATTCTCGGCGGCGCAAAAGTTTCGGACAAAATCAAAGTCATTGACCGGCTGCTTGAAAAGGCGGACACGATTTTGATTGGCGGCGCGATGGCTTACACGTTCAAATTGGCGCACGGCGAAAAAGTCGGCAAATCGCTGGTCGAACCCGACCACAAACAAACCGCGCTCGACGCAGAAGCGAAAGCAAAAAAACTCGGCGTGAATTTTCAGTTGCCGACGGACACGGTCATCGCGACGCCAGTGGACACGGGCAAATTGAACAAGAAGGGCAAGCCGATTTTTGATTTTGCGAATATCAAAACCATCAAAGGTGAAATCCCTGATGACGCGGAAGGTTTCAGCATCGGTGAAGAAACGGCGGCGAATTACGCAAAAATCATTTCTGGCGCAAAAACAATTTTGTGGAATGGCCCGATGGGAATGTTTGAAGACGCGCGTTTTGCGGCGGGCACAAATGCGGTCGCGCAAGCGGTCGCGGACGCGACACAAAAGAACGGCGCGAAGAGCATCATCGGCGGCGGCGATAGCGTGAAGGCGTTGAAACAGGCCGGTCTTGGCGACAAGGTGACGTTTGTCAGCACGGGCGGCGGCGCGAGTCTGGAATTTTTGGAAGGTGCGGTGTTGCCGGGCGTCGCGGCGTTGTCGGAAAAATAGTTTTTAGCCACCGAGACGCAGAGACACAGAGTTAAAATTTTCTCTGCGTCTCTGTGACTCCGTGGCAAATCAAAGCATGAACAAAGAACGCAAGTTAATCATTGCAGGCAATTGGAAGATGAACAAAACGGTGGCCGAAGCGCTGGCTTTGGTCAACGATTTGAAACTGGAATTAAGCAAGGTGAAGGAAGCGGACATCGTGGTTTGTCCGCCATTCACCGCGCTGGAATCGGTTTCCAAAGCGATTCTTGAGACGAAAAACATCCGGCTCGGCGCGCAAAATATGAGCGAAAATAATTTCGGCGCGTTCACGGGTGAAATTTGCGCCGGAATGTTGAAGGAATTTTCCGTGCGCTACGTCATTCTCGGCCACAGCGAGCGTCGTCAGTATTTCAAAGAATCCGACGCGCTCATCGCCAAAAAAACTTTAGCGGCACACGCGGCGAGTTTGAAACCGATTGTTTGTGTCGGCGAAACGCTGGTGGAACGCGAGGCGAACGAAACCGAAAAGGTCTTGGAAACGCAAGTGCGCGGGAGTTTGGCTGGTTTGACCAAAGAACAAATGGTCGAAACCATCATCGCTTACGAGCCAGTCTGGGCGATTGGCACGGGCAAGACGGCGACGACGCAGCAGGCGCAGGACGCGCACGCGTTCATCCGCAAATTGTTGACGCAGATTTTTGATGAAGCGACGGCAAAGAAAGTCCGCATTCAATACGGCGGCAGCGTCAAACCGGCCAACGCGAAGGAATTAATGAGCCAGCCGGACGTGGACGGCGCGCTCGTGGGTGGCGCGAGTTTGGAAGCGAGAAGTTTTGCTGACATCATCAAAAATTCAATATAGAATCCGGCCATGAGTTTTATCATTGGAATTTTGACATTTTTGATGGTCGTCACGTGTCTGCTATTAATTCTGCTCGTGCTGGTGCAATTGCCTAAAAAGGACGCGGGCGCGGGTCTCGCGTTCGGCGGCGGCGCAGCGGACGCGCTGTTCGGTGCGGGTTCCGGTAATGCGCTGACCAAAATCACGAAATGGGCGACAGGCATTTTTATCGTGTTGGCCATTTTGCTGGGCGTTTTGCAGAACAGAACGCACAGCGGTGGCGATGCTTCGGCCTTTGAAAAAGCCGTGCAACAAAAGCAGATGCAGACGCCCATCGTTGCGCCCGCAACTTCGCCAACGACAGCGCCAGCGTCAGCTTCAACCAATAGTCTGCTGGCTGTGCCGTTGACTTCTTCAACCAATTCGGTGACGGCCACGCCGACAAATTCATCGGCAAAGTAATGTGATGATTTTTCCTGAACGCGCCTCGAAATTTATTTCGCAGGCGCGTTTTGCATTTTGCGCCGTTCTTCTTTGCGTTTTGTCCGCGAGCTGCACCCGCAGCGAGCCACCGGCGGACATCACCATCGTCAATCAAGCCGAGCCGGAAACGCTTGATCCGGCCATTTTGACCGGCATCCCAGAAATGCGCATCGCCATCGGTCTATTTGAAGGTCTGGCGCGGCTCGATCCAAAAACGGCGCAGCCGATTCCGGGTTTGGCGCAAAGCTGGGAAATTTCGCCGGACGGAAAAATTTACACGTTTTATTTGCGCACAAATCTGGTTTGGTCCACCGGCGAGCCGATCACGGCAGACGATGTGGTTTATTCGTGGCTGCGCACGCTCGCACCAGCGACGGCGTCCGATTATGCCGGACAACTTTTCTACGTCAAAAACGCCGAAGATTTTAACGCGGGAAAAATCAAGGATTCTTCGCTTGTCGGGATTCATGCGCCGGACAAATTCACCGTGCAAGTTGAATTGAATTCGCCCACGCCGTTTTTTCTCGACATCTGCGCGATGCCGTTGACTTACATCGTGCCGCGGCAAACGATTGAAAAATTTGGCGACCGCTGGCTCATGGCCAAACCGCTACCGGTGAGCGGGCCTTACGAATTGGCTTATTGGAAGCTCAACGACAAAGTTCGCCTGAAAAAAAACCCGCGTTACTGGGATGCTACGAACACGCAATCGGACATCATTGACATTTTGCCGATCGGCTCGCCGAGCACGGCTTTCAATCTTTACCAACAAAATGCCGTGGACGTGATTTGGGATAAGGAAGTTGTTCCGGCAGAATTGCTCGATATTTTGACCAAATGGCCGGATGCGCATCGCTTCGATTATCTCGCCACGTATTGGGTCAGTTTCAACACGACGCGAAAACCGTTCGACGATCCGCGCGTCCGAAAGGCTCTGGCTCTGGCCGTTGACCGCGATAGTATCGTGAAAAAGATCACGCGCGGCGGCGAACGTCCGACTTCGCATCTGGTTCCCGATGGTACGGCGGATTACACTTCGCCAGACGGACTCGGTTACGATCCCGCGCTTGCAAAAAAATTGCTGGCTGAAGCCGGTTATCCCGACGGCAAGAATTTTCCGCGCGTCGAATACATTTTCAACGCGCCCGCCGGCGGCGGAACGAAAATTCACGAAGACATCGCGGTCGAATTGCAGCAGATGTGGCGCGACACGCTCGGCATCAACATCGGCCTGCGTCAGGTCGAATGGAAAGTGTGGTTGAGCGCGACCTCGCATCTGGATTACGACCTCGGGCGCGGCGACTGGATTGGCGATTACGACGACGCGAACACGTTTCTGGATTTATTTTTGAGCAACAGCGGCAACAACCGCACTGGCTGGAAAAATTCACGCTACGACGCGCTCGTAAACAAAGCGAACGAACAAACCGACTTGAAAAAACGCGCGGAACTTTTTCAACAAGCCGAATCCATTGTGATTCACGACCAGTTGCCAATCATTCCGCTTTATATTTACGCGGGCATCAATTATTACCACACGAACGTTTCCGGCATTTACCAAAACATTTTGGACGACCATCCGTTGAATTACATCCGCAAGGCGAAAAACTGAAATGTATTTTCTCAAACGTATTTTGTTCGCGATTCCGCTGCTGTTCGTCATTAGCGCGCTGGCGTTTGGGCTGGTGCATCTCGCGCCCGGCGGCCCGTTCGATCGCGAACGCGCGCCGACGTCGCCGGAAATCGAACGCAATCTGCAAGCCGCTTATCATTTGAACGAACCGGTTTGGAAACAATATCTGCGCTACTTCGGTTTGATTTGGGAAAAAGACGCGAACGGCCATTGGCATCACGCGCCCGCGAGCTTTGATGTTTCCTACAAATATCGAAACCATCGCGTCAGCGACATCATCGCGCAAGGATTGCCGGTTTCGATGACGCTCGGCGGACTGGCTTTTTGTTTTGCAATGGCTGTCGGATTGCCGCTCGGTTTTTTTACAGCGGCAAAGCGCGGACGCTGGGAAGATATCACCGGAAGCTTTCTTGCCGTTCTCACCGTTTGCATCCCCGGATTTGTCGTCGCGCCGATTTTAATTTTAATTTTCTCGATTAAATTGAATTGGCTGCCTGTCGCACTTTGGGAATCGCCGCTGCATATGATTTTGCCGACGATTGCGCTCGGATTATTCTTCGCCGGAAAAATCGCGCGCCTGTTCCGCGAAGGCATGTTGAACGCGATGCAATCCGAATTCGTCACCGCTGCGCGCGCCAAAGGCCTTGGCGAAAATCTGCTTCTGCTCAAACACGCCACGCGCCTTGCGATCCTGCCCGTCGTTTCCTATTCCGGCCCGATGCTCGCGGATTTGCTCACCGGCTCGTTTGTCATCGAAAATATTTTTCAGATTCCCGGCATCGGCGTTTTTTTTATCAACAGCTCGCTCAACTCCGATTACATGATGACCGTTGACCTCGCGCTGCTCTACGCCGTTTTACTCATCGGCTTGAATCTATTCGTGGATTTTGCCTACACCATCCTCGACCCGCGCGTGAAATATGAATGAGTTGGATCAACATATTTCTCCGGCGCAACAAGCGTGGCGGCGGTTCAAAAAAAATCGTCCGGCGATTTTCAGCGCGTGGTTCCTCGCGATTTTACTCGTCTTGATTCTCGCGTGGCCGATCATCTTGAAAATTTCCAGCGCGCATTTCGCGCAATTGCATAATCCCGATGAAGTGTCCGACGCGCAATTTTCTCCGCCCGATTCGCAACATTGGTTTGGCACCGATTTGCACGGACGTGACTTGTTTTCCCGCGTTTTGTTCGGCGCGCAAATTTCGCTGCTCGTCGGCGTTGTTGGCGCGATTGTCAGTCTGGTCATCGGCGTTTTATGGGGTGCGGTTGCCGGTTATGTCGGTGGAAAAATTGACGACGCACTGATGCGCATCGTGGACGTTTTGTATTCGTTGCCATCCATCATTTTTGTAATTGTTCTCGTGACCACGCTTGGAAATCTGCTGAAACAATCGCATCTCGTCCAAACTTCACCTGCGCTTGGGAACACATTGCGCGTCGCTTTGCTATTCGTCGGACTCGGTGCGGTTTCGTGGCTGACGATGGCGCGAATCGTGCGCGGCCAGGTTTTGTCACTGCGAACGCGCGCCTTTGTCGAAGCCAGCCGCGCGCTCGGCGCAAAACCGCATTGGATTATTTTTCACCACATTATTCCGAACATCTCTGGCGTCGCCATCACCTACCTCGCACTGACGATGCCCGCGATCATCCTTTACGAATCATTTTTAAGTTATCTCGGTCTTGGCGTGCAAGCACCGATGGCCAGTTGGGGAACGTTGATTTCTGACGGCGTTTCCAACATCAATCCCATTCGCATTTACTGGTGGCTCATCGTTTTCCCCGGCGGAATTCTCGTGGCGACACTGCTCGCGCTGAATTTTCTTGGCGACGGCTTGCGCGACGCGTGGGACGTGAAAGGGAAATGATTTCTTACAGAAGCCAACAAAGGAAACGAAGCAACCAACGCAACGCTTCAACCTCTTTGTTCCTTTTGTTTGCTTCCGTTCAACTCGGAAATTCGCCATTGTAAAAACGGCGAATAATGTTTTGTTGTCGCCTTATTTCGCAACGGCCAATACGAATTGAAATCTTTTTGCAACTGCCGTAATTCGCGGATTCCGATTCGCGTTAATTTTTTTGCCTTTAAAATTTTTCCTGTAGCGACTGTCTGCTGCCACAGCATGAATTTACACGATTGCGCCGCCATGCGCGCGGCCAGTTCCAGTTCGCGCCACAAAATTTCCGAACTTGAAACTTCAAATTTTACGCCGCATGTTTTTTTCAGAATGAAAATTTGCTTCTCAATTTCCTTCAATGTCGCCTGAATTTTCTTCGACGGAATTTTTTTGAACCATTTCAATCCATTCCGGCAAAACAATTCATGGTCCTCCGGTTTAGGCGCGGCAATCACCGTTCCGAGCGGTGTTTCATTCGGCGCATTGACACCCAGTTTTTTGTGTGCGAAACCAAGACTGAAAGCAGCTTTGGCAACTTTTGAATTTTCAAAAATGTCCCGGCTCAAAACCGGAATTAATTTTGACTCGTCAAAATTCTTTGAATTCCACGCCAGCGCTGCGCCCGCTGCAAGTATCGGCCAACTAACCGCGAGTGGATTCGGATGTCCGCCATCGCCCCAATCCGTAATCAAATAACCGATTGCGCCGGATTTCTTTCCAGCTTTCGCTGCGGATTTAAGATTTGCCAGCGCATTATCATGTTTGCCGATGAGCGTTTGCCACGTCGAAGTTCCCGGACAAACGTAAAATGGAATTTTTGCTTTCGCGAATTGCGCCGCTTCCTTTTCAAACGGATGATTTGCCTCGTAACCCCAATTCAATGCGATGACATTTTTCGGCAATGCACGAATCAAGTTGGGATACTTCAAAATGATGTCGCCCCAAAACATCGGCGTTTTGCCGCGCGCGGAAACTTCGCGACAAATTTTTTTGAGAAAATCAAGATAGACAACGCCTTTGCCTTTGCGCTCGCAAGTGTTTTTGCTCTGACCTTTGCCCAAATCCCACGTTTCATCGCAGCCGATGTTGAAAAATTGGCTGGTGAAATTTGGGAACAATTCGTCGTAAAGCCCGCGCAAAAACGGCAGCGTGCCGGGATGATTCGGTGCGAGCGTCGTCGGACGGCGGACAAATTCCTTGCTCGCGTCCTCGTAAGGCTCGGAAATTTCACCGAGCTTTTTTAATTTCGGGTCTTCGAGAAAATAACGCAAATGGCCGAAAGAATTTTGATTGGGCACCAAATCAATTCCGAGTTCGCGACAACGCGCGTCAAGAATTTGAATTTCCTTCGCCGTCAGCGCGCCCCAACTCTGCCAGACGGATTTGTAGTTGCGATAGGCGAACGTGTGCTCGGTGTAAAGTTGCAGTTCGTTGATTTTGAAATCGGACAATTTTTCGGCGAGGTCGAGCAGCGTTGCCAATTTCGGCACGCGACCGCGCGAAACGTCGAGCATCACACCGCGACGCGCAAAATCCGGCCAATCACGAATTTTCAGGCACGGCAATTTTCTGCCAAATTGCCGCAGCAATTGCCGCAACGTGGTTGTCGCCGCGCGCAAGCCGCCGATTTCACGGAAAGAAATTTCAATTCCAGTTTTGGAAATCGCCAGCGCATAACTTTCGGGATGATTTGGCGCGAAATCAGTGCGGACAATTTTGATTGAAGCCAGCGGTTTATGTTTCGGCAGCGTGAACGTGCCGCGAAAAATTTTCAGCGAACGAGGGCAGGGGAGTAAATTTAATTCCATTTCACACGAAGAAAAACTAACACAGTGTAATCATCAGCGGCAAGGTGGGAAATATGGAGTAAATTTGGCATCAGTTTGGATCAATGATTGAGGAAGATTTGAAGCGATTCGGGCTGGACTTTGAGAATTGACGGAGGCAATGTGCAAAACATGCTATTCAGATTTCTATTTCTCTACGGTATCTTTCTAATTTTAATGTTGCCGTTTGCAATGCTACTTCTTTCAGCAAAATTTCGGACTTTTCTTGGTTGGCGCAAAACGATTTTGAGTTTGTTGACAATCCTTGTTTTGGTTCCAACGATTCTTGCTCTTATCGCTCCAACTTTACTCCAGCCTCGTTGGGTGCGCTTCACGCATAAAAGCCAAAAATATTATTCTCAATTGGCACAGGGCTGCGATTTAGTTTTGAAACAATATCCGCTGGGAACAAATGCTATGCCAGTTCTTGGAGACGGCACCAATGTTGTAGACTCTTTTCGGAAAATCAGCGGTCACGATCCTTCTCTTCCAAAAATTATTCGTGATTTGGGTCCAAGCGAACTATTCATTTCATCAAATCACGTTGGCATCATGGTTGGTGTGCGCGATTTTGGAATTAATTGGCAGGCTCAAGAAGGGAATACAAATTGTTGGACAATGACCATTAATACTGAAGGCCCTGAGAGCGCTGTTTATTCTCGAACAAACAATTGAGGAAGGATTCAAAGGAACAAATTAAAATTATCGAGTCAAAAACCAAAACCCTCGTCCATTTCAAAAGGAGAGTTGTTCATTTTGTTAGAAATTTACTTCGCAATCATTCCGCTCTGGCGCGCATAATTGAACAAGCCGCCGGCATCCACGACTGGGCGGACGTCGCCGAGCGGTTTGAATTTGAAAACTTTGCCGGTGTTTTTCACGGTCACGGTTTGCGCGTCGAGGTCAACCGTCACGACGTCGCCGGTTTTCAAAACGTCGCAGAGGCGTTCGGTGAGTTCGCACGGGTACAATTCGCCGGTGGCGACGGAGTTGCGGAAGAAAATGCGCGCGAAACTTTCGGCGAGGACAACTTTGCATCCGGCCGAGCCGAGCGCGATAGGCGCATGTTCGCGCGAACTGCCGCAACCAAAGTTTTTTCCGGCAACGACAATTGGATAATCGGCGTCCAATTTTCCTTCGGCAACGAAGCGCGTCGGGTAAAGTGATTTCGGCAAACCGTCGAGCGCGTAGCTGCCGAGCTTCTCGTATTCCTCGGGAATCGTCGGCACGAGGTTCAAATACTGCGCGGAAATGATTTGGTCGGTGTCAATGTTGTCGCGCACGACATAAACAGGGCCGGTAAAAACAGATTGCATAACGTGGTTAATGTGCCGCGTGCGGGTGCAATTTTCAAGAAAGCAATTTCAACGGTAGGGCTGCGCAGCAGCACAGCCGATGCGGACGACCAGCAGGTCGTCCCTACCATTTAGATTTCAATCGGTGGTTTTTCAGACAAAGCCGGTGGAGAAGCCTTTTGTTCGCGCCGACGCAAAATGACGACGACAATCACGCACGCCGTCCACGTCGGCAAATCTTCGAGAACGGGAATCAATTCAATCGCAAATGTCGGCAACAGCAAAATGTGAAAGCCAATCAGCCAACTAATTAAAATCATCGCCACAAAATCAACTACCTGGTCGAAACCGACCCAACCAAAAAATCCCGAAAAGAATTGTAAAGTGTCGGCGGCCAATGCAACGGCCAGCGCGAAAACAATCCGCAGCGTTGTCAATTTCGGCGCGCGCAAAAGGCGATTCGATTTCTCCGGTGATTTCATCGGCGCGATTATTGAAGCCAATCGGCTTGCCCGAACCAAGCGCGTTTCTTAAATTGTTTGCGTGCTCGACATCAAATTGATCCGTGAAAAGCCTGATTTTGTCCGCGAACGCCTCGCCACGCGCGGGGCAGGGGATGAAGCGAAGATTGACGAATTGCTGAAATTGGACGAGCAACGACGGAAAATTCTGGCGGAAGTCGAATCGCTCAAGGCACAGCGCAATAAAGTTTCCAAGGAAATTGGCGCGCTGATGGGACAAAAGAAAATTGCCGAAGCTGAAGCGAAAAAAGCCGAGACCAAAAATTTAGGCGACAAGATTTCTGCCCTTGATAAACAAGCGGCTGAAATTGAGACGACACGCAACGCGTTGATGTTGCAATTGCCGAATCTACCACACGAATCAGTAAAAATTGGGAAATCGGCGGAAGATAATCCAGAGATTCGGATTTTTGGTGAGAAACCAACTTTCAGTTTCAAACCGAAATCGCACGTTGAGCTTTGCGAAAGTTTGAAGCTCGTGGATTTTGCGCGCGCGACGAAATTGTCCGGCAGCGGATTTTTGCTCTATACGAATTGGGGTGCGCGGCTGGAACGCGCGCTGATTCAGTTCCTTCTCGATTTGCACATTGGTGAGCATGGTTACACGGAAGTTTCACCGCCGTTCATGGTTGGTGAGCAATGTCTCGTCGGCGTCGGCCAATTTCCAAAATTCAAAGACCAATACTACGGCGTGGCGGAGGGCGACGACGCAAAAAATCTCGGCAAATTGTATTTGGTGCCAACGGCGGAAACGCCGGTGGCAAATATTCATCGCGAAGAAATTTTGGCCGAGAAGGATTTGCCAAAATTTTATTGTGCCTACACGCCATGTTTTCGTGGCGAAGCGGGCGCGGCAGGCGTTGGCACACGCGGGATGATTCGCGTGCATCAATTTGACAAAGTGGAATTGATAAAAATCGTGAAACCGGAAAACGGCTACGATGAATTGGAAAAAATGGTCGCCAACGCGGAAAAAGTTTTGCAACTACTCGGCTTGCATTATCGCGTTATCATGCTTTGTACGGGCGACATGGGATTCGGCAGTGCGAAGACTTACGACATCGAGGTTTGGGCGCCGGGGCAGGGAAATTATCTCGAAGTTTCAAGTTGCTCCAACTGCGAGGACTTTCAGTCGCGCAGAATGAATTTGCGTTTCAAAACCGAATCAGGCGAAAATAAATTTCCGCATATCTTGAACGGCAGTGGAACTGCGCTCGCCAGATTGTTCGTCGCGTTGATTGAAACTTATCAGCAAGCGGACGGCAGTATTTTGATTCCCAAGCCGCTTCAGCCGTATTTGAAAACCGAACGGATTACTGCGTAATTCGTAAATGAAAATCTTGCTTGCCAGCAGCGAAGTTTATCCATTTTCCAAAACCGGTGGATTAGCGGACATGGTGGCGGCACTGGGCAAAGCGTTGGCGCGCGCCGGACATGAAGCGCGCATCGTCACTCCGTTTTATCGCGGCATCCGTGAAAAATTTCCTGAAATCCAAAAAGTGGATTGGTGGTTTGATTTGCCACTGGGCATGAAACAATTTCAAGCGGAACTTTATTCGCTAGAGCCTGAAAAAGGACTGACGATTTATTTCATTCATCAACCGGATTTTTATCATCGCAACGGATTTTATCAGGAAAACAACATCAGTTACGCGGACAATGCCGAACGATTTATTTTTTTCTCAAAATGCGTGGCGCATCTGGCGCGTTATTTGTCGTGGCAACCGGATGTGGTTCATGTCCATGATTGGCAGATCGGTTTGGTGCCGGCGTTGATCTTGAACCAGCAAAAATACGAAGGGTGGGGGAATCCACCGCGAACCTGCTTGACGATTCACAATCTGGCGTATCAGGGGATTTTTCCGCGTGAAAAATTTTCATTGACCAATTTGCCGCCGGAATTTTTCACGCCGGAAGGCGCGGAGTATTATGGGCAATTGAATTGTCTCAAAGCCGGAATTGCCTATGCCGACGCCATCACAACCGTCAGCCCACGTTATGCGCGCGAAATCACGACCCGGGAATTTGGTTGTGGCCTGGACGGATTTCTGCGCAAACGACAGAACAAACTATTCGGAATCTTAAACGGCGTGGATTACGACGAATGGAACACGACGCATAACAGTTTTTTGTTTCATTTATTTTCCGCCACCCGGCTCGCCGGAAAAACTAAAAACAAATTGGCGTTGCAAAAAGAACTGGGACTGCCGGTTTCAAAACAAATTCCATTGTTCGGAACCATTTCACGGCTTGCCGAACAAAAAGGCGTGGACATTCAACTTGGCGCACTGGAAGAAATGCTGAACGCGGATATGCAATTTGTTTTACTGGGTAGCGGTTCGCCGGTTTATGAACAAGGCTATCAAGAATTGGCGAAACGTTTCCCCGATAAAGTTGCTGTCTGGTTTGGTTACGATGAAAAATTGTCGCATCGGATCGAAGCCGCTTGCGATTTTTTTCTCATGCCCTCACGTTACGAGCCTTCAGGACTCAATCAGATGTATAGCTTGCGTTACGGCACGATTCCCATCGTTCGCGCCATCGGCGGTTTAGATGACAGTGTGATTGATTTCACAGAAAATAGCATACAAGCAACTGGCATCAAATTTCACGAATACTCCGCGCGCGCGCTAGCCAAGGCTATTCGCAAAGCATTGGCTCTTTACAATCAAAAAAAATTGTTCCGACGTTTCCGCCAAAACGCCATGAAAATGGATTTCTCCTGGAAACAAACTGTCAGCAGATATATAAAAGTTTTTGAGCAAATTCTATAAAAATCGGCGGTTTTAAGCCGGTCTTCGATGGCAAAGTTTCTGCTCTTTGCCATTCAGTGAACGCAGCAGCGATGTTGATGGAAATGATTGTTGTGCCAACCATTGGTGTAACCTCAATCTTTATTGCGTTTGCTGGCGTGAAAATAAGCGTTTTCATAGCAAGGCGTTTGAAAAACAAACCCACTAAAAAGACAATTTTAAATTGACTTCAAAAAAATGTGCTTTGGCAAACTTCGTGCTTTCTAGCTGACAATGGCAAAACAGATAATTATATCCTTACTCTTTATTTGGCCATATGTTTGTTTTGGGCAGGGGACAAGTTATTTATCTACCCTCAACAACCCAAACAACGGTGGAGCAACTCCTGTCGCAAGTGATCAATGGGCGGCTGAATTATTCCAAACAGGAACAGCACAAAGCGGGTATTTTCTTAATTCAATTGAATTGTCAATGAGTGAGGCAGACTTCAAGGCAAATGGTTTTAGTGTATCACTTTACAGCGACAACAGCGGCTCGCCGGGAAATTATCTCAATACTCTCAATGGTTCATCAAATCCAAGTTCAGGAATTTACACTTATAACGCCTCAAATTTTATATTACTTCCCACGACCAGCTATTGGGTTGTAGTCAACGCGGGAACACCTTATTCGACAGGTGTATTCTATTTGAATTGCACAGTATCTTTTACTGCGTCTTATACCTCTAGCGATAACTGGTCAATACCTGGATTTCCGGGTTTGTCTTATGCAATTTCATCAGACGGCGGTTCTTCATGGGGAATGCCAGGCTATTTAGCATTATTTACAGTTAACGCAACGATGGTGCCAGAACCTACAAACTTAGCCTTCATAGGCCTTGGACTGACTTTTCTCTGGACAGCGCGACAAAGCCAGAAAAACAAGAGCTAAACTTTACAAAAACAGTAAAACCCACGTACCAGAAGCCTGCCTATATTAAATATAACAAACAGCACTTAACACCTTGTAAATAAGAATGTTAAAAGTTTGTGAATATCGTTGACAAGTATTTCAAGGATAAGAACCTTGCTGCACAGTTCCGCCGGCGGATTGCCCCATCCGATTGGCTATCGTTGAATTGCCAAACCCATTAACAGGGGAAGCCGTATTACGGCTTTTCCAATTTTGACCGATAACAGTCACAGGCTGGCTTTGCTGCCAAGATTGCTGATTGTCTGTCTGAAGCTGGCTGTAATCAGGCTGATACATAGACGGAGCAGGGGAGTAAGCAATTTGTGAGTTGAGCAAATGTTGGACTTGAAAAGTTTGACCAAACACTGTTACCCGACGCGGGTTAATCGCTTGCACTTCACCATAAAGTGAATCCGCTGTGCGGCCGTCTGACAGTTGCACGATAATGCGGTTAGGGAAATAGACGTAGCCTGTGCATAAAACTACATTCGTGTCTGTATTTTCAGAATTGCTTTTAGGAAGCACAGCTTGTTGCTGTGCGCTATCGCGCAGAGAGTCTTCAGTTTGTGCAGGGCTATTAGTCCTCTGCCCGGACAGGGCAACTTGCTGCACAGATTTGGAAGCCGGATGATGGAAAAAAGAAAATATGTAATGCGGAGCTTTCTTAAAGACATAAACCACCAAAGCCAAACAGAGGAGAGCGACTATTGGCAGGAGCCAAAATGGAATTCCAGAATTTTTACGCTTTGAATCTGCAAGAACGCCGCCAGCAACATTTACGCCGCCAGAAGTATCGTAACACTGGCCAATTCCTTTTTTATCTATCCGATAAAATTTTCGGGACATGGCATCAGAGGAAGGAGTTGGCTTATGATCATAAGCCGCCACAGAAAAAATTGGGAATTGCTGGAAAGCACCAAACTGCAATCTTGAATGATTTCGGCAAACCAAAAACTTTTGGCATCTGTCCATCAAAATAGAATCCACGTCTGCGATACGCTGACTTTGGAAAAAGCAATCGTCACCAAAGCGACGAACCATTGAGCAATAAAAGAGAATCCCCGCCGCAGTTGAATTCCAACCGCGCGCAGGCCACTTTATCCAACACTCATCCATATTGATATAATGACCCCCCGAAGCAATAGCAAGGCGCGTGTCCCATTCAACAACACATTGCTTGCCATCTTTCAAATCTTTCAGTTTGTGGTCAGCTACAAAAAGCTTCCAGTCATTGTGAAATCGCCAGTCGTCAGGATGCAAAACTTTATCATCAGGGGTCACTTCGCGATAGCCTTGAAGGTGTTTATCGCCAAGCGTTTTTATATGCCGCGAACTCATGGCGCGATAAAGGAAAAAGTTGGGGGCAGCGGAATCCGTAATACGAAAGATGCGTTCAGCAGCATCAAACGTGCGACCGCGATTATTTAAGGCAAGGTAATGCAAAAGACCAATGCGGGATTCAGAGCCAGAAACCCAAGGGGCTTTCTCGATAGCCATATCGGTAATGATGGGGCGGTTAGAGACTTTCAATTCGTGAAGAATAAAACGGCAAGAGAGCATCCCCTTGCCGTCCCCGGGCTTGCCAGAAATAGAATAATTCACAGCTTAAAGAAATCGTCGAAAATGCGGATGGCTTGCGAAAAACCAACAAAAGGACGCAACGCGGTCAAAGCATCCTGCCACGTCGAAAAAAAGCGGACGCGCCGAAAGGAAACAACCCGAACGGAATTAAGAAAAACTTTTTTACTCATAAGTAGAAGGCACTACACGCCGTGCCATGCGAAGAACCCAGCCAAAGCCGCAAACGGTAAAACCAAAACTGATACCAGCTCCCGCAGCAGGCCAATAATCCGGCGTGGACGGCGATGAAATCACCACCGGCAAAGGGGAGGGGACAATTTCGGTAAGATTTGTCGTTTGCGCAGAAGAAGAAAAGGCAAGGCTCAAAAGCAGAAGAAAAACAAAAACCCCCATCGAGCGGAACATCATATAAACCACGCCCATACCAATCCCAAAACAAACACAGTTTTCAAATGTAAGTGTATTATCCATAAATCAAAATCCAAACAAGGCTTTCATAACACGGTTCAAATGTATCGCAGCAAGCGCAGCACTAAATTTCCATTGCACGTAAGCAATCGAAATCCCAAACATAAATTTCAATGGCAAGGCATACGAAACCAAATAAAGAACCCCAGCAGGCGCACCAGTCAGAGGATTGGTTGAAAAAAGTTCACGCAGACCATTGCCAGATACCCACGTCCAAAAACCACCCAAAAAAGCCGCCCAAAGCCCAAGCCCAGCAAAAACTATCGCAGAAATCACACTACGCTGAATAACTTTTGCCGCCAAAAATTGAGAAAACCAATTAGAAATAACATTCCAAAGCCACTTTATGGGCTCACCTAAAAGTTGCCAAAGGGGAATCCAAAGAAAACGAACCGAAGGAAGCAAAACCCACTGATATAATGGCTGAATCAAGTAACGAAAAAGCCAAGGCAAAACGGAATCAGCCAAAAATTCACCAAGCCACTCTACAATCGGAATCAAAAATGCAGGCATAAAATATTTAGTTCTTCTTTATCTGGGTTGTCACTTGTTGACTCATCGAACCATGCGCTCCTTCCATAACAAGAAGAAGCTGAAACATATCTTTCAAAACTTTCTGAAGGAAAAGGAAAACCAAACCCCACTCAAACAGTTGACGCACCACAGCAATCAAAGCAGCCAAAGAGACATTGTGAAGTGGATCAAAATCTATCGTTTTAGAACCAGCACCGGGCAAAGTAAATGTATAAACCATATCTACAGCAGGATAATAATCACTCATGCCAGATGAAAAATCGGTAATGCCATCAATGAAATTCTGCATGTCTGTTTCCAAAGAAGAAAAAAGTCCATCCGAATAGGAAGTGGCATCAGCAACGTTCGTCGCATAAGGATATTCAACGGTAATATTAGTAAATGAATTTATGTCGTTAAAAGTATTAGTAGCAGACATGTCTAAACCAGTCAGAGCGTTGGAAAATGTCGAAAAATCGTAATCGGGAGCAGCAATGTTTGTGAATGAATTGTCCATCGTGCCTGCATTCGTTGGCCAATTGATCACAAAAACATTCGAGGACAATCCCACTACGTTCGACGAACCGCCACCACCGCCCATACTACCGCTAATGTTTGAGACGACAATAACACGTCCCTCTAAATCCTGCCGCACCGCGTAAATCTGACCAATCGCATTTGTCCAGTAGTTCAATGCCTGCTGCTGATTCAAAAGCATTTGATTGTTTTGACTGGCCAACATATTAAATCCCGCCATGTCTATATTCGTTTGCGCTCCACTCTGATAACTTATCGGGCCTTGAGTCACTAAATTAGAAGAACTCTGTTGACCCAAAGGAGTAGAACTTTGCTGCGAAACATCATTGCCAGCCGAATAACTGCCTGAATTATCCAAAAGCAAATTGGTAACAGAAAGACCGCCAGAACCATCAGGCAAAGTTACAGCCTGACCAGTATCATAACCCCACGAAAGAGTATCCACAGAAGGATTAACAGCAGAATAAGTGTAAGTGACAAAAGTTGATGGACTTATGAGTTTCTGATATTGCAAAACTCCATTTTGCTTAAAATAAGCCATAACAGGAGTAGTCTCATAGTTAAAGACAGTGCGAGTAACAGAAACCGATGAACTTAATCCACCGGGATAAAGAAATATATTAACAGAACCTTGCTGAAGATTCAAAGGAACAGGAAAAAGCGAATTAGTCTCGACAGGATGAGCAGAACTTATCGGCTGATAAGTGACAAAAGCCGAAACCGAAAACGGAAACCAAGAAGTAGAAGTGGCGGTAGCGGTAGCAGACGCACCAACAGAGAAAGATTGAGGAGAAGGCGTCAAGGCAGCAAAATAAACACCATTCGTATAAAGTAAAATATCAGCAGAAACTAAATTAGTCTGACCAGCGTTTTGAAGGTTAAACGTAAAGGTGGAAGCACCCAACGAAATACAAATCAGCAAAAAGAAAATTGGAAGCAGCTTGCGCATAAGGAAAATTTTCATTTCCCTTCGCGGCCTCACAGTCCGGCACAATGAGGCCGCGAAAGAAAATTTAATCAAGACACAACACGTTTAGCGATACGCAGAATCACATAGAATCCTGCAATCGTAATAGTAATCGGAGCAATCACTCCGAAAGCAGTCTGCGCGTTCGTGGCAATGGAAGTCGCATCGGGAGCAGTATCATCAGCATAGACACCCAAAGAACCCAAAGCAAAAACCCCAACAATCACCAACACTTTCGCGTGACGTGCAAGGAATTGCTCCGTTTTCACAACCGCAACAGCAGCATATTTAACTAACTTTTTCATTTGTTTCCTTTCAGTTACATCAAAGCGAAATTGCTTTGACTAAAAGGAATTTTGGCAAAATTTGTGCTGTTATGTAACGTGGCAAAAAGCCACAGTGGACAATTAACACAGTTAGAAATAACCACATATGAAAAGAAACTACGGAAAATGGTTCACTATCGGAATTTACTGCTTATACACCCTAGGAATCACTCTTTCAATAGGACAATACGAAGAAGCAACCACAGTCCCACCATTCGCACCAATAATAATGATAATTTTCATAACGCCATTAGTCATTAGCGCATATTTTTGGGGACGTAATTCAAAACAGAATCAAATCGTACCAAACGTTGACCAGAAATTTGAACAGTCAATAAGCGTCCCGCTAAAATTAAACGTCTCACTTGCTCACGAGACAAATCCAACAACCAAGCCGCCATTCCTAAAGAGACAAGCCCAGAATCAAACCCCACACACAAAGCCTGATACTGCGACAAACGAACAGAACGATTTTTGCGACGACGCAAAATATCAGCCGAAAATTTAGTCATAAAATTTAATGGCTGGCTTTTACGGAGGTTACCAACCGCGCTTAAATCCGACCTGTCACAGCTATTGCACACGTAACAGACGCCGCTCCAATGCGCCACAACAACGCCTCATGCGATGTTGGAAATTCATTTCAAATTATTAAATAATTCTACCATCAATTCATGCCGACCTGCCCACCAACCAAAAGAAAAAGCAAAAATTGAACACATAATTAAAGACAAAATTAAAAGCCAAAAAGTAGAATCTTTCATCATAACATTTCCTTGTGCGAACGTTGATCAAATAATTCAGGCGTAGTTGCCTTATCAATTTCTTCACGCATCTTCCGAAACCAATACTCGCCCAATTCCTTTCGTCGTATCGGGGCAGGAATAAAATGACAGGCCAGATGTCCACACACAGGGCAGGGGACATTCTGCGACGGACGTTCATACGCCAGGAAAACGACATCATCGCAATTATCACAAAACCAATGTCCTTTTATCTTCATTTCCAAAAGTGAGATGTTTCACCTTTAATCAAGCATAGGCCACCGCGCTCCGCGCGGTAGCCTTTGCCTTACTATACGGCATACAATTTAGCCGATGTTACCTGAACACCACTTTGTTCCTCGACTGTGCGACATACGCCATAGACCATTTGCCCACGTGTGAACGGTGCTTTCCAGTTTTGCCAATCAACCCCATCCGGCATGAATTCCGTCACAGTTATCGTGCCGGTATCCGTTTCAACGGTGCATTTTGTCTGATGATATACCTTGCCGCCTTTGCTTGAGAATTCAACCGCTTGACCCCGCCGAAATTCGCCATAAAAGACAATTCGACCTTTAGCCAATGCTTCAAGCAACGGTTTCGGCAGTTCTGTTTTTGCTTCCTGTGCCATAGTTATTTTACAGTTTTAGTTTTTCGTGCTGTTGACTTGTCTCCACCAGCCGCACGAACGGGCAGGGGAGAAATCTTGTCACGCCGGCGTCGGTGTATTACGCCACCAGACATACGAGACTTAAAAGGTTGACCATAAATATGGCCACCAAACGAACGAAACGAAGTCGCAAAGTCTACAGATTTGGGAACACCAAGCCTTTTACGTTTATTCCATTCACGATGAATCAAAAGCCGAAGCCATTCAGAGCGATTTTCGGATTCACAGAATTCAGACGACAGAATTTCATCTATCATCTTCAATTCTTCATCGTTTATACGCAGAGTTAAAATCATACGTAACTCCATTGACCAGTATCCAAATAGCGTTGCGTGTAATAATCTAATTGAAGAATTTCCTCACGCTCCTCATCCGTTAAAGAAGCCCAGCCCAAATCAAACCAATGCGCACGACAACGGCGATACCAGTCGCCCCATGTCTCAAATACTTTCTTGCGATGTTCAGGCGGAGAAAATTCACGCTCAAATTTCGTTAAGGTAGAATCCGCGTCTTGGAGAATTTCACGACCTCGACTGACTACTCGTTTCAGGCCGGACTTGTAGCGCATATCAATGACCTTGACATTTTTACCGACAAAAATTGTGCGGCGAACTCCTTTATCGCGTTCAGAATCAAGGCAGTTTTTATCCGTGACATAACCAGTGATATACCGAGAAATCTTCTCCGGCGTCTTTGGATCAGAATCAAGTTCCTTGACGAACATTTGCGTGCCGAAGCCACATCGCATGGCCTTGCGCCGAAGCCACTCTATATCAAATCGCGTATTACAAACGCCGTGAATGTGCCATGCGCCACGCGCTTGACGCGCCCATACGCCAACAAAACGAAAGCCCGGATGTTGCTTGCGAAGTGCTTTCGAGAATTTGTCCCAACATTTATTAGCGTATGGCTTTTCGGTAACATTCTCCCAAAAAGTCAGGTTGAACCAGACGGCGTGTTCACTGGTTACGACCAAATGCTCGATACACTTGCGTAACACGAACTTTCTCAATACATCTACTGGGCGATATTTCATTGTTGAATAAGTGAAAAGAAAAATTCCAAACCAAATTTAACACCAACAGAGAACATAAAAATTTGAAAAAAAAAGATTACAAAATACTCTTCACGCAAAGAGCCAGAACCAACCTGCATCCCCAAAAAACGAAAAGAAGAAAACTTATCTCGCCTACGTTGGCAAATTTCACAGTTACAATGTTTCATAGTATATTACGGGTTTGTGCAGGTTGAAGTTTTGAAAGACAGTGAGCCAAAGAATCCAATCTCAACAGTATCAAGGCGAAATCATCCTTAAAATCCGGCTGCGTCATTGGATGACAATCATTTTCCAATTCGCGAAGTTGCCATTCCAAATGCGACAAATCTATGTCCAGCACACCGTCATTTTGGTAACACTTCAAAATTTGAACAATGGAAGCACCGCGAACGTAACGAAGAAAATTAGAGGCTTCATCTTTATGACCATGACGCGCAGAACACCGAGCACTTTCCACCCGCATTTTCGTAAAATTATAGAGCGAATAAAGCGAAGCCTGAAATGAAGCGTTCGTTTGTAGTTCAGAGAGGTTCATACAAATCTTGTCGCTTATATCCTGTCGGAATTGGAACAAAAAACCCTTTCAGCCGAAGTGTGTTCTCCGAATATGTTGAATGAAGTGCAAGACCGTCCGCAGCTTGCATCAAATTCCAAAGCGGCATATAAGTGCCGTTCTGCAATCGCTGAAGGCCACAAAATTGTAGCTTTACTTGTTTTAACGCTGTTTGCGCGTCTTGCACACGCAAGTTTTACCACAGGTTTTTGAAAATAGACTAATTAAATATAACAAACATTGTGTAGCTTTAATTGTTGAGGTCTTTCAAAACGGTCTCTTTTTCAAAAAACATGCTATAACTGCGGTTGCATGGACGAATTCTACGGTTGCAAGCGCGTTATCGGGGTCAAGTTTGATTCCAAGGCACGTCGCACAATTTTGACGCTTGAAGGCGGTCAAACTGTTGTAACTTCTGAAGGCAAAGTTTTGTTTCCTTGCCCTAAATCTATTCATTTAGTTGCTTCTTTAATTCTTGGTTTGGTTGTTGGTTTCGGTTTGGGAATTTGTTTTCAGGTTTTGGTATTAACTTTGTTTCCGGTATTCAAATGACTACCGAACCTACAACAGAAACTCATTATCGCATGGCTAATGGCCGTTGGCGTGCGCGTGCTGGCAAAGGCAAAACTCCTTGGGGTCTTACCAAGACGCAACTTGAGCGCATAGCTGAATCACGCGCTTTTTTTGCCATACCGGAAAATGATTTTCGTTGTCGTATGCGACGGCTTTATCAGCATGTAATGGATAGGCTTCAGGACGCATTTGACCGTGCTAATGCTGGCAACAAAGATTCTGCTCGCCGAACACTTTTCTATTTGGAAAACATCGGACTGTTACAGATTCTCGTTCATGATTACCACGCTTCATTGACTGAACTTGAATGTGCTGAACTTCGTCGGCAATTCAAGCGGCTTTTCAGCCAGTGCCATCCGCAAGAGCCTTCTAATCTTTTGCCGGACATAAAGTTTATCCGAACTGAACTTGAAAAGCTTTCTGAGTTTATCACTGGTGAGAATCGTTTTGAGCGTAGTTTGGCTGTCGTAGATTGCCATCAACCTCCCGAAGCTGCCTGATTTAACCTGTAATACATCATGATTTTAACTTTCCGTGTCAACGACCGAGAAAAGAAGATGATAGATGAAATTTTGTCGTCGGAATTCTGTCAATTCGAGAATTTTGCTGAATGGATTCGTTGTCTGATTCATCGTGAGTGGAACAAACGCAAAAGATTAGGTGTTCCGAAATCCCAAGACTTTTCGACTTCATTTCGTGCTGGAAATCGTGTTTTAGGTCCGAGGAAACGTAATACACTTCGCGGCTCGGTCCTCAATAAGCGTAATACGTCTCTAGTGGACCAGACTAACGTTGCTGACATGCCGGATAGGTTATTTCTTCAGAAACTTGATGAAGTTTCGCCTTCACTTTCTCCCCTGCCCGTTCGTGCAAGCAAGGGAGACAAATCAACAGCACGAAGAAAACAAAAAATGAAAGGGACTCAAAATGCCTAGGATGAAAGTGAGGATTGTCTCTGACCAGCCCGACGAATACACCGGCAAGAAAGGGCTTGTGAAAACACAAGTCTTTACCTGTCAGGATTTGTGTCCGAGCGGAGCGCGGCTGAAGGACAACTTCGACTACGTTCTGTCGGAGCCAGAAAAGGAGAAATATGCTGGCAAGATGTTGGACAAGGAAATCGAGCTGGACGTCATTGAACTGCGGCCTCCGCCGTTCGGGACTCGGCTGCGCTCCTCTGGCCGCATTTACAGCACTCCATTGGACAAAAAGTAGTCTGCGATTATGAACCCTGAGAAACATCTGCTGGAAACCGTCGAGTGGCAGTTCTTCTGCACTTTTACGTTTAGAACGCTGAAAGTGACGGAAGCTGTTTGGCTCAAGATGTACTTCGCGATGATGCGCGAACAGGCGGACAATTTCGGGGTTCATTTTCTTAAAATTTTGTGGGTGTTGCGTAAGGAAAAAGGTGAACTGACGCACCGCCCGCATTTCCATGCACTAATCGCAGCGTTTCCGGCTTCCGCCGTGAGCGAAGCCACCTGTTTTTCCTTTATGAAAATTTGGGAAAGATTTGGTGGTGGTCAAGCTCGCGTGCGTGTCTACGACTCGACTCTTACTGGTGTCGAGTATGTGCTCAAGGGAGTTGACGCAAGTTATACCAACGCGGGTGCGAACTGGTATGAACTTGGAAAGTTTGGAACACGTTGTGACGTGATGCTGTCCATGAGTTTGATACGTCACATGGAGAACCGTAGCCGGTTTGGTCATCGGGATCGTGACGGATTGTTCAGCGGCATAAATGGGGAATTGACTCCTAATAAGCGCTTAACTGGATACAAACGAGTTGAGGAGGACAGACACGCCGGTAACACACGGCAAGGCGAAGTAAGACGGTCTCCGTTTGAACAGTCAATGTTGCGACGATAGCGTAACAAACTGCATTTACAGTCGGCTGCTGGACACCAGCGCATGTGGCTATACGGCTTCATTAAACCGGCTGACGGGCTATAGCATCGTTCAGGTTGTGAGAATTCTCTCACGTGTGAAAGGCAAGGGTGATTCGGGTTCGGTAGGCCGCCGCGCGGAGCGCGGCGGACTGGCGAAACCGATTGCTTGAAGATGAACTATGTCTAAATTGAAAGGTCATTGGTTTTGCGATGAGTGTGACGACGTTGTTTTTCTGACGTATGAACGTCCGTCGCAGAATGTCCCCTGCCCTGTGTGTGGACATCTGGCCTGTCATTTTATTCCTGCCTCGATACGACGAAAGCAATTGGGAGAGTATTGGTTTCGGAAGATGCGTGAAGAAATTGATAAGGCAACTACACCAGAATTATTTGATCAACGGAAACATAAGGAAATGCTATGATTGAAATTTCGGCTGATATTTCGCGTCGTTTGACGAACCGTGTTGAGCGTATTCGACTTTTTCGTCTTGTTGTTTCTGATTCCCCTTTTGGTCTTGTTCCTGTTGGGTTGGCGGCTTGGTTGTTAGATGTTTCGTCTTCGCGTGTTCGTTTTTTGATTTCTTCTGGTAGGTTAGAAACAAAGACTTTAGCCGGCCAGCGTTTTGTTGTCTTTCGGTCTTTGGAAGATTATTAGCTTTTTCAAATGCGTTTCTTTGTAGTTTGATTTCTTCGCTGATATTTTCGATTGCTTTAAGGAATTTGAAAATTATCCACCATGTAATGATTATTCCTATTATGCTTGCTAGGGTTTCGATTGTTACGGCTTTGTTTTCTTCAGTTTGGTAGTTCTGAAGAATTTGATTCATTTGGTTTTGGTATTCTTGTATGTCCATGTTGTTGCGTTTTTGGTAACTGCACAGTTAGCAACAATCTTGCCATAATTTCTTTCAATCAAAGCAATTCCGCTTTGATGTAACTGAAAGGTGAAAATGAAAATATTGAAGAAAGTTGGTGTTGGTTTTTTGGTGTTGGCTCCTGTTGTATTGTTTGCAGCTTCGGGTGATCCTGATGCTACGACAATCGCCACAAATGCTAATACAGCGTTTGCCACTATTGCTCCAATTACGATTAGTATTGTTGGGTTCTATGTGATTCTTCGTTTGGCGAAGCGCACGGTCAAGTAATTCATTCTGGGCAGGGGCTTAAATCCCCTGCCCTTTTTCCATGCGTAAGCTTTTTTCGATTTTCTTTTTGCTGATTTGTGTTTCGCTTCGAGCGACTACTACTTTTAGCATACTTAATGCTGGTTCAACTAATCTCGTTTCGTTGCAACTTCTTCTTTACACAAATCATGTTTATTTCGTTACTGTTGTTCCTTCTCCGCAATCTTTTAATGTTGGACAGACATCTTCTGGTTCGGCCAATGATTCTTCTTGGGGGAGTTTGACGATGGGTGTCGCTCTTTCGTATCAGGCTATAAATGGTTCTTCTCCTGTCATTGTAAGTTCCGTTGTCCCTTTTGCGAAGGGATATCCTGTTAACCTTTTTGCTTATCCCGGTGGGACAAATTCTTCTTTGGCTGTTTCCCGCACGGTTTTTAATTACGAGACGACTCCTGTTTTTGCTTGGTTTAAGCAGAATGGAGTTTTGCAGTATCAACAGCTTATATTTCCTAACCAGTTTGCTACTTACACTTATCCTGCTGTTAATCCTATTTCTGACACCCTTTCATGGGGTTATGATATAACGCAGGCTGCGACTCTTTCCGATGGCAACGGCGGTTACATTATTACGAATTTGGATTTGAATAATTCAGGCAGTTATTCGGCGGGAAACGACATTTCGCAGCAAGGAGTAAACTCTATAAATCAGCAAAGTTCTTCTAATCTAGTGACTCAAGGCCCGATAAGTTATCAGAGCGCAGCGCAAACGAATATAGATATGGCTGGCTTCAATATGCTTGCCAGTCAAAACAATCAAATGCTTTTGAATCAGCAACAGGCATTCAACTACTGGACCAATGCGATTGGGCAGATTTACGCAGTTCGGCAGGATTTGGAGGGTCGAGTGATAGTTGTCTCAAATATTAGCGGTAGTATGGGTGGCGGTGGCGCTGGTTCATCGAATATAGTTTCTTTATCCTCGAATGTTTGGGTTCAAAATTGGCCTAGTAACCAGACACTTCAAGGGATTTCAAATGTTTTGTCCGATTTATCGAGTAATCTTATTTCAACAAATGTTTCTGGATTTTCAACAAATGATGATGAACCGGATTATACTAATTTGGTTGAGCAATTTGGTGACACGAATTATTCCGGTGCTTTGGCTCATTCAGGTTCTGCTTCTGTTGAATTATCGGGTTGGGAAACTGATTATCAGTCTTGGGTATCTGGTATAGTTGGGCCAGTTATTGATGTCGGGTCTATTCCTGATATGACTATTGATTTTGGTCGCGGCGGCGTTATGGATTTGAATCCTTTGCATAGTTCTTTTGCTTCTATTTTTTCGCTCTGTCGCAATTTCATCATGTGGATTTTGGCTTTGTATTACTTGCAACGTATTCTCGTTCATTCTGTTAAGCTTGTTGAAATCATGAATCAAGCGCGTGGTGTTCAGACACAAGCTGTTGCTACAGTAGAAAGGCAGGTTGAAGCTTGATATGCCTGTTATTCTTTCTCGTATTCTTTTGTTTCTTCAACGTATTTGGTCTGTTACCAAGGCTTACATTCCTGCTTTGGCTGCTGTTGGTGCGACTACGGTTGCGCGTGCGGTTGTTTTTGCTGCTGTTCAAATTGCTGTTTTGACTGCTTGGGGTGTGTTTTTGGGGGCTGTTTTTACAGGGATGATTGGCATGGGTCTGCGTGAGGTAATTAATTCTAATCCTTTGGCTGGCGCTCCTGCTGGTGCTTTGGCTTTGGCTGATGCTTGTTTTCCTTTTCAGTTTGCTTTTGGACTTTACATTGCTTTTTTAGTTTGGGGTTTTACCTCGATTTATCTTGCAGTTGTCATGAGTAGAGTAATTAAATATTTACCTGGTGCTTGATATGACCTTTGATCCTTATGTTGATTTTGTGTGTGGTATGATAGTTGCCGGATTGATTTTTTATTATGCTTTCAAGTATTGAAATTCTCGCGCAGATAACGAACTACGTTACTGACCCATCTGGTAACAGTTATGATGCTACGACGCAGCCCGGTCTTTTTTGGGGTGGATTTGCCTTTGCACTTGGCCTTCTTGGTTTTGGGTTTGTTTTGAGGCTTGCGCGTCGCACTGGCGGGTCTGGTTCAAGCGACTTTTGATATGGATATTAACCCTGCTTACTATGATACGAATGTTGTTGCTCTGAACCAAATGTGTATTACGCAGGAGATGTTCGCCGATGGGTGGCATCAGGTGATACTAACGGACGTGTTGGCAAGTCATTTGACGTGGTATGGCTGGTTTTTTGATTCTTTTGAACCTGCATTTTTGACTGTTTTGATAACGTTTGCGATAGCTTTATGGCTCGACAAGAAGTTCAACTTACGAATGTTTGTATAATTTTTGAGGACAAGCGTCGTTTTATGTATTATTCGACTTGGCAATCTGCGCTTGAATCGCTGCGCTGGTGGGTAGTGTTGGACGAAACCGAACGCGAATTTGCGAAGTTCGTGTTCGGTAAGTGATTATGTGCAACGCCTACGCATTTCTTCTGTTATTTTGGCAATCCACCAGAGTGAGCCTGACATTTTTTTCCAGTGCAACTCTGGATATTTCGGTGCGTGTATTTTTGTGTTTTTTTCGATACTTTGAGCAGCTCTTACAAGCTCTTCGAGTAATTTTTCGTCAGACGCTTTGGGTAATTTTTGGAGGATCACAACGCACCTCCTTTCAATCCTGCTGTGTAGCGGCGGATACCTTGCTCCATGCCGTCTTTGAACGCAACGAATTCTATTATCATATTTTCGCTAATAAGGTAGTCAAGCCACTCGACGCCATTCCAGTCACCTTTGCAGAATTCGATACCCGACTCGAATCCGCTCCGCTTGTATTCTTCTCGTATGCCTTCCCGGAACTTTTCTTCGCGGTCTTCCGGCTCGTTAAACATTCTGTCCAATATCCAATTGATGATTTTCATAAGCTTTTTTTTTGGCTTCGGATTTCTGCCCGCCGCCTTCACCTGTGCGGAGGCGGAGAAACAACTGACTTACGAGCACGGCAGCGAGCAGTCGGCATGACAGAGTTTCGGAGGGTGGAGGGGGAAACTCTGGCGTGACGACTGCTTGTTGCCGCGCGCAGGCTCTAAGTTTATGTGTTGTTTCTTCGCCGGAGCAGGCGGCGGGCAGAAATCTGAAGTCAAAAAACGCTTTGAAAACGGAGATGGATATTGGAAAGAATTTTTGAGGCCGGAAACGACGATGAAAGCTTCGGGACAAAGCCGTGAAGCAACCAGTAGAAGCGGATGAGAGTCGTTGGGTTCGTTAAAGGTGGCGGACTTCCGGCCTCGACTGATTTGGAAAGGAAAACGAAATAGAATGGCGATAAGTTTCATAACGGGCAAACCCGGTGGCGGCAAGGGACTGTTGGCAATGCAACAAGTGATAGATGAGCTTTTGCAAGGGACAAGGCCGATAATCACGAACTTGGCGGTGCGGGTCGAGCCGTGGGTCAATGGCAGCCATCAGCCCATGATAGGATTGCGAAGCTACTTGCTTAAAGCGTTCGGTAAGCATTTCGACTGTGACAAGCGTATTCATATATTGCCGGATGAAGAAATCGCGGCTTTTTATCTCTGGCGTGTTGTGGATGGCAAGCTCGTTAAGTCGAATTACAATGCCAAGAAAACGAGGGACGGCGACGAAATCATTATAGACTTTGACACAGCTAACGGTGCGACGTCTGGGCCTTGCATGTATGTGGTGGACGAGGCTTGGAAATTTTATGGCTCGAGGAATTGGCAGCGCACAGGTGAGGGCGTTTTATTTTACAACGCCCAACACCGTAAATTTGGTGACGATGTTTTGATAGTCACACAGCACACGAAGCAGATTGATCCGGCTGTGCAACGAGTCGCGCAAGACTTTTGGGTTGTTCGCAATCATTCTAAACTTTCGATTGGGATGTTTAGGCAGCCGGATGTGTTTAGCGTGGCGATTTACGAATGCGCGCCAACTGGTAGTCAGCAAGAGCCGATGACACGCAAACTTTTTCGGCTTGATAAAAAAGGCATTGCGCAAACGTATGACACTTCTGCTGGTGTTGGTTTGTCTGGCCGGATGGTGGCCGATATAGGTGGACGCAGGAAGGGACTCCCTTGGTGGGGTATTTTGATACTGGCGGTTGCGATAATTTTTGCTCTTTCACAGGCTCCGAAACTACTTGGAACATTCACTTCGTGGATGATGCACAGTCCGAAGAAAGTTTCCAAACCCGCGCAGCAAGTTGCGCTGTCCGCGCGCAGGACTAATAGCCCTGCACAAACTGAAGACTCTCTGCGCGATAGCGCACAGCAACAAGCTGTGCTTCCTAAAAGCACTTCTGAAAATACAGACACCAATCTGGTCGTATGCACTGGATACGTTTATTTCCCTCATCATATTCTTGTGCAACTGTCTGACGGTCGGACGGCGGATTCAATGTTTGGCGAAGTCCAGCGTATCAATCCGCGTCAGGTGACAGTTTTTAATGAAGTCTTTCCAGTTCAACATTTGCTTAATTCTCAAATAGCTTACTCCCCTGCTCCGTCTATGTATCAGCCTGATTACAGCCAGCTTCAGACAGATAATCAGCAATCTTTGCAGCAAAGCCAGCCTGTGACTGTTATCGGTCAAAATTGGAAAAGCCGTAATACGGCTTCCCCTGTCAATGGGTTTGGAAATTCAACGATAGCCAATCGGATGGGGCAATCCGCCGGCGGAACTGTGCAGCAAGGTAGTTATCCTTGAATTTCGACTGTCAACATTTTTTTTCTAATTAAATAAATGCTTATATTTTTTTATGTTATTCAATGTTCATGGGGCTAATTTAAGCAAACATTGTGTAACTTTAATTAGAAGTCCTTCCAACTCCGATAATTGAGTAAAAACTGGATTTTCTTCTGTGCTGGCGGCAAATTACCATTATGAAGTTGATTCTTTCAACGCACAATATAACGCTCACTAAAGCCATTGAAGACCATGTCGTCAAGCGTTTGGAAAAACTCGATCATTTTGACAAACGCGCGATAGATGCGCGTGTCACGCTTGAGCATGACCACACGCGCGTGCCCGAAAAACAATTCAGTTGCTCCATGCGCCTTGCCGTGCGCGGGCCGGATTTGTTTGCCGAAGACCGCGAAAGCGATTTATACGCGGCGGTTGACCGCGTCACTAAAAAAATCGAGCAACAAATCCGCAAGCGTCACAATAAACACAAAGCGAAAAAACACAAAGTCGCCGCCAAATTCAAAAATGTCAGACACGCCACCGGAGATTGACCGTGATTCTTCGTGCGCGAATTGTCCTGCCGATTTCGCAACCGCCGATTGAAAGCGGCGCGGTCATCATTTCTGAAAATAAAATCCGCGCCGTCGGCAAGTGGAATGACTTCTCAAAAAGTTCCGGCGAAAAAATATTTGATTTGGGCGATTCCATTTTATTGCCCGGCCTGGTCAACGCCCATTGCCATTTGGATTACACCGACATGGTCGGATTATTATCGCCGCCAAAAACATTCACTGATTGGATTCCGCGAATGCTCGCCGCCAAAGCCGCGTGGAGTTATACCGATTACGCAAAATCATGGCTCGACGGCGCAAAAATGCTTTTGCAAACCGGAACAACAACCGTCGCTGATATTGAAGCCATTCCTGAATTACTGCCCGAAGTTTGGAATTCAACGCCGCTGCGAATCTTTTCGTTTCTGGAAATGACCGGCGTTCGCTCCAAACGTCAACCAAAAGAAATTCTCGACGATGCAGTTGAAAAAATAAATTTACTCGCGCATTCACGTTGTCGCACCGGATTGTCGCCCCACGCGCCCTACTCCACTTCGCCGGAACTGCTCCAGCTTTGCGCGGAAATGGCGCGCGCAAAAAAATTGCGAATCACCACTCATGTTTCCGAATCCGAACAGGAATTTGAAATGTTTGCGCGCGCGCAAGGTGAAATGTTTCGCTGGTTGGAAAAAAACGAACGTGATAATTCCGATTGCGGCCTCGGCTCGCCGGTCGCACATTTGGCGCGCGCCGGGCTGCTCGCAGAAAATTTTCTCGCCGTTCACGCGAATTATCTGGCCGAAACTGACTTTGATTTGCTCGCGCGACGAAACGCCAGCGTCGTTCATTGCCCGGGCAGCCACGATTATTTTCGCCACCTAAAATTTCCGGTGGAAAAATTGTTGAAATCCGGCATCAATATTTGTCTCGGCACGGATAGCCTTGCCACCATTCGCAAAAACGGCAAAGAAAATCCCGAATTAAATCTGTTTCGCGAAATGCAACTGTTCGCCCAAACCAACCCTAATTTGCCACCGCAAACAATTTTGCGAATGGCGACGGCAAACGGCGCGCGTGCGCTTGGTCTGGCTGAGCAAACCGGCGAAATCTTGGAAAACGCTTTCGCCGATTTGATTGCGATTCCATTCGACGGAAAAATTACAGACATTTACGATGCCGTATTGCACCATTCGTCAACTATTTCCACCAGTATGATTGACGGCAAATGGGCCATCGCACCGTGAACGATTTTAACTCCGAGCTTGAACAACGGCTGAATCTGTTGCGCGAACAAAATCTGTTTCGTGAATTGCGCCGCGTGGATTCGCCGCAATCGCCACGAATCCAAATCAGCGGCAAAACATTTCTCAATTTTTCATCGAATGATTATCTTGGCCTCGCCAATGACCCGGTTTTGAAAGAAGCCGCGATTCACGCAGTTAAAAAATTTGGCGTCGGCGCGGGCGCGTCGCGATTGATTTGCGGCTCGCTTGAGCCATTTCATGAATTAGAAGAAACGCTCGCCGCTTTCAAAAAGACCGAGGCTGCCTTGAGTTTTTCAACCGGCTACGCGACGGTAATTGGAACCATCTGCGCCCTGCTCGGCAAAGATGACGTGATTATTTTGGATAAACTCGTTCATGCCAGTATTGTAGATGCCGCGAAATTGAGCGGTACAAAAATCCGCGTTTTCGCCCATAATGATCTGGATGATTTGGAGAACAAATTGAAGTGGGCGAGAAAAAATTCGGCAGGACAAATCCTCATTGCAACCGAAGCCATTTTCTCAATGGATGGTGACACCGCGCCGCTTTGCGAAATTGTTGAACTGAAAAATAAATTCGGCGCGTGGTTGATGCTGGACGAAGCGCACGCAACGGGAATTCTCGGAAAAAACGGACGCGGCCTTGCCGATGAGTTTGGCGTCAGCGAGCAGATTGAAATTCAAATGGGAACACTTGGCAAAGCGTTTGGCGCAAGCGGTGGTTACATTTGCGGCTCACGCAAATTGATTGATTTGTTCATCAATCGCGCGCGGAGTTTCATTTTTTCCACCGCGCCAATTCCCGCCGCCGCCGCCGCCGCAAACGCGGCGATTCAATTTCTCCAATCGCGCGAAGGTGAACTTCGCCGAAAAAAATTGCGCGAACGGATCGAGCAGATGAATTCGGAATTCGGAATTCGGAATTCGGAATTTTCTTCCGCAATTATTCCGATTCTTCTCGGCGACGAAAACAAAGCCATTGAAGCCGCCGCGAAATTGCGCGGGCAAAACATTTTCGTTCCGGCGATTCGTTATCCGACCGTTGCGCGCGGCAAAGCGCGTCTGCGCGTGACTTTGACCGCCGCGCATTCGACAGATGACGTTTCCGAATTGATTCGCGCGCTGAAAACTTTGGACATTGAACTTTAGACTTTGGACTTGATGATGAACAAACTGGCGCAACTCGACCGCAAATTTGTCTGGCATCCGTTCACGCAAATGCGCGATTGGCTGAGACGCGAGCCGATTGTGATTGTCGAAGGCAAAGGCGCGGAATTGCGTGACGCGCGCGGCAGAAAATTTTTGGACGCCAATTCTTCCATCTGGACAAACCTGCACGGCCATAATCATCCGAAAATCAACGCGGCGATTTCGCGGCAATTAAAAAAAATCGCGCACAGTTCCGCACTTGGATTCGCGAATGAACCGGCCAGTTTGTTGGCGGGAAAACTCGTTAAAAATGCGGAATGCGGAATGCGGAATGCGGAATCAAGAAAAATAAAACGCGGCGTAAAAATTCCACGCTCCGCGTTCCGCGCTCCATATTTGGACAAAGTTTTTTTCAGCGACGACGGCTCGACTGCGCTTGAAGTCGCGTTGAAACTCGCTTATGAATTTTCGCGACGAGCGAAGAAAATCAAAAACCCTCGATTTCTTTCGCTCGATGGCGCGTATCACGGCGATACGGTTGGCGCGGTTTCGCTCGGCCACATTGATTTATTTCACAAGGCTTACGGCGGATTGCTTTTCAAATCGGACAAAGTGATATCGCCGTATTGTTATCGTTGCAAATTCAATCGCGCGAAGCCGGAACGCGACGATGCGCGGAATTACCGTAAATGCCATTTTGAATGTGTCGGCAAAGTGGAGCAAAAATTTTCCACGCAAAAGAAAAAAGGAAATCCATTTGCCGCATTTGTGTTTGAGCCATTGATGCAAGGCGCAGCAGGAATGATTCCGCAACCAGTAGGCTGGCTCAAGCGCGTTTCGGAAATTGCGCGTGCACACGGCGCATTGTTGATTGCGGATGAAGTGATGACCGGATTTGGAAGAACTGGAGAAAGTAGCGCAGGCTTCCAGCCTGTGGACTTGAAAGATAAAAAACGCAGGCAAGATGCCTGCGCTACGTTATTTGCCTGCCAGCACGAAAACGTGCAGCCGGATTTACTCTGTCTCGCAAAAGGTTTGACCGGCGGTTATCTACCGATGGCAGCGACGTTGACGACGCAAGAAATTTTCAACGCCTTTCTCGGCGAATATCACAAGTTCAAAACGTTTTTTCACGGGCACAGTTACACCAGCAATCAACTTGGCGCAAGCGCGGCGTTGGCGAGTCTGCAAATTTTGCAAAGTGAAAATTCAATCCGCGCGCGGCAAAATCTGGAAAAAAATCTGCGCGACGAATTGCAATCGCTTTGGCAATTGCCAAATGTCGGCGACATGCGGCAAGTGGGTTTGATTGCTGGAATTGAGTTGGTGAAAAATTGGCAGACGCGCGAGCCGTTTGATTTGCGCGAGCGCGCGGGCATCCGTGTGTGCGATGAAATGGCCAAGCGCGGTGTTTTGACGCGACCGATTGGCAACGTGATTGTGCTGATGCCGCCGTATTGCACGACGCAGGCGCAATTGGAAAAAATCGTCGCCGTAATCTGCGAAAGCGTCGCCGAGACTTTTGGAAACTGAATTTTCGTCAGTTGTTTTGCGAGTTCAAATGCTTCGCCGGCTTGCGCGAAAACACAAAAATAAAAAATACCATCAGCAGCACCAATGCCGCTGACGCCGCGTAACGGTTCATCTCCAAACCGCCGTTGCTTCTGGGTTTGTCCATGAAGTCGCCAAGAACCGCGCCGAGCGGGCGCGTCAGGATGAACGCCGACCAAAATAAAATCGTGCGCGAAATTTTTGTGAAGAAATAAAACACCGTGATGACTGCGAGGATTCCGCCGAATAAGAAAATTCCACCGCCGTAGCCGACGCCTTCCGTGTCCGCCGTCCAATCGCCAAGCGCCGTGCCAAGCGTTTGCGAGCACATGATGGTGACCCAGTAAAAAACCTCCGATTTGGGAGAATTCACCGTGTCCACCGCGACTGAACCGAGAAAATTTTTCCACGCGGCGAGCGACGCTAAAAGCAAAATTAATAAAATCATCGTGCCTCCGCCATAACCGATATGTAATGAACGGTCGGCGAAATCGGCAAGTGTCGTTCCAACGGTTGTCGTCGCGACAATAGTTATCCAATAAATGACCTGATGAAATTTTTTGGTCGAAACTTGGATTGTCACCGCAACGGCAAAAATGACGACAAAAATTCCCGTGCTTAATAGATAGCCAAGATTCATGGACATGGACAGCATATCACCGCCTGTTTCGCCAAGCGTCGTGGCTAGAATTTTTGTGAGCCAAAAAATGAAAGTGACTTCCGGCACTTTGCTCAAAACGTATTGTTGTTCTTTGCTCATGATTTTTCGAAAAAATAAATTTTGAGTCGCGCGAAAATTATTTTGGAGCTAGCTTAGATAAGGTGATAAATCTACTATTGGCAAGAAGGAGAAACGATGAACTATTTTGGATGTTCTAACTACCATTTGAACAAAGGAAAATATAAAAATGGTTTATTTTCTGCCGATAATGCTCCGACCAAAAATCATCAATCAATCTGATTTCCTTGAATTGTTTATGCAAAGTATCTAGCGAGGCTTGTTGCGTGTTTGAAGCAACAAAAAGAGCACGTGAATCCGGTGTAACCCGGTAAGTAAGCCAAAGTGAAAACTGTGAACTGCCATACGGCCCGGGCGGCAAATAAGTGGTCGGTTGGTCGGGTAAGTAAAATGACATCAAGCTTGCAATTGAATAGTGCGATCCGATCAACAGGTTTGTGTGATAATCCGATCGCGCTTTTTCAATATGCGTTGCGAAATCCGGCCAACCTTGCGCGCGACGCATGGGGTCTAATTTTTGAGGCAGAGGCAAGAAATTAGCGATATGTAAAAATGTTGTCATAATCAAAGCCACCGCAAAAGCAACAGCTATTCCGCAACGGCAAACTGGTTTGCGCAAAGCCAGACGATACCAAAAGTTTGTGGTAAAAACGATTCCGGTGACCAGCGCGGGCACAGTCCAATTGGGTTTGCCGGCACTATTAAGGCTGAAAAACATAAATAAGCCGTAAATCGGCAGAAATTGACTCAATAGAAATTTTGTGCGCAAATCAATGTTTGGTTTTAACAAAAAAATAGCGGCAACTATGATTCCAGCCATAAAAAGCGGTGAAACCACAATAAATTGTTCAAAAATGAAATTGATCAACTGGTGGGGATGAATTTTGAATGTGTCTGTTACGCCACTGCGTGAATGTAGCGCTGTAATGTGAACCCAGCCGGTTCGTATATTCCACCAAAGTATCGGAATGCAGGCAAGCAGGAAGGCTATGCCTAAAAATAAAATCTTGCGACTGAAAAGTAATGAACGGTAATCCTTCGTCCATATTAGAAAAAATGCGATACAAATTAATTGGACACCATTGGTGAATTTAGCGAGAAAACCCGCGCCAATAGCTAAGCCGAGCCAAAACCAAATCAAATCATCTGCATTATGCAACGCAGCCCAAAACAAGAGTGCTGCCAATGTCCAAAAGAACACACTTAATGGGTCTATCGTCATTAAAATGGAACCGACAGCTAACATGGGGGTGACAGCGGCCATCAACAGGCACCATAAAGCGATGTGTTCATCGTAAAGTTTGCGAGCCAAAAGAAAGAGCAGCCAAGCAGTACCACCGCTCAATACCACCGCGAAAAAACGAATTCCAAAGATATTATTGCCGAAGATTTCCGTCCCTAAAGCTATCGTCCAGGCTACTGCGGGACCCTTGTCACGATAGGAGGCGGCCAGATGTTTTGACCAAAGCCAATAATAAGCTTCATCGCCTACGAGTCCAATTTTTGTCGCATACCACAAACGAAAAGCCGTGACGACTAAGACAAGGATGGCAACGAATTTGACAAGTCCGATGTTCTTAATAAATTGCATTCGCTTTTGATGGTTTTAAGTTCGGCTTGCACCACATCTTGAATGATAAATAGCGGCCGATTTTTAGATTGTTCATAAATGCGACCGAGGTATTCGCCGAACAGTCCGAACAGCACCAATTGAATCGTGCCAAAAATAGTGATGGCGGACATGATGGAAGTCCAACCCGGAACAAGTGAATGTCCACGTATAAAATGTTCGTATAAGACATAAAAAATATAACCGACAAAAACACCAAACAGCAGAAGTGAAAAAATATAAGCCAACCGCAGCGGCGCGATAGACATGGAAGCGATACCATCGAATGCAAATCGCAGCATTTTCCAAAATGGATAGTGGGTTTCACCTCTAACCCGTTCTGCTCGCTCATAAAAAACTTGTGTTTGAGGAAAACCTATCCATGGAACCATGCCGCGCAAAAAAAGATGTGTTTCTTTTAAGCGAGACAATTCAGTCAGCGCTCGCCGGCTTAATAACCTGAAATCGCCAGTATTTTTTAGAACCGGCACACCGCTAATACGCTCGATTAAAAAGTAGAAAAGATATGCAGTAAGGCGCTTTTTTAATGTTTCCTTGCCACGTGTGAGGCGTGTGGCGTGAACGACTTCGTAGCCACGGTAATATGATTTTAACATCTCCGGTATCAATGCCAGCGGATCCTGCAAGTCCGCATCCATTGAAACGACGACATCGCCTCGAGCAGTTTCCAGTCCTGCAATAAGCGCAAGTTGCTGACCAAAATTCCGCGAAAGGTTAACACCTATGTAATCAGGATGATTTTGGCAATAAGTCACAATCATATCCCAACTTTTGTCGCTGCTACCGTCATTGCACAATACAATTTCCACAGGGCCGTATGGCTTAAGAAGCCCCTCGGCAGCCTTTTCAAGTTCAGCAAACAATGTTGGCAACAAGGGTTCTTCGTTAAAAACAGGAATTACGATAGATAATGCATATCGGCGATGCGACGGCAAATTCATGTCGTCATTAAAGGTTGAAAAGGGAAACAAACCAGAATTAAATCGCCATCAAACGATTAAAAAATTGTCATTGTTATCAAATACACGATGACAGCATTTCAATTAAAGCTGACTTATCCGCGACAAAGCATTGAAATGTGGTTAAGGTAACTTTTGAGACATATCAGTAATCAGCATCGAACATTAATAACTGGCAAATGATTCAAAAGCCTTGTTTTTGTGAGGATTATCTTTACTCAATAATGACATATGCCGTTTTCAAAAATGACAAAAAATTCATTTTGAGTTTAACTTGGATTCAGATTGAATCACGAAAATTGCTAGCAAACTGCTGATGATGGTTGACGCAAGGCCATCAGCCTCAATTTAAGTATGTCTCTAAATTTTTATGCATGTATTCATTGTAGAAGATGAAAAAAAAACTGCCGCCTTTATTCGCAAAGCACTCCGAGCGGAAGGTTTCATCTCAGATTGTTGCCATAATGGTGACATTGCACTGATGACAACTGCCACTACTTCATTTGATGTCATAGTGCTCGATATAATGTTACAAGGGCGGGACGGTTTGAGCGTTTTACAACAAATTCGCGCGCGCGGCAACAAAACCCCCGTTCTATTGCTTTCTGCGCGTGGTGCGGTTAACGAACGTATCGAAGGATTGAACGCAGGCGCCGATGATTATTTGCCAAAGCCATTTGTCATTGCCGAATTGGTCGCTCGCATACGGGCTTTGGGACGGCGCGGTAAAAACACAAACCTCACGTTGTTGAAAATAGCCGATCTTACGTTGGACACAATTTCACATCGCGCTCATCGCAACGGAAAAGTCTTCGATCTGACGACACGTGAATTCCGTCTTTTGGAATTTTTGATGCGTTCAGGCGGTCATATCTGCGGGCGCATGAGCATAATAGAAAAAGTTTGGGACTACAATTTTGATCCGGGCACAAATTTGGTGGATGTTTACATTAAACGTCTGCGTGAAAAAGTAGATGACGGGTTTGATCTTAAATTACTGCACACTATTCGTGGTGTTGGCTATGTTTTAAGAAAATGAAAATTCGCACACGCTTAACTTTATGGTATGCGACAATCCTTGTCGTTTCCCTTCTGATTATTGGAATCGGAACTTACTATCAGATTTCAGAACTGTTTCAGCGCGAGAAAAACCACGAGCCGGCAGAAAATCCATTTGGCGAAACAGATGAAATGATTTTTGAGATTGGATTGCCCGCTATTTTGTTTGGGCTGCTTGGCGGCTGGTGGATTACTCGAAGCGCGCTCGCGCCAGTGACGCAATTGACAAAAGCGGTCGAAAAAATTCACGAAAGCAATCTGCATGAGCAATTGCCGCGCGCTAAAAATGGCGACGAATTGGATCGCCTCACCGAAGTTTTCAACGCCATGACATTACGGCTCGACGATTCCTTTCAACACATCCGCGAATTTACGCTGCACGCCTCGCATGAATTGAAAACGCCGCTCACGGTGCTGCGTGGCGAATTGGAAACCGCCTTGCGCGAAGAAAACTTGACGACGATTCAAAAAGAACGGCACTTGAGCCAGATTGATGAAATCGAGCGGCTCGCGAAAATCGTTGATGGACTGACGTTGCTTACCAAAGCTGACGCCGGGCAAATCAAACTTAACTTTGAATCCGTGCGTTTAGACGAATTGGTGCGTGAAAATCTTGCCGACGCAAAAATTCTGGCGCAATCGCAAAACATTCAAGTCAACTTATGTGCCTGCGATGAAGTAACCATTTATGCCGACCGGCATCGTCTGCGGCAATTGCTATTGAACCTCACAGACAATGCCGTCAAATATAATTGGTCAAATGGCACGGTAAATTTTTCCTTAAGTCGCATGAACGGATTTGCCATATTAAAAATTGAAAACACCAGCGAAGGCGTTGCGCCGGAATTGCAGTCGCGCGTGTTCGAACGATTTTTTCGAGGCGACACAAGTCACAACAACTCCATCGAAGGCTGCGGACTTGGTTTGAGCATCGCCCAATGGATTGCGACCGCCCACGGTAGCCAAATCCAATTCGTTTCGGAGCCGGGCAAATCAACAAACGTGACTGTCAGACTTTGCTGTGCAAATGAATAAATTTTTTGACAAAATTTTATTTCTTCACCGTTCCAAGCGGCCAAATAATTTTTCCGTAAAGTTCGTTCAGGATTTGCGCGAGGCCGGTGTAAAGCGCCGCCGCACCGCAGACAATGCCTTCGTAGCCGGTGAAATGTTTGAAGTCCGCGCTCGCGCTGGCGTAATCCGCGTAGGCCAGCAGGAAAAACAGAATCGTCAGCGTGCCGAAGACGACTTGTAGCGCGCGGTTCAACCGGAACGTGCCGATGAACATGACGGCGGTGAAAATTCCCCAGACGGCGAGATACGCGGCCATCGCGTTTTCATCGGCGGCGGTGAAGCCGATTTTCGGCAGCGCAATCAACACGACGAGCGAGAGCCAGAAAAATCCGTAGGAAATGAACGCGGTCGTGGCAAAGGTGTTTCCTTTTTTCCATTCCATGATGCCGGCGATGACCTGCGCGATGCCGCCGTAGCAGATGCCCATCGCGAGAATCATGGCGTTGAGTTCAAAAAATCCAGCATTGTGCATATTGAGCAGCACGGTGGTCGTGCCGAAGCCGAGCAGTCCGAGCGGCGCGGGATTGCCAGTGGTGTCTTTGATTTGAGTGGGTTCGCTCATGGGATTTAGGATTTGCGGGTTGTTGGTTGAACGGGAACGAACGCTGTTTAACAAAAATTGCACGTGAGGCAACAAGAATTTTCGCAGCATATTTTCGGCTCGCGAGGACGCTCGTCCCCACCGGAAATGAATCAAAGTTTTGTTTCCGACAACGCGAGCAATCGTTTGAACTGCGTTTCGTTCAACGGTGAAATGGACAGGCGCGATTGTTTCACGAAAACCATTTCCTTCAAAACTTTGTCCGCTTTGATTTGCGCGAGTGTCACGGGTTTGGCCAGCGGTTTTTCCACTTTCAAATCCACGCACGACCAATCGCCTTCTTCGGCGGTTGGGTCGGGATAAAATTCTTTTTCCACGCGCGCGAGGCCGACCACGGATTTTTCTTCGCCGCTATAATAAAAAAAAACAGCGTCGCCCTTTTTCATCGCGCGGAGATTGAGTCGCGCGGCGAAATTGCGCACGCCGGTCCACGCAGTTTTACCATCTTTGACGAATTGCGACCACGAATACGCTTCGGGTTCAGATTTCACGAGCCAGTAATTCATGGCGAAATTTAACCACGGATGGACACCGATGGATACCGATAAATAAATTCTAAAATCTGTGTTTATCTGTGTGAATCTGTGGTTAAAATTTTTCTGTGAGCTTTGCAGAAAATTTGGATTCGATTCGAGAACGGATTCGCGCAGCGTGCGGACGCGCGGGACGCGATGAAAATTCTGTTCAATTGATCGCTGTTTCCAAAACGCATTCGCCGGAAATAATTCAGGAAGCGGTGAATTGCGGGCAGATTTTTTTTGGCGAAAACAAAGTACAGGAAGCAAAGGCAAAAATTCCAGATTGTCCGGGCAAGGCGCGCTGGCATTTCATCGGACATCTGCAATCGAACAAAGTCCGCGACGCGGTGGAATTGTTTGAAATGATTCAAAGCGTGGACAGTTTGAATCTGGCGCGGGAAATCTCCAGGCGTTGCGAACAGGTCGCAAAGAAAATGCCGATTCTGCTGGAAGTGAATGTCGCGGGTGAAGCCAGCAAGTTCGGCTATCAGCCGGAGCGATTGCTGGCGGATTTGAAGGAACTGAATTCGCTGCCGCGCGTCCTCGTTCAAGGTTTGATGGCCGTGCCGCCGTTTTCAATCGAGCCGGAGAAATCGCGTCCGTATTTTCAACGGTTGCGCGAATTGAAAGTTCAATGCGAAGAAATGCTCGGCGCTCCCCTGCCCCATTTGAGCATGGGCATGAGCGGCGATTTTGAGATTGCGGTTGAGGAAGGCGCGACAATGGTGCGAATTGGAACGGCGTTATTCGGGACGCGGCAGAAAATCAGCCGCGAAAAGGCGCAGGAGGCGTGAAATCCATCGAATAAATTCCGGACGATTGAAATTTACATTTCACTTTTTGCGCAGATTTTTTTATTTTTGAGTTGTGACCATTGAAACTTTCAAAGCGGAAATCGCCGAGGCCGTCAAGGTTTACGACAAATACATCGTGTGCGTCGGCAAAACGCCGGAGGATTTTGAGGCATCGCTGCAATCGTTAATGCCCAAAGCGATCAAAGCTTACGAAGAGCGGGAGCCGGGATTGCGGCATGGCATCGCGCTCGACAAACAAGTGACGATCATTTTAAGCCAGGGCGACGGCGCGCGGCCATTGTGCGGAATTTATTTCAACCTTCACTCACCTTACCACCGAAAGGCCGCGCCGCCGAAAACCGGCAAACCGTTGGCGGAAAAATAATCATTGGTCGCGCACTTCATCGCCGACTTGCGCTTCGCCGCTAACAACGTCTGCCACAATGTCGTTATCGTGCTGCGGCCCGGTGATTTTCAACGTGGCGACTTTCAAGCCGGCGCGATAAAGGAAAAGGGGTTGGCCAATTTTCGGCAATTGCCCGACCGGAAAACTTAAAACGACGAAGCGTCCAACGGAATTATACGAGACGACATTGCCCGCGAGCGAATTGTCCGGCGTGACGATTTGAGGCGTGGAGTAAGTTGCGGACGAGGCGGAGGATGTCTTTGCCGCGGGCGGCGTTGAAACTTGAGGCGTGGTTTCAAAAAGCGATTTGTTTTGCGCGCAACCGGCGGCGAAAAGCCCGGCGACAATTACAAATGACGGCACAGATAGTTTCATGGCGATAATTAAATGCACGCCGGCGCAAAGGTCAAATCATCATTCGGTCATAATGGTGTCATCATGTTCGTAAGCCGGCGCGCAACAGCACAACAGCCGCAAAATTTCATTGCCAGTGTTCCACAATTTATGCTTTTGGCCGGGTGGAATGGCGATGGCGTCCCCTGCCCTGACATCGCGCGTTTCGCCTTCAATCCGAATTTTGCCCGTGCCGTGCGTGATGTAATAAATTTCTTCGGCGCACGGATGAAAATGTTCCTGCGTCGCGCCGCCGACGGGCAGGCGCGCTTCGGCCAAACTTTGATTGCGGATGGCCGAATTGCGATGCGCGAGCAGTTCACGAATTTCCGAGCCGTCTTTCGTGATGAAGGCGAAGACGTCGTTTAGATTTTTGATGTCCATATATTTCGCGCTAAAAACTTTCCGGCAGCCGGAAAATTTTTGCCAAATCAACTTGTTCCAATAAAACGCCGAGAATAATCAACGCCATTGCGGCACAAAATGTCGGCGTGATGGGTTCGCCCAAAGTGAAATACACCCAGACGCTGGTCGTCACGGGAATCAAATTGTTGAACAGTAAAACGCGGCTGGCCTGCCAGTGGCGCAGCGCATTCGTCCAAAACGCATACGGAATAACGCCGCCAAAAACGATGGAAAGCGCCATCACGCCCGCGCGCGGCGCGGTGACGGCTAATCCGTGAAAATAAATTTCGACGAGGCCGAGCGGAATCAAAATCAAACCGGCCATCCACATATTGTTTGCGGTCACTTCCAGTCCGTTCACGCGTGCGCTCAACCAACGGCTTTGCCGGCTGTAAAGCGCCCAGATGAAACTGGCCGCCAGCCCGCACAATTCACCGAGCACGTGTGTTTGCCTGCCGGTTTTCAGTGTCGGCCAAAACAAAACCAGCACGCCAACAACCGCCAGCAGCGCGGCGGAATAACGGCGAAGACTTGCCCAATTTCGACGCGGGCGTTCCTCGGCCAGCAACGCCCAAACCGGCGATGCGCCGATATACAACGCGACGTGCGAAGCGGAAGTCAGTCGCAACGCCCAATTAAAAACGATGGTGTAAGCGGCGAGACTCAATCCGCCACGCAGCCATAATTGCTTTTTCAATTCCGGCGATAATTTTTCAAATGTGCCGAGCCAATTCGTGAACCGCAAAATTGCCAGCAAAATCATGCCGCCAAAAACAAAACGCAGGCTGCCGGTGAACACCGGTGGCCAACTGTCCAGCAGCCATTTTGTTCCCGCATTATTGCCGCCCCACAAAATGACGACCGCCAGCAGGCTGGCTGCAATCAGCGCGCTATTTTTCTTTTCCGACACGCGGCGAGATTAAGAAAATTTACCAAAGTTGCGAATGATTTTTGTAGTAGTGGATTATTTTGGGTTGAGAGGAGCGCGCCTGCCTCGGGCGCAGTTGGCGTCACCTCGTCGCCAGCATCCGTGCAGCGCGAGAATTTCCACAACCTTTCACAAAACTACGCGCCCGATGTTTGCCGCGAGGCGCGGCGAACCGCAGCCGGGGCGGCTGTACTCCCCCAAAAAATTGGCCCCTCGTGAAATTTGATTGACCGACGCACGCGACAAAATTTAATTTCTAAAAATCATGGAACATTCGCCCAATTTTCTCAAATTAGTTACCGACTCCAAAACGCGCGTGCGTGAAATCTCCATTGAACAAGCCCGCGAGCAGCTCAAACAAAATCCCGCCGCCGTTCTGATTGACGTGCGCGAGGACAACGAATGGAACGCCGGTCACGCCTCCAAAGCCGAACATTTGGGCAAAGGCATTTTTGAACGTGATTTGGAGAAACGATTTCCAGACCCGCAAACTGAATTGATTTTATACTGCGGCGGCGGATTTCGCTCAGCGCTCTCGGCGGACGCGGCGCAAAAGATGGGTTACAAAAACGTTTTCTCGCTGGACGGCGGTTACAAGGCGATGGTCAAAGCCGGTTGGCCGATGCAAAAATAATCTTTCCGCCGCGCTTTGCCTCGACAACCAATGAATTTTGCGACAAATTATTTCCGCCGGGGCCTGCGGATTGTGGACTTACAAATCCCGCCAGGGCCGGAAGGCAGCAACGGTAGTTTGCTTTGCATCTGCCGCAGTCACCCCGGCATTCTGAATTCAGAATGCAGAGTCTGGAATACGGAATTGAGCGCCGTCCAAGCTCAAATTCATTCCGAACTCCGCATTCCGAACTCCGCAATCAAATGAGTTATCAAGTCATAGCGCGCAAATACCGCCCGCAACGCTTCGCCGATGTGGTCGGGCAGGAGCACGTCACGCAAACGCTCGCCAACGCGATTGAGCAAAAACGCATCGCACATGCTTATCTTTTTTGCGGCCCGCGCGGAACTGGAAAAACCACAATTGCGAGAATTTTTGCGAAATGTCTGAATTGCACCGGCGGACCAAAAATTGATTTTGACGACAACGATACGCGCGTTCAGGAAATCACCGAAGGCCGTTCGCTCGATGTTCTGGAAATTGACGGCGCGAGCAACAACGGCGTCGAACAGGTCCGCGAATTGCGCGAAACCTGCAAATACGTTCCGGCCAATTCGCCGTTCAAAATCTACATCATTGACGAAGTGCACATGCTTTCAACGGCAGCATTTAATGCACTGTTAAAAACTTTGGAAGAACCGCCCGCACACGTAAAATTCATGTTCGCAACGACCGATCCGGAAAAAGTTTTGCCGACTATTTTGTCGCGTTGCCAGCGGTTTGATTTGCGCCGAATTCCGGCGGCGTTGATTACCAAGCATCTCGCGGAAATCGCCAAAAAGGAAAAAGTAAAAATTGACGAGGCCGCATTGTTCGCGATTGCGCGCGGCGCGGATGGCGGAATGCGCGACGCCGAATCCACGCTCGACCAGCTTATCAGTTTTTGCGGCGACAAAATCGAGGAAGCCGACGTGCTTTCGATGTTTGGCCTTGCTGCCGAAAATCAGATTTTGAATTTGAGCAAGGCCGTTCTCAACGGCGAAATCCAAACCGCGCTCACGCAATTGAGCGAACTCGCGCAAGGCGGCAAAGATTTGGGACGTTTGCTTTCCGATTTGCTGAATCATTTTCGCAATCTGCTCATTTTCCAGATTTCACGCGGCGACCTGAATTTGCTCGAAGTTTCCGAAGCGGAAATTGCCGCGCTCAAAGAGCAATCTGCTTTGGCCAACGCCGATTCGCTCACGCGCATTTTGGAAACGTTCGCTGAAGCGGAATTGAATCTGCGCGACGCCGCGTCCAAGAAAATTTTCCTCGAAGTCGCATTGCTTAAAGCCATTGAAACGCGCAATGCCATTTCAATTGATTCCGTCTTGAAGCAGCTTAATCAATTGCGCAGCGGTTCGGGAAATCTTTCAGCAACCGTTTCTGCCGGCCATTCTCAAACCGCACCCGCGACAAAGCCAGCCACAAAAGTTCACCAAGAAATTGCCACACCAGCCGTGCTGCATGAAACGCAACCGATTTCCGCTGATTTGTCGGAACTATGGTCAAAATTGATTGACGCCGTCGGTCGCGTCAGTCCGTTTGTCCGAACTTATCTGCTGGAAGCGCATCCGGTTTCATTTGAGAAAAATCTTTTGACCATCGGTTTTGACCCTGAATTTGAAGACCATCTCGGTCTGGTGGACAACGCGCGTAATCACACGTTGTTGCAAACCAAACTGACCGAACTCGGTCACGCGAATTGCCAGATCAAATTCATCAAAGCCGACACGCCTGTGGGAGAAAAAATAAAATTGCCGCCAGCCGCGACAATTCCGCAAACCACGCCCGTCGCTGCAAAATCCGTTGCATCAGCGCCATCGGAAAAAAAAACCGCGCCCGTGCTGTTCAACAAAAATGATTTCAAGAATGACCCGTTGATTCAAAAAGCATTGGAAATTTTCAAAGGCCAGATTGTCGAAGTCCGCGCATAGAAATTTTAATTTATGTCAAGCATCGGAAAACTCATGAAACAGGCTGCGCGAATGCAGCAGCAAATGGAACAGGTGCAGACGCAACTTGCCGCGCGCACGGTCGAGGCCTCGAGCGGCGGCGGCGCGGTCAAGGTCGTCGCTAAGTGCGACGGCAGCATTGGTTCCATCAAAATAGACCCACAGGCGTTGAATCCGTCCGACGCGCAATTGCTCGAAGACATGATTTTGAGCGCGGCGAATCAGGCGCTCGGTCAGGCGAAGGAAATCGCCAATTCGGAGATGGGCAAAATTACTTCGGGAATGAATCTGCCCGGATTTTAGAAATGAAGAAGGCAGAACAAAGAATTTATTCCCGCGCTTTGCGCGGTATGTTTGTTTCTTCATTCTCCATTCATAATTCTTCCTTCGCCTTATGTTGCCAGATTCCATTTCTGCTTTGATTTCCAGATTGAGCAAGCTGCCCGGCGTCGGCCCGCGTTCCGCCGAACGTATCGCATTGCATTTGGTTCAAGCGGATTCCGCCGCTGTGAAACAATTGGCGGAAACCATTCTTCATGCACGCGAAAAAATCAAGTTCTGCGAAATCTGCGGTTCGCTCACAGAAATATCTCCCTGCGATTTTTGCACGGATTCCAAACGCGATGCTTCGTTGATTTGCGTTGTGGAACGCGCCGTGGACATTTTGAGCATCGAAAAAGTCGGTTCGTTTCGCGGAAAATTTCATGCGCTCGGCGGAAAAATTTCGCCGCTCGACGGCGTGGAACCGGAAGATTTGCGGATTGTCGAACTCGAAAATCGTTTAAGCAAAGAACCCATTCGTGAAATTGTCATCGCGCTCGGCACGGATGTGGAAGGTGACGCGACGAGTTCGTATCTGGCGAAACGGCTCGCGCGACCGAATCTAAAAATTTCCCGCATCGCCTACGGCCTGCCCGTCGGCGGCGGCTTGGAATTTGCCGACGAATTGACTTTGAGCCGCGCGCTCGAAGGCCGCAGAGAAATGTCATGAAACCAACGGTTGTTTTTGATCTTGGCAAAGTGCTCGTGGATTTCGATTACGCGATTGCCGCGCGCAAAATCGTCGCGCGCAGCACGCATCCGCCGGACAATCTGAATTTTCTCTGGGAATCTCCCCTGTTGCTGCAACTCGAATCCGGTCAATTGAACCGGCAGGAATTTTTTGAAGCCATGCAAAAGGCCATTGGTTTTCAAGGCGATCTTGAGGAATTCAGTCTTTATTTCGGCGACATTTTCGAGCCGATTGCGCCGATGGTTGATTTGCATTCCATGTTGCGGCAACAGAAAATCCCGACTTATATTTTATCCAACGTGAGCGACATTGCGGTCAATCACATCCGCAAACATTTTCCTTTTTTCAATCATTTTGACGGCTACGTCTTTTCCTACGAAGCCGGTTCGCTGAAACCGGAAACGAAGATTTATGAGGCATTGGAACGATTGACCGGCAAACGCGGCACGGATTTGATTTACATTGACGACCGGCCGGAAAATATCGAAGCAGCCAATGTGCGCGGCTGGCGCGCAATTCTGCACGAGTCGCCCGAAAAATCACGCGCCGCTGTCCTGAAATTTCTTCGCGGCACTTTAAAATTCAATTAAAATTTCCAGTTGCAATGGTGCAAAAAATTCGTTTGGGTAGTTGACGAGTTTAACGACGATAATTTTCAAACGGAAAAATAATTTCTCCAAAATTGACTTCGTTTAACATTGGCGATTTAGCCGGTGGTTGTTGAATGATTTTCAAAAATAGCCCAGAGTTTTAGCTCTGGGTAAAGAGTCAAACAATTTGAAAAAGCCCCGTAGGGACGAAAGAAAATGCGCTTCTTTACCGGAGAGACAAATTTAATTAAAGAAATGGCTGGAAAGGCTTCAAGATGAGTATTCAATCATGCCTTCGTCACCAACTGCCGCAACACAAACGGTAAGATACCGCCGTGCTGATAGTAATCAATTTCAATTGGCGTATCAATGCGGCATTTCACGGGCACGCTTTCCACGCTGCCGTTTTTGCGGGTGATTTTCAAAGTTAAATCCTGCTGCGGTTTCAAGTTCGCATTGAGGCCGACGATGTCGTAAGTTTCCGTGCCGTCTAATTTCAATGTCTGCGCCGTCGTGCCGTCTTTGAATTGCAATGGCAGAACGCCCATGCCAACCAGATTGCTGCGGTGGATGCGCTCAAAACTTTGCGCGACGACGGCTTTCACGCCGAGCAAATTTGTGCCTTTCGCCGCCCAATCACGCGAACTGCCCGTGCCGTATTCCTGTCCGGCAATTACGACCAGTGGCATGCCGCGCTTCTGATATTCGATGGACGCGTCATAGATGGAAACTTTTTTGCCTTCGGGCTGCAACAGCGTGTCGCCGCCTTCCTGTCCCGCGAGCATGAGGTTTTTGATGCGGACGTTCGCAAACGTGCCGCGTGTCATCACGCGGTCGTTGCCGCGACGCGAGCCGTAGCTGTTGAAATTTTCCGCCGTCACGCCGTTTTCGATGAGAAATTTTCCGGCGGGCGACGATTTTTTAATCGCGCCGGCGGGTGAAATATGGTCGGTCGTCACGCTGTCGCCAAAAATGGCCAGCGCGCGCGCGTTTTTGATTTCACGGATTTCGCCGGGCTTCATTGAAAAACTTTCAAAGAACGGCGGCTCTTGAATGTAAGTGGATTTTCCGTCCCATTCGTAAACATTTCCGGTGGACGACGGAATTTCGTTCCACTTCGGATTTTGTCCGGCGAAATCTTTATACAATTTTCGGAACACTTCCGGTTGCAACGCAGCTTGCATTTGGTCGCGAACTTCCTGCAACGTCGGCCACAAATCTTTCAGGAAAACGTCCGCGCCGTTTTTGTCTTTGCCGAGCGGTTCGTGCGCCAAATCAATGTCCACGCGACCCGCGAGCGCAAATGCGACGACGAGCGGCGGCGACATGAGAAAATTCGCCTTGATGTTTTGATGCACGCGCGCTTCAAAATTGCGATTGCCCGAAAGTACGGACGCGGCGACCAGATTATTTTTCACAATCGCGTCTTCAATCGCCGGATGCAACGGGCCGGAGTTGCCAATGCACGTCGTGCAGCCGTAACCGACAAGATTGAAACCAAGCTTGTCGAGATACGGTTGCAAGCCGGTTTTATTCAAATAGTCGCTGACCACACGCGAGCCGGGCGCGAGTGACGCTTTGACAGTCGAATTCACCGTCAAACCGCGCTCGACCGCTTTTTTCGCAAGCAAACCGGCGGCGAGCATCACGCTCGGATTACTCGTGTTCGTGCAACTCGTGATAGCCGCGATGAGTACAGAGCCGTTGCGCACATTGCCGTCCAATTGTTTAGCGTGCGAATGAATCGGGTCAGGCGTCGGATGTTCCGACGCCATTTCGCGTTCGCTGCGGAAATTTCCATTTTTCTGGTCACCGCCGCCGGGATGAATCTCGCCTTCGGCGGAAACGTGAATTGCGCGCGACAATTCTTCCGGCTTCATGCCAAAACCGTTTTCGGTGACAGGTTTTGAAAAGGCGGAAACAAATTCCTGTTTCAATTTCGGCAATTCAATCCGATCCTGCGGGCGTTTTGGTCCGGCAACGCTCGGCAACACCGAACCCAAATCCAGTTCCAATTCCTGCGAGTATTGGATTTCGCCGCGTTTCGGAATGCCCCAAAGTCCCTGCGCCTTGTAATAATTTTCGTAAGTCTTGACCGCTTCGTCGCTGCGGCCGGTGGCGCGGAGATAATTCACGCACTCGGCGTCAATCGGGAAAAAGCCCATCGTTGCGCCGTATTCGGGAGCCATGTTCGCAATCGTCGCGCGATCAACGACGGGTAACGCTGCCGCGCCGGAGCCGAAAAATTCGACGAACTTGCCAACGACTTTGGCCTTGCGCAGCATTTGCGTCACGGTCAGCGCCAAATCCGTCGCAGTTACGCCTTCGCGTAACGCGCCGGTCAAATGCACGCCCACCACGTCCGGCGTAAGAAAATAAACCGGCTGCCCCAACATTCCCGCTTCCGCCTCAATGCCGCCGACGCCCCAGCCGACGATGCCGAGACCGTTAATCATTGTCGTGTGCGAATCCGTGCCGACGAGCGTGTCGGGATAATAAATTTCACCTGCGTTCAAAACGCCTTTCGCGAGATATTCCAGATTCACCTGATGAACAATTCCAATTCCCGGCGGCACGACTTTGAAGGTGTCGAACGCCTGCATTCCCCATTTCAAAAACTGATAACGCTCGCGATTGCGCTGAAATTCAATCTCCAGATTTTGTCGCAGTGCGTCGGCAGTGCCGGCGAAATCCACCTGCACGGAATGGTCCACGACCAAATCCACCGGCACGAGCGGTTCAATAATTTTTGGATTTTTGCCGAGTCGCGCGACCGCGCTGCGCATCGCCGCCAAATCCACGAGCAGCGGCACGCCCGTGAAATCCTGCAACACAATCCGCGCGACGACGAACGGAATTTCCGCCGTGCGCGTTTCGTTGGGTTTCCAATTCGCCAGTTCGCGCACGTTCTGTTCCGTCACTTTTTTGCCGTCGCAATTGCGCAAAACGGATTCCAGCACAAGCCGGATGGAGACCGGCAGTTTTGAAATCGCGCCGACACCGGCTTTTTCCAACGCGGGCAGTGAATAAAATTTCCCTTGTTTCCCGTTGCCAAGTTCAAATAGTTGCAGTGAATTGAATAAATTGTGAGATGCGCTCATGTTCTTCGATTCCAAGAAAATGAAGGCGAAGTGCGGGCGTGTCAAGTTGGGAGGGACGGCGTGCCGCCGTCCCAAAACAGGTTTGGGGTCGCCGACACGGCAACCCTCCCAAATTTTATTTCACGAATCGCTATGCAACAATTCCCCGATGCGCCGTTCCAGCCGCGGCAGGTCGAGTGGCTTGGTGAAAAAATCGTCGGCTTGCATCGCCACGGTGCGGCGGGTGACATTGCCGGAAAGTGCGCTCATGAAAATGATGGGGATTTTTTTCGTGGCCGGCTGGCGGCGCAAAATTTCGCACACCGAAAGCCCGTCCAAATCCGGCAGCAAAATATCCAGCAGGATGAGATTGGGTTTGAACTGCCGCGCCTGACTCAACGCCTGCACGCCGTCGCCGGCCACGATAAATTCGCAGCCCAAACCCGACAGACGGAATTTGACTAATTCCACCAAATCCGATTCGTCGTCCACAATCAAAATACGTCGCAACACGCTATTAAAATCAGCCAGTCGCGCGCCAATCACAATGACGGTTCGGTGAAAGCGGAGTGACGAAATGGCAACGGAAAAACTTGGACACGCATTTCACCGATTTTTGAGAATTGATTTTACCCGAATCAAATTTGTGAAATCCGGTGGCCGGCCAATTTGCATCACTTTGAAAGTTTTTGAGACGACATCAGGTCATTGAGATTCCCGGAAACATACCATGTGAACCCGCCATTTTCGACATTATGAATGACCGTCATATTTTTCTCCGGGTCATAGATTTGTGTCGTTGCCGGTGGAATTCCATTTTGTTTATCGTCGGAATGAATCCGATTGCCCGCCGCGTCAACGAGCACGACGGTGACAAAGATAATCAACTCTTTTTCATCCGCATAATTTTTCCTTTTGTCGTCGCGAATATGATCGGCAACAGCTTTCTCGCGTTGGGCGTCTGGCGCGCCAAAACGAACTTGTTTCGGCTGAAAACCGGCCAAGACCAACGTCTGACCATCATATAAATTGACGGATGCCGACTCTTGGCTTCTTTCTAAAACCGGCCAAACGGCGGGCAAAGTCACCACTCCGCCAGCCGAATTGGTTGCGGTTTGAAGAACCGCATTGGTCGGAACTCCAGCATATCCCCCAAATTTCGTCAGTGATGGAATCGCAGTCAAAAAAATCGTGTTGTTATCAGACAAAACATAAGGAACGACATCGAATATCGGCCCGGTTTCAAGTATGTTGGTTTGGGGAGTAATCGCTATTGTGTTTGTGTCCATCGTTTCAGAATTCGTCACTTCAAAGCCGGTTAATATCGTGATGGTTTTCGTGGCTCGCATTTCTGTTTGCCGTCCGCTGGTCGTCGTCACTTCCGGTTCGGCCAGTTCTTCAACGCCGGCTTGCGTCTGCAAATTCTGCCATGTCGTTTTGAAATTTTTGCCGGATAGAATCCCAACGAATCCAGCCGACTCATTTGTTTGATTTGGAACAGTCGCGATTTTTTTCAAGCCGTTCAAAGTTCCTTTTGGCGCTTCCACAAATCGCGCCTTGATGTGAATTTGCGGTGCGGCAGTGGTCAGCTTCATTAAGACGTTTTCGACTTTATCCAAATCGCCCATTGTTCCTCTCACATACAATTCGCTCAAGCGGTCATTGTAGAAAATGGATTTCGGCGGTTGTAAATCTACGCCGACAAACGCAAGATAATTGGTGAACACATCCAAAAATGGAGTATTTGCCGGCAATTTGGTTGTTTGCCGCACATTGGAGACGAATATGTTCGTGTCCACTCTAAAATGCCGCGTGAACAAATTCGTTGAAATTTCATTTGTATTGGCCGTTCGTTGAATAACAGTTGCCAATCGTTGTGTAGTATTAGTAACGACTTCCGCGTTGACGACAATCACCAGATTCGTTGGCGAGCCGTCAGGATTTTTCGCGCTCACCACAAATCCACCGCCGTCTTCCACGCCGATTTCTCCTGAAGTTTGGTAATGATTAGTCCCCACAAGTTTTTGTTCCGGCCCGGTTGGATCACCAACTATTTCTGTTTTGAAAGCTAGGGCAATTCCATCGCGTCCAAGCCCACTGTGTTCTGCATCAGCCACAAACGGCTCACAATCAAATTCCACTCCGTTGGTCTTGTCGCGAACATAAAGTTCACCCATAACACCATGAGCCGTTTGAATGCGCGGCCTTTGAAACGGATGCAAATTCAACGACGCGATGCGCTGATTGATTTCGTCAAATTGCTCCGGCGAAATAATCCAATGCGGAGCGCGCTCATTTTTTCCGCGTTCAGACTGCAAATCCGCAACCAGTTTTTCACGATCGTCTGAACTCATCCAAAAAAAGCGCGCATCAACCAAAACATTTTTTCGATGGATTGTGAAAAATTTTGACAATTCGTATTTGCCATCCGCCCGATTTAACTGCCCGATGACTTGACGAAAAATTTCCAATTGTTCCGGCGTGTTTCGCATCGTGATTTCGCCGGTTTGATGGTTGAACTTGATGCCGTGAGGGCAATCCACCGTTTCACTTCGCAAAATGTCCAAAAGAATTTTCGTCCAATCATCCGTTGGTGAATCCATTCTCCAATTTGCCTGCGCTTTCACATTTCGGATGAACACCGCCGGGTCCACTTTCAAAGTCAGCGTTTCTTCGGGCAACGTCGCGCCGCCGGAAAATCGGTTGGACGAGGAATCCGGCGCTTCGCCCATCGGCACGGCGACGGCGGTGAACGCCAAAATTCCCAAAAGGGAAACCAGCGTCAACCCGGCTTTTTTCGGCGTGCGGAAATTGACCAGTCGCTCAATCCGTTGACGCAACGCGCTGCGCGATTCCAAAATGCCTACCAGCCCAAGACTCGCCAGCGGACGGCGAAACGCAAACTTCGCCACTTCGAGCAGCGTCGGCGCGTAAATGTCCGCGTCCGCGTCGAGCGCGCGCATCACCGCGTCATCCACCGCTTCCTCGCGCACGCGCCGGATGCGCGCGTTCGCCAGCCACACCAACGGTTGCCACCAATAAACAATTTGCAACAACGATTGCAAAAAATTCACCCACACGTCGCGCCGCCGCAAATGAATCAATTCATGCAACAGCACCGCGCGCAATTGTTCGTCCGAAAAGTTTTCCGCGAGCGATTGCGGAATCAAGATCACCGGACGAAACAAACCGCAAACGGCGGGTGACATGGTGTTCGCCGCCAATTTTACCGCCGGATTCAATTTTATTCCGGCGAATTGCCGGACTTCCTTTGCCAAAATCGTCAAGTGTTCGGAAATTTCTGCGCGCCGCGCCTGCCGCGCGACTTGCCACCAACGCGCCAGCAGCCAAAGCAACAACGCCGCGCTGACAAAAAGGGAAATCAACAACAGCCACGCGGAAATGTTCAATTTCGGTTTCGGCGGCGTGAATGTCGGTAGATTTTCTGGAATTGCTGGCAATGATTGTGAATCGTAAGTGATGGTGAAATTTTGAAATTGCGGTTTAGATTGGATTGCCGCCGGAGTTTTATACAACCACCAAACCGGACTTGTCGGCAACGCCAGCGTCGGTGGCAAAATCAATTTCAACAACAAAACCAGCCAAAGCGTGTAACGGATGGAAGCGCGGATTTTGCGCCGCAACAAAAAATCCAGAGCGAACAAAATGACAATGAACAAACTGGATTGCCAAAGCATCGTTCCGGCAAAATCCAGAAAGTTATCACCCCAATGATTTAAGGTTTCGATGAATGAGTTCATGCACGCCTTTCAATTTGATGTTCCGATTATTTTTTCGCCGATTTTTTCCGCGCTTTGATGAGCGCTTCAATTTTTGCCAATTCGTCCGCGTCCATCTCATGATTTTCCAAAAGGCATTGCACCATCGGCGTCAACGCGCCGTTGAAAGCGTGTTTCAATGCGTAAAACAGTTCGCCGCGCTGCGCCTGCGCGCGGGTGACGGCGGATTGATAAATCGTCAGCTTGCCCTGCTTTTGGGCCTTCAAAACACCTTTGGCCACCATACGATCCATCAGCGTGCGGACGGTGGAATACGTCCAGCCGGTCGGCTTGAATAATTTTTCTTGAATTGCGGGCGCGGTGCAGGGTTCGTTTTCCCAAACGGCTTTGATGACCGACCATTCGGCTTCGGTGAGTTCAATATCAGACTTGGGCATGGCACGATTCTCTACAAATGTAAATTTAATGTCAAGCAGAATCTTTACAATTGTAGATGAAAGGACTTGTTATTCGCAGAAACCTAAAAAAGACACGAATTACACAAATTTTCACAAATTCAATCCGCGCCAATTCGTAAAATTCGCGTCAAAAACAAAAAAGGCGCGTTGTTCACGCGCCTTGAAAATTTATTGTCGAATTGGGAGCGGCAACTTGCCGTTATTTCAACTTCGCCAGCGTTGCTTTGACCGCCTCAAAATTCGGCAAATCCTTCGGTGTCGGCGTTTGTTCGCTGTATTGCACGACGCCGTTTTTATCAATCACGAACGCCGCGCGCGCCGAAGTGTCGCCCACGCCTGCAAGCATCGGGAACAGCACATCGTATTTTTTAGTGACTTCCTTGTTCAAATCGCTGGCGAGCGTGATGGAGATTTTTTCCTGTTTCGCCCACGCGGCCTGTGCGAACGGCGTGTCCACACTGATGGCGATGACGTCCGCGCCGAGATTGGAATAATCATTCAAACCGCCGCTGATGCTGCACATTTCCTGCGTGCAAACGCCGGTGAACGCCGCTGGAAAGAACAGCAGCACGGTATTTTTCTTGCCGAAGTTGTTGCTCAACTTCACGTCCGCGTCGGCGGGCGATTTGGATTTGAGCGTGAAATCAGGAGCTTTGGAGCCAACGGGAATTGCCATAACTTTATTTTAATTTGTGATTTTCGATTTACGATTTTTCAAACTTCGTCAAAATACTGAAATTTCATTTCGCGTTTGTCAATGTTTCGGACAATTTTAATTTTAATGGCTGTCGCAATTTCTGCAACCGCGCTCGCGCAAAACGAGGAAGTGATTTTGCTGCACGGCCTTTGCCGCACGAGCCGTTCGATGGCGAAAATGGAACGCGCGCTGACCGACGCCGGTTACAACGTCCAAAATATCAATTATCCCTCGCGCACCGCGAAAATCGAAAAACTGGCCGACGACGCGATTGGCAAGGCGGTCGCAAATTGTCGGACAAACGGCGCGGCGAAAATCAATTTCGTCACGCACTCGCTCGGTGGCATTTTGGTTCGCAGCTATCTCGCGCGAAACAAAATCCCCGCGCTCGGTCGTGTGGTGATGCTCGCGCCGCCGAATCAAGGCAGTGAAATCGTGGACAAACTCGGCTGGCTGTTTTTGTTCAAATGGATTAACGGCCCGGCGGGAAATGAATTGGGCACGGACACAAATTCCGTTCCGAACCGATTGAGCGCGGCGGATTTTCCCGTCGGCATCATCGCCGGCGACCGTTCCATCAATTGGATTAACAGTTTATTTCTGATTCCCGGACGCGACGATGGAAAAGTTTCCATCAAGCGGACGAAACTCGCGGGCATGAGCGACCACATTGTGATTCATGCGGCGCATCCGTTGATTATGAATAATCGCGAAGCGATTCGGCAAACGATTCAATTTTTGCGGACGGGCAGATTTGAAAACGCAGCGAGTTGAAGTTCTGAAAATTTTTGGCAACGCATGAATTGATTTAGCCGGTGGGGCGAGTGTCCTCACGAGCCAAACTTGGCTGGGTCTTAAAATGTTCGCGGCTCGCGCGGACGCTCGCCCCACCGATTTACATCATTGTCGAACTCACAGCGCGGCTAAAACTTCTTCCGCGTGTTCGTCCGGTTTCACGTTTGGCCAAATTTTTTTGATTCGTCCGTCGCCACCAATTAAAAATGTCACGCGATAAACGCCCATGTATTTGCGTCCCATGAATGTTTTTTCGCCCCAAACGCCGTAGTCATTCGCGATCTTTTTGTCCTCGTCCGCGAGCAGCGTGAACGGCAATTTGAATTTCTCCACAAATTTGTCGTGTTTTTTCACGGAATCGGGACTGACGCCGAGAACGACCGCGCCGCGCTTTTTGAATTCAGAAAAATGGTCGCGAAATGCGCAGGCTTCTTTGGTGCAGCCGGGCGTGTCGTCTTTCGGATAAAAATATAAAATGACATTTTTGCCCTTGAAATCCGCGAGCGAAATTTTTCCGCCGCCGTTTGTGTTCGCCGAAAATGTCGGCGCTTTGTTGCCTTCCTTCAGTTTAAGTTGAATTTCCTTTGCCATAAATTCTTAACCACAGATGAACACAGATGAACACAGATAAACACGGATGAAAACATTTTTTAATCGCCGATTTGCCTGATGAACGCAGGTGGAAAATAATTTGTCTTTGCGTTTAGGAATCCGTGTTCATTCATGTCCATCCGCGGTTTTGGAATTTGTTGCTGAACTTGCCGGGTGCGAACTCAATTGCCTCATTCCGTCGAAAATATATAACAAGCCGGAGATGCCGGTGAGAACGCCCGCGCCGTAAATCCAAACTTTCAAGACGCCGACGTGCAAATCCCATTTCAGCAAAATCCAAGTCACGACGAGCATTTGCAGAACCGTCGCGCACTTTCCCAAAAATCGCGGGCGCACGGTGATTTTGCCGACGACGAAATGAATCACCACCGCGCCGATGCCCAACAGTAAATCGCGTCCGATGATTGTGCCGGTGAGCCAGAGCGGAATTTGCCGGAGATAGGGCGCATTGTCGAAACTCAACAGCACGATGGCGGAAACGAGCAGTAATTTGTCCGCGAGCGGGTCGAGAATTTTTCCAAGCTCGCTGATTTGATTGTAACGGCGCGCGATGTAACCGTCCACGCCGTCGCAAATCGCGGCGACGCCGAAACATAAAATGGCAAACAGCCGGTGAGTTTCATTTCCGATGCGGACATAATAAATCGTTTCGACGACGAAGAAGGGAATCAACAGGATTCGCAGAATCGTGACTTTGTTCGCGGTCGTCATGGGCGAATTATTTTGGCGACAATTTGGTTGACTCGGAAGCGAATTTTAACTGAATTGATTCAACTCGCGAAAGCAACCTATGTTCATCGTTCTGCCAGTCGGAATGAATTATCGGACTGAACGGCTTCCGATTGTCACGTTTTCGCTCATCGGTGTTAATACTTTGGTTTATCTGATTTCGCTGTTTTACTTTTTTGGCACGCAAGGCGAATCGGATAAATGGATTTTTGAGCATCTTTGGCTAATTCCGGCGCAATCGTATTTGTGGACGTATCTGACTTCGATGTTTGTTCACGGCGGATTTTTTCATCTGTTCGGCAACATGATTTTTCTATTTCTGTTTGGTTGTTGCGTGGAAGACCTGATTGGACGCTGGCGGTTTCTCCTTTTTTATCTCATCGGCGGACTTGTCGCTGAATTTGTTTATATCGCAATGAGTCCCGAACATTTTGCCTCAACGATTCCGATGGGCGGCGCTTCGGGCGCAATCAGTTCGTGCATGGGAATGTATTTGCTGTTGCGAGCCGGAGCGGACATCGAGTTTAAGTATTTCTTCTGGTTTTTCATTTTTGTCCGCGCGGGCGAATTTGAAATCCCGGCGTGGATTGCCGTTTCGTTTTGGTTTTTGAAAGATTTGTTCTGGGCGATTTTGGCGATGACCGAACATCATTCTCATGGCGGTGGCGTCGCATTTGGCGCGCATGTTGGCGGATTTCTCGCCGGATTGGGAATGATTGGTCTTTGCAAAATGTTGGAACGCAATCGCGCGCCAAAAGATTCGGAAGAAATCACCTCCGTTGCCAACGTGATGAAAATGTATCCCCGACGAGCGGAAGTCGTCACCAGCGAAACACCGACAATTTATCTCTACGAAGGCGGCGCGCAATCCGGGCCGTTCACGCTTTCACAAATCCAATCCATGCTTTCGCTCGGCTCGGTGAGCAAAGACGCGCTTTATTGGAGCGAAGGCATGACGGAGTGGCAAAACGTTTTGGATTTGGCCGGCGGACCAATCCAATGATGTGAATTTTTTACGCGAATTTCGCGGATTTGTGCGAATTCAATTCTTGCCAAAGATTAAATTTCTTTGCTCAATTTCCGTGCATGAGTAATTCAAAATCTCCACTCGTCGGTATTTTGATGGGCAGCGATTCGGATTGGCCGACAATGAAACTGGCCGCTGACGCGCTGGCCGAATTCGGCATCGCCAGCGAAGCCAAAGTCATTTCCGCCCATCGCGATCCGCGCGGACTCGAAGAATACGTTTCCAGCGCAATCCAACGCGGCCTCAAAGTTTTGATTTGCGGCGCAGGCGGCGCGGCGCATTTGCCCGGCGTCACGGCGGCGTTCACGACGTTGCCCGTGATCGGCGTGCCGATTTTGGGAAAATCATTTGACGGTTTTGATTCGCTGCTTTCCATCGTGCAAATGCCTCCCGGCGTTCCCGTCGCCACCGTTGCCGTCGGTGGCGGACGCAACGCGGGAATTTTGGCCGCGCAAATCATCGCCGTCGGCGACGCGCGATTGCAGGAAGAATTGAAAAAATTCAAAGTTAAATTGACGGAAGAATCGCGCGCGAAAAATAAAACTTTAGCTCAGTAATTTTTCAACCACGGATAAATACCGATAAATATGAAACACAGATTGCCCAATTCGACTTATCTGTGTTCATCTGTGTCCATCTGTGGTTAAATTTTTGCTCCATGCAACAACTTATCGCCGGCGTCCACAAATTCCGCAACGACGAGTTCGGGAATTACCGGAAACTTTTTCGCAAATTGTCGCAGGAAGGACAAAATCCGCATACGCTATTCATCACCTGCTCGGATTCGCGCGTGCTGGCCGAACTCATCACGCAAAGCAAACCCGGCGATTTGTTCGTCGTCAAAAACATCGGCAACATCGTCCCGCCCGCCAGCGCGCGCGGCGACACCAATTCCACCGCCGCCGCGATTGAATTCGCCGTCGAAAATCTGCGCGTAAGCGACATCGTGATTTGCGGCCATTCGCAATGCGGCGCGATTGCTGCGATGCTCGGCGAAATGAAAATTGAAAATTCCACGCCGCATTTGCGCGACTGGCTGAAACTCGCGTCGCCCGTTTTGGAAACGATGAAAAAAGATTACGCGCATTTGACCGAAATCCGCGCGCGCGAAAACGCCGCCGCCGAGGAAAATGTTTTGTTCAGCCTTGATAATCTGCACAGCTATCCTTGCGTGCAGAACCGGCTGGCGGACGGCACGCTGACCTTGCACGGCTGGTTTTTCAAAATCGCCACGGCGGAATTGTTCGCCTATGACCCGGAATTGCGCCAGTTCACGCCGCTCGTGCCGGAGAAATAATGTTATGAGCGCAACATTAAATTCTGAAACGTGGTCAATGTTGCTAAAAGAATTTACAAATTCTGCTGCTAAAAACTCCCGTGCTTCGGAGCAACAATTACTCAAAGTCGAAACGAAGCTAAAAATAAAATTGCCACCATCGTATCGGACGTTTTTGAGTGCAAGCAACGGGTGGCGACTTCCATTTGAAGACGGAATTGTTCTTCGTCCAGTCGAAGATATTCGTTGGTTTCGCAAAGAACACAAACATTGGTATGAGGCTTATCAAACGAGCAACGAACCGATTTGTGTTTTGGAAAAAGATTATTTTGATTACACGAAACAAGATTGCGTGGTTTTTGAAATCAAACATCTTGCCCAAACTCTTTGCATTAGTGAAGTCGCTGACGACGCAGTTCTTTTGCTTAATCCAATGGTGATTTGGCCGGATGGAGAATGGGAAACTTGGTATTTTTCTAATTCAAGTCCGGGAGCAACCCGCTATCGTTCTTTTGCTGATTGGATAAATCACGAATTGGATCAAGGCTCCGAACCGTTTCAAAATTCCGGCGAGCTGCCAACTGTTTATCTTGACGCGCCCGGCAAAGAAAATCGCCGGATTCGACCGCGTCAGAAAGTACCTGTGCTTGAACAAGTGCTGAAAAAGCTGAAATCTAACAAGGAGCAGGAACGCGAGAAAGCTGCTGACCAACTGGCATGGTTAGGCGGCAAAGAGGCTGTTCAAGCGTTGATAGGAGCGCTCAATGATTCAAGTTGGTATGTGCGTTGGCATGCTGCGGATTCGCTGGGCGTTTTACGACCACCCGAAGCTCTCGAAGCCCTAATCAAGGCAGCCGACGGCTCACTTGATGGCGTTAATACCAATGCAATTCATGCTTTGCGTAGTTTTAGTGATGAACGTAGTGCTCAATTTCTTTTGAAGATGCTTGAAGGCGGTGACTCTCACGCTAGCCAAGCGGGATATGTTCTCTCACTACGCGGCGATGTTCGAGCTATCCAACCAATGGTGCAATCACTTATTTCCAAAGCTGAAGGTTCTCGCGCAACTTGGGGAAATCTTAATGAGTTTGGAGATGCGGGTTACATTGTGCTTGAACCTTTGATGAATCATGCCGATGTTGAAATCCGAAAACGCGCAGAACCTTGTATTTGCAGTTTAGCTCATCACGCAAAAGATAAATCTGTTCGACGCAAAGCATTTGAACTTCTGAAACAACGCCTCGAATCTGAAACAGATGTGGAACTGCGAAAAAAGCTTGAGATTTCCATTCAAATTTGTAGGGAGAAAAATAAGTAAATTTCTCCGCGTTCTTCGCGCGACTGATTTGGACAATCGCATTTTCATTTGTTAATTTGCGCGCTGACAAATGAGCGATTCGACCAAAGAAATTTCCGCCGATGGGAAAGGCAACTTGCCTCCGAGCGATTTCATCCGCGACATCGTGGCCGCCCACGTCGCGGAGAAAAAATATCCGCAGATTCACACACGCTTTCCGCCGGAACCGAACGGTTATCTGCACATCGGCCACGCGAAAAGCATTTGCCTGAACTTCGGCATCGTGCGCGAGTTCGGCGGCATCTGCAACCTGCGCATGGACGACACGAACCCGACGAAGGAAGACGTCGAGTATGTGGATTCAATTCGTGAAGACGTGAACTGGCTGATTTCCGGCTGGGCGGACAAAAATCTTGGCCTGAAAGAACGTGGCAAAATGCCGGAAACCATCGCGGAGGAAGGCAAACGCGATTTTTATTTGCCACCAACTTCAAAATCCAAAATCGCCGAGCCATTTTACGCCAGCGATTATTTCGACCAACTTTACGATTATGCGGAGCAGTTAATTGAACGCGGCAAAGCTTACGTTTGCGATTTGTCGCCGAAGGAAGTGGACGAATTTCGCGGCGCGCCCGACCGTCCGGGTAAGGAATCGCCGTGGTGCAATCGCAGTGTTGAGGAAAACCTCGATTTATTTCGCCGGATGAAAAACGGCGAATTTCCCGACGGCGCGCGTTCATTGCGCGCGAAAATTGATATGGCCTCACCAAACATCTGGCTGCGCGACCCGTTGCTTTATCGCATCCGCCACGCAGAGCATCATCACACCGGCGACAAATGGAAAATTTATCCGCTCTACGATTTTGCGCATTGCTTGAGCGATTACATCGAAGGTGTCACCCACTCGATTTGCACACTGGAATTTGAAGTTCACCGCCCGCTCTACGATTGGATTTTGGAAAATCTGAATTTGTCGCGCGCGCTGCCACATCAATACGAATTTGCCAAACTCATTCCGAGCTACATGATTGTTTCCAAGCGGAAACTCATTCAGCTCGTGAACGAAAAAATTGTCACCGGCTGGGACGACCCGCGAATGCCGACGATTTCGGGAATCCGTCGTCGCGGCGTCACGCCCGAAGCGTTGCGGAATTTTGCGATTGGTGTCGGCGTCACGAAATATATTTCCGTCACCGACATCGCCGTTTATGAACACGCCATCCGCGAAGATTTGAACCAACGCGCGCTGCGCCGACTCGCCGTGTTGCGCCCGCTGAAAATTGTCATCACCAATTTTCCCGAAGGCAAAGTCGAGGAACTAGACGCCGTCAACAATCCCGAAGACGAAAACGTCGGCAAAAGAAAAATTCCGTTTGCGCGGGAAATTTTTATCGAGCAGGACGATTTTGCCGAAGTGCCGCCGCCGAAATTTTTCCGGCTCAAACCCGGCGGCGAAGTGCGCTTGAAATACGCCTACATCATCAAGTGCGACGAAGTAGTAAAGGACGCGAGCGGAAAAATTGTCGAACTGCGCTGCACCGCCGACCTCGACAGCAAATCCGGCGGCGCGACGGCGAATCGCAAAATCAAAGGAACGATCCATTGGGTCAGCGCCGCGCACGCGATTGACGCCGAAGCACGCCTCTACGACCGCCTGTTCACCGAAGCCGAACCGGAAAAAGACGGACGCGATTTCAAATCCGTCCTCAACCCGCGCTCGCTCGAAATCATCACCGCCAAATGCGAACCGAGTTTGCGCGACGCCAAATTTGACGAACGCTACCAATTTGAACGCCTCGCCTATTTTGCTTTGGACAAAGATAGCACACCGGACAAATTGATTTTTAATCGGACGATTACATTAAAAGACACTTGGGCGAAGGAAGCGCGGAAAGACTAATCGCATTTCCGTCGTGTCACCAAATTGTTTCTTTGCGTTTGACGACAAAGGGTTAATTTTATCTCCGATTTATGAGACAGACTCGCCGTCAATTTGTCCGCACGTTGTTCGTCGCCACGCAAGCCGCCGTGTTGTCGCCGGTGTTCGCGCCAAAAATGTTCGCCGCCGACGCGAAGGCGGACACGCTGAATTTTCTGCTCATCGGTGATTGGGGGCGCAATGGCGAACCCGACCAAATGGCCGTCGCGACCCAAATGGGAATTTACGGAGAGCAGACGAAGGCAAAATTCGTTGTTTCCGTCGGCGACAATTTTTACGAAGACGGCTTGAAGTCCGCGACCGACCCGCAATGGCAGTCGTCGTTTGAAAAGGTTTATACCGCACCGTCGCTGCAAGTGCCGTGGTGGGTCATTCTCGGCAACCACGATTATCACGGCAACTGCGACGCGCAGATTGAATACTCCAAAACCAGTCCGCGCTGGAATATGCCCGCGCGCTATTTCACGCGGACGGAGAAAATTGACGCAAACAACGCCGTGGATTTCTTCTACATTGACACCACGCCGATGGCGGAACTGGACGATGACGAGAAAATGTTTGAGGGCAACGTGAACAGACGGGACATCGCCGCGCAAGTCGCATGGTTGGACGCCGCACTCGCGGCTTCGACCGTGCCGTGGAAAATCGTCATCGGGCATCATCCGGTTTATTCGGGCGGGCAACACGGTGACACGCCTTACATCATCGAACACATTTTGCCATTGATGGAAAAATACGGCGTACAGGCGTATTTCAACGGCCACGACCACGATTTGCAGCATTTGCAGTCGGGCAAAATTAATTTCTTCTGCACTGGCGGTGGCTCGAAACCACGCGCGAATATCAAAAAAATTGCGCAGACGAAATTTAGCCTGGGCTGTTCCGGTTTCATCGCCGCGTCACTGTCGGCGGACGCGCTGGACGTGCGAATGATTGACGACAAAGGCAAAGTGATTTACGCGACGAGCGCGCCGCGGCAGGCGTGAGGTTCTTCATGCCGTTCGCACGCGTTTCACAAACAGTAAATCTTTGCTCGCGTCCAAACCCAAATTATCAAATTATATTTGGGCAGGTGAACTTCAAAGGACACGAGCCAGTTGATGTTGCAAGCGATAAAACGTCCAATCCGGTTTCATTGCCGAAACGTCGCGCAAAAAAATTAAGAATCATCGGTATTGTCATTTTGGTTTTGGGGATTGCCGGTGCCGGAATCGTTTATGGGCCGAGAATACGCTCGCAGGATTTGAATGACGACATTTCGATGCTGGCTTTTGACAAAGCCGAGTCGCGGCAAATGGGACAGCTTTACGGCAAGTCCGGTCAGTTGATGGAGGATTGGACAAACGACTTGAAGCAACCGGGTACGCAGGCGGTTCTTATTCTCATTTTTTCCGCGCTGACCACCGCCGGCTGTTTTTATTTCGCCCGATTGTTGGAAATTGACGATGAGACACCTGACAATGGCCAACGGAAATAATTTTATTCGATTTGACTTGTTACGAGCAGGGGATGATGTTTCTCCGACAGCAACCCCATACGATTATGAAAATTAAATCCGCAATCTTGTTCGCCGCCATCACCGCGCTGTTGTCAGGCCAGTTCGCCTTTGCGGGTGACCCCTCGACTGAACTCAAGGATTTGGTCGCCAAAATCAGGGCCGACCTTCAGGCCGGCAAAAAAACCGAAGCGGCATTGGCGGACGACCTCAAACAATTCGATGTATTGCTCGCCGAGCACAAGGGCGAAAAGACCGATGAAGTGGCGCAGATTCTTTACATGAAGGCAACGCTATATTCCGAAGTCATCGGCGACAAGCAAAAGTCGGACGAATTGATTAAACAACTCAAAAGTGATTTTCAAGGTACGGCGTTTGTCGCCAATTTGGAAAAACAAGAAGCGGCGGCGGCGGCAGCCAAAAAAATTCAAGACGGATTGGTTGTCGGAGCAAAGTTTCCTGATTTCAACGAGGCGGACTTGGACGGCAAATCACTCTCCATCGCCAATTACAAAGGCAAAGTGGTGATGATTGATTTTTGGGCGACATGGTGTCCGCCGTGTCGCGGAGAAATCCCCAACGTCGTGGCCACTTACGAGAAATATCACAACAAGGGATTTGAAATCATTGGCGTTAGCCTTGACCAGGATAAAGTAAAATTACTCAATTATACGAAGGATCAGAAAATGACGTGGCAGCAATTTTTTGACGGTCAGGGTTGGAGCAATAAACTGGCTGTGAAATACGGAGTCGAAAGCATTCCGGCAACTTTTCTCCTTGACGGCAATGGCACAATCATCGGCAAGGATTTGCGTGGTGACGATCTCACGCAGGCGGTTGCCAAAGCGTTGGATTGACGGGAAGGCGCTTCACTCATTTAAGTGCTCGCGCTGGTGTAGCGGCGCAGGGAAAGTCGCCAAAACCATTCGGAAATTACGGCCCAAATAAAACCAAGACCGAGCAGCAGCAGCCACCAAACGGGCGAAGTTAATTTATCCGCCAGCACGCGCACCGGCACGTTGGAGACGAGCAGCACAGGCAGCGCGAAAGTGAAGAATGCCTTGAACGCACCGTGAAACGCTTCGTCCGGCATTCGCGCGATGTTGAACAGATTGTAATAGCCCCAGACGATTCCCTGCGCGCGCACCGTCCAAAAACTGATGGCGGCGAGCATGAACATCAGCGAGTAATGGATGAAAATGCCGACGACGCACAGCGCGGCGAATCCGATGATTTCGTTGAAGCTCGGTTGCAATTCCAGTTTTCCGGCGGCGAAAATCATCACGCAGACGGCGAACAGCGCGTTGACGAACGCACCCAAATCCACCTGCCTCGTCGAGACGATGAACCGCGTGTTGACCGGCAGCGCGAGGAGAAAATCCATTTTGCCCGTGCGGACGAGTTCGGACAAGTTCGTGCAATTCACGAGGAAAAACGCCTGATAAACCTGTTGAATGAAATTGCTCGCGCCGATAAGCAACACATATTGCCACCGGCTCCACGTGCCGATGGAATCGGTTTGCGAATAAACCACGCCGACGAAACAAAGCTGCAATCCGAACCACAGCAGTTCGACGATAATCCAGAGAATGAAATTACCCTTGAACGACATTTCGCGCGCGACGGAATTTTTCCACAGCGCGGCGTAAATGGTCAGGTAACGTTTCAAATTCACGCGCTAAAAATAATTTCTTAGCCCTCAATAATCAAATCAACTTCGTCAGGTTGAAAATCAGTTTGGGCAATGGCTGCTTGTGCTGGATTGAAACCCAGCCAGTTCGCGTGAAATGGAATTGCCGTCGCAGCTTTTTGGCGATTTACTGGCGCAAGATGAAATCAACGCGAAAGTCCTCCTTTGTCATTTGGATTCTGTGCGCACTTGCTCCGGCAATTTGTCACGCACAAATCAGTGTGACAAATGATGGTATCACAAATTTATGGTCTTACAATCTGCCAGATGGTTATGCCGATGCATCTCCGGCTGTTGCAGCCGACGGAACAATTTATGAAACGACTTTTTCCGGAAAACTACTGGCGATTTCTTCGCAAGGAAAATTGAAATGGATTTTTCAGGCCGGACGCGAAACCAAATCGTCGCCCGCGATTGCCGACGATGGAACTATTTATTTCGGCTCGCGTGACCGGAAACTTTACGCCGTCACGCCGCAGGGCAAATTAAAATGGACCTTTGCCACCGGCGCATGGGTGGATTCTTCGCCCGCAATCGCCGCTGAGGGAACCATTTATTTCGGGTCATGGGACAAATATTTTTACGCGTTGAATCCTGACGGTTCAAAGAAATGGGAATTTACCACGAAAGGCATCGTTGATTCTTCGCCAGCCATTGATGCAGGCGGAAATATCTATTTTGGCTCGCACGACAAAAATTTTTACGCGCTGAATCCGAACGGCTCGCTTCGCTGGAAATTTTCAACCGGCGGCGCGATCATTTCCTCGCCGGCGATTGGCGGCAAGGGAGAAATTTATTTGACTTCGCTGGATGGAAATTTCTACGCGCTAAAGCCGGACGGCGGCGAATCATGGCGCTTGCATCTTGGCGGCGTCACAGAATCTTCGCCGGTTCTCGACGAAAACGAGAATCTTTATCTGGCGGTCAATCAGCAAAATGCCTCCGTCACCGCTGACGGAAAAAAACGATGGGCAGCAGCTTCTGACGCTTCAATTGATGCAAGCCCAGCCGTCGCCGTCGGCGGCACGGTTTATTGTTCCGCGCCGTGGCACGATTTGGTCGGCATCAAATCAGACGGACGAGAAATTTGGCGACTAAAAACCGATACTGACCCTAATCATGGAAATATCGTTGGCTCTTTAACGATTGGCACCAACGGAACGATTTACTTCGCAAACACGGCTTATGTGATCGCCGTCAACTCCACCAACCAACTTGCGCCGCCTGCTAAAAGTTCATGGCCGATGTTTCATGCGAATCCCCGGCACACCGGGCGCGTCAATGAAATCAATAAATCACCTTGAAATGTTACCCAATTAACGCTTCAAGGTTTAGCTGTTTTCCCGGCGCTGGCGGATGGCGTATTGGTTTCAGTGGCTGCCGGTTCGGCGACCAGCAATTGTGAACGTTTTTTGAGCAGCGAATCCAGCGACCAACTTGGAACTTCGTAAATCCAATTGGTGAGCGCGTTTTCCTGCGCGAGCTTGTCCTGCAATTTTTTCAGATTGTCCTGAAATGCCTTGTCGCGCGCCGTTTTGTCCTGCGGCTTTTCGTCTTTCTCCGGCTGGTGTTCCGTTGGGAATGTTCCGGTCATTTTGTTGAGCGCAAAATAATAATTGTCGTTCGTTTGAAGTCCGACATTGATTGAATAATCAAATCCGTCGAGCGTTTTGATTTCCACACGCGTCGGTTTGTCCAGGCCGGTTTGCGCCGGTTTCAAATCAATTGCCACGTCGTTGAAATTCGGCGAGGACAGGGCGTTGGCGATGGTCGTGGCCTGCGCATCATCCAGTTTTTCATCCGGTTTGGCGTCGGCCAGTTTCCAATCATTTGTCTCGCTGCCGCGAAATAACTTCCAGGAATTGGTCGCCGCCGGATAATTCACCGAAATGCTTTGTGGCTTTTCCACTTTGAAAAAAGTTTTGTCGAGCCATTGACTGACCAGCGGAGCCGCTTCGCTCAACGTGTCGGAAATTACGACTACCGTCGGTGAATTGGTGCTGGCCAAAACATAACGGCCATCCGGCCAATTTTCATTTTCGCCTTCCGGCGAGACCTGCTGGCTTTCATGCAAATGATTTTTGCCCAGCAACAAAATCTGAACCGGCTTGCCGCTCGCGTCAAAAAATCCCAGCATCGTCGCGGAATTGGTTCCCTGCCCCGGCGCGCCCAAACCCAGCTGCGGCCATTGTGACGGTCCCGCTTCCATTGTTTGAACGATTTTCAAATCGCGCAGCTTGATCAAAAACTGGCTGATTTTGGAAAAATCTGCCGGATAATTTCCGCGCTCGCTCACGCGCCACAAATCATTGGTCTTCAGCAAAATCACTTCGTTCGTGCCTTGCGCGATGCGGATTTGTGCGACGTCGTTCACTTGAAAATTGCCGAGCAATTTCCCGCCAAGCTGCGGATTGGAATTGTTCCATGAAGCGGTTTGCAGGCGATGATGCCGCCACGCCGCACCACCAATCACGACGACCAACACAATCAGGATGATGAATTGTTTGCGATTCATTGAGCCGAGGTTCGTTTACGTTTCCACGCCGCCAGACAAACGCCGAACACGCTGACGACAATGGGCATGGCGGCGATGTTCATCCATTCCACGCGCGTCTGGAGCGAGTTCACGTCACGCCGCAAATCTTTTTGCAGTTTGCGTAAATCGCTTTTGACGCTCGCTTCCTTCTTCTGGAAATTTTCGACTTCCGCCTGTTGTTCCGGCGAAAGAATGTAGCGTTGATTGTTGCCTTTGGCCTGCTGCAATTCGCTCAACCGCTGTTGCGTGTCCTGCAAACTGTCCTGTAAATCCTTAATTTTGCTTTGATATTCCGTTTGCGCCTGCGCCTCCATTTTTTTGATAACGGTGAACGGCCGGTCGGCCACGGCGCGGCTCCGCACGGCAATCAGATTGCTGCCGCCAGCCAATTGCTCGATGGCATTTTCAGCAAAATTCAAATTGCCGTTCAAAGCCATCGCCATCGTGCCAAATGGCGTGTCCTGTATCCGCAATGAGAAATCGTTCGCGAGCATGTCCGCGTCGCCGACCAGAATCACGGTGTTGGTGGCCGCGCTTTCCTTCAAAAATTTTTCCGAAGTTTTGGCGACGGCGTTTGTGCCTTCAGCCGGTTTGCCGTCGGGAAACGCCGTTTTGAACTTGCCGGTCAATTCAATCGCCAGCGGATATTGCACGCCGCCGGATTTGAAATTCTGCAAAATCTCGTCGCCGGACATATTTGCCATGAACGCATCGGCCAATTCTGAATCGGTGGTGCTTTTCAGCAAAACGATCTTCTGCAATCCCGCCACCGGCTCACCGGTGAACGCGCCCGCAATCGGCAGCCACACGTCGCTCAATTCACTGGTGATGATGTCGTTGGTGTTCAATCCCTCGCCGTTCACGTTCAGAAATGCGGGCGCTTCCATCGGCTGACCGTTTTGACCGGCAAGTTGCATTTTGAAATTCAAATCGGCCACGGCTTTGGCGGTTTGAAATTCAATACCCCACGCCTTGAGCAATTTATCGAGCGTGGACGCATTTGCGCCTTCCTGCGGCATCATTTGTCCCTGACTGCGCTCGGCGACGATGTTCAACGGGTCGAGAAATGCAATCAACTTGCCGCCGCGCAAAATAAATTGGTCAATGGCGAATTGCGCCGCGTCGCTGATGCCGCCCGGATGAATTACCAGCAAAACCTTGATGTCGTCGTCAATTTTGTCGGCGTCCAGCGGCACTTGCCGGAGCGTGTAATCGCCGCTTAATTCATTGATGATTTGCCACGGCTGCGAACCTTGCTGCCCCATTTGTTGCATCATGGGATTGGCGGGCGCGCCAAAAACCGGCAGCGCGCTCATCACGCCCACGACAGGTTTCTCTGGGTTCATCACGCGCGAAATGGCGCGCGAAATATCGTATTCCAAAAGCCGTTCGCGGTCGGGTGTCAATGGAACGGTTTGTTTGGCGTCCAATTGGCTGACGGCGAGGCCGAGATAAAACTGGTCGCCGGTCGAAAGCGATTCCGGCTCAAGCCCGTCCAATCGCGCGGAATCTTCCGCGTCCGAATCCGGTTCGGGATCCAGTTTTTGAATGACGATTTTGCCATGCGACGCTTCGCGGTATTCATCCAGCAAATCGCCCACCTCTCCGGCGTAATTTTGCAGATAAACCGTTTCCGCCGTCGGCGTCGCGCCTTGCGTGCAATAAAAACGGATGGTCACCGGTGTGTCCAGTTTGGCCAGAATCGCTTTTGTGCCGGACGAAAGCGTGTAAAGTTTGTCCGCCGTCAAATCCGCGCGCGTTTTGAACGCCGAGCCGAGCAAATTGACGGCAATTAAAATCACCGCCATCGCCACAATGCCGGCGGCGGAATAAAAGACGGTTTCAAACGATTTCGATTTCATCTTTGAAAAATCAACCCGCGCGGTGGCTGCGCAAAATCACCGCCGTCGCAAACAATGAAAAGACAATCAGCGATAAAAAGAAAATCAGGTCGCGCGAATCCAAAACGCCTTTTTCAAAATTGTTGAAATGCGTGATGACGCTGCACGCCGCGACAACGTTCACCAAACCCGCGCCCGCCCACGTCGAAAGCAACCGGATGACCGGCGTGAATCCTGCCAGAATCAAAAACAGACAAATCACCACCGCGATGATGAAGCTGACCACCTGCGACCGCGTGAGCGCCGACGTGATGCAACTCACCGCCAGATATGCGCCCGCCATCAGCCAGCTTCCAATGTAACCGCACAAAATCACGCCGTTGTCGGGACGCCCCAGATAATTCACCGTGATAACCAGCGGAAACGTCAGCGCCAGCGCCAGCGCCAGAAACAACCACGACGCCAAAAATTTTCCCGTGATGGCCTGCCAGCTTGTGATCGGCATCGTCAATAATAATTCCAGCGTGCCGACGCGACGTTCTTCCGCCCACAATCGCATTCCCACCGCCGGCACGAGGAACAAATAAAACCACGGATGCCACGTGAAAAAAGATTCCGTCAGCGACGCCTGTCCGCGCTCGAAAAATCCGCCGACCATGAACGTGAAAAATCCGTTCAACAACAGGAAAATGACGATGAAAACGTAAGCCAGCGGCGACGTGAAATAGGCGCTCAATTCCCGCTTGGCAATGGTTTTGATATTGGCAATCGCGTTCATTTCGTTAATTCCTTCGTGTCCGGCATAGTGAGGTTGCGGAAAACTTCGTCCAACCGCCCTTCCTCGATTTGCAGTTGTTCAATCTGCCAGTCGCGCGCCGCCACGCCGACCGCCCGTGCCAATTCACCGTCGGCGGCGTTGATTTTGGGAAAAACGCGAACCATCACGGCGTCACTTTTTTCTTCGAGAACCGTCACGCGTCTGGCCTGCGGAATTTGGTGAAGCTTCGTGGAAACGGTGGCGGACGTCGCGCCCTTGACGCGCAAGGTCACCGCGCCGGCAAGTTCTGATTTTTGCCGCAATTCCGACGGTGTTCCATTCGCGACAATTTTTCCTCGTTCGATGATGATGGCGCGCGTGCAGACCGCGTCCACTTCTTCCAAAATATGCGTCGAAAAAATAATCGCCTTTTTCTCACCCATGCGCCGGATCAAATTGCGAACTTCGTATTTTTGATTCGGGTCAAGTCCATCCGTCGGTTCGTCGAGAATCAATACATCCGGGTCGTGGATGATGGCCTGTGCGAAACACGTCCGATGGCGATAACCTTTGGAAAGCGTCTCCACACTTTGATGCAGCACGGATTCCAGAAAACACATTTCGACCGCGCGATGAACTGCCCGCTTTTTCGCGTCGCCACGCAATCCACGCAGTTCCGCCGCAAAATCCAAAAAGCCATGCACCGTCATGTCCGTGTAAGCCGGCGCGTTTTCCGGCAAATAACCAATCAGCCGCTTAGCCGGAATCGGATTTTTCACCATGTCGAAGCCGCCCACGGAAACACTCCCTTCGCTCGGCGGAATAAAGCCAGTAATCATGCGCATGGTCGTGGACTTGCCCGCGCCGTTGGGACCGAGAAACCCAAGCACTTCACCGCGGGCGACAGAAAATGAAATTCCGTCCACCGCCCGTTTAGCGTCAAAATATTTTGTCAAACCGTCAACCTGAATCATGCCCATGCCCTGAAATCTGCAATTGATTTTTTGAAAATTAATCCCGCCAAACGTTCAAAAATTTTTTACAATCGTTCGCGCCCGCCGAAGCCGGAATCCAAATCGTGCCAGAATTCCACGTCATCCTCGTCCTGCTCCCAGCATAAAAAAACTTCGCGCCCACCGATGATGGCCGGAAAATCAATCAATCCGCGCGACAAATCCTTGATGAAAATATCGCGCCGCTGAAATTCAGCGAGCAATGCCTGTAAATCCGCCAACACACGAATCCATTCGTTCACCGTTTCACCGCCCACGTCGTTGCCCTGCCCCGTCATGCCGCCCAAACGGTTTTCGTATTTGTGCAGCGCCTCGCGCAACCGGCCAAGCTCCTTCAGCCATTCACGGATTTGCGGCAGCAACGCGCGCGCTTCGTCGCGGGTGTAATGTTTTACAAAACGATATTCCATCGCAAAAATTTGCCACACAAAAAGACGCCGCGCGACCGGCTGCCGAACAACCAGTCGCGGGCGCTGAACAAAAGTGCGTTCGCAGAAATTACTTCTGCCAGGTGCGCTTCTTGTGACGATTCAAGCGCAGCTTCTTGCGCCGTTTATGACGATTGATTTTTGCCTTGCGGCGTTTTTTGATTGAACCCATAAATAAAACGTTGACCAATAGATTCGGCAATGTACCCGTTGCCGCTTCAGACTTTCATACCTAACGGAATAATTCACGCTGCGTCAAGGGCGGAAATCGGCATTTATTGAAATGTTGATTCAACGATTCTGCCTTGCCCGATAAAATAAGCAAGAATTGTTGCTTTGGATTGAATCCTGAAACGTCAACATCCCAGTTACATTCGTGACGGAAAAAAGAGTCGTCCAATGAGAAAGGTCGGTGGACTCTTCAATGAAATATCGTCCGCCGGTTTCGGAATCAAGCTGCATTTCAAGTATGCCGCCCGTGGACGCTCTCGACACAAATAGTGTCGGCGGCGGATAGACAATGCCTGCAAGGTCTTCCGAAAAATCCGGCAGCGTGAGCGTGAGGCTGCCGTTGGTGGCGACCGCCTCGGTCATTCCAACCAACGTCGCGTCGGCTGGATTATACCATTCGGCAAAAAATTCTCCCGGCGGCCAATTGGTCATCGTCACCGTTTGTCCGTGCTGCAACGGCAATGTTTGAACGGTAGCACCGGCGGGAAAAGTTGCATCAGGCGAAACGACATAGAGCAACGATTCGTGAGCACCGCGCAAGCCAATCGTATTGAGCGAAGGTTGCCAATTGCCAGTGTAAGTCGCAGGCAGAACCTGATTTAGCTGCACCCAATCGAGGTAAAACCAGTCGTCACCTGTGTTGGTCACGGTGATGGTGTGTTTGCCAACAGGTAAATTAACGGAAATGTTTGTGTCGTATTCCTCATTGACGGAATAAGTGCCGTCCAGATTCGGAAGGTTGGTGCTGAAAATTTGGATGCCATCCACGAGCACGGCCATAATTGCGCCGTCGGAGACGGAATTTAAGTGCATAACCAATTGAGCATTGTTGGTGAACCAAGCGTTCATTTGAAATGGTGTTTTCAAATCGGGATGCCACATTCCTTGAACGTAACTGTTGAGCGCGGTGGCGGAATAATTCGCAGCAACAATACCGGGCACGGCCAATGGACCAAAGGACAAGCCACCCCAAATGTCACTCAACGGAAGTTGCACGTTAAACGGTTGGCCACCGGGCAATGGATTGCCCACTGCCGGCGGTGGCATGCCGGAAGTTTGAAAGTCTATATTTGTCCATGTGCCACTTCCCCAACCAGTGCGATTCAAAATGTCGCCCAGTGCCAAATAAACCGGATAATCATTTTCACTGTCAATATTTTCCCACCACCATGACATCGCCGTGCCAACGGAACCGCCGAGCGCGCCGCCCCAAATGCCTTCACGCCATCCACGCAGATAGAGGTCGTTCGTGCGATTCCAACCGGCAGCGGAAGTTCCAAATTCCCCGATCATCACCGGTTTTCCGTAGCGTTGCCAAAAAGATTGCGCCACGGCGGATAGTCGAGCGGCGGGAGCCGGTTCGCCGTAAGAATGATACGCAGCGAAATCCAATTGCGGCAGCGACCAGATTTCCGGCCGGTCGCTGCTGCCGGTAAGACTGGTCGTGACGAGGTGACCAAAAACATCATTGGTGTGCATCCAATCGCCCATGATGCCGTGCCACGTCGCGACATCATTAGAATTCAGATATGCGTAATCGTTGTCAATCTCGTTGAAAAATTCCCACGCCAGCAAATTTTGGCTGTAACCGTAGCGCCCAATTAGATAGCGCAGACGCTTTTGATAAATCTTCATGGCCGCTGCATTGGTAAAAAAATCATTGGCGGCCGCGCAAGGACCGCCATTGGCGACATTATAGGGATTCTGCGGCCAATAGTTGTTGCCGCCCCAGGAATCAGGTTGGGTCGCGAACATTCCGTGATAATCGAGGCAGAGCAGCAGATAAATTCCCCGTTGTTCGGCAAGTTGAAGCACATAATCTAGTTGCCACGCGGCTTGCAACGAATAATTGTTCAACGAAGTCACCGTATCTTCGATGCCGAACGCCCATGGGCACATCCAGATGCGCGTGTAATTTTCACCGGCATTTTGCATGGCAGAAAACCAGGTATCGTAATCATACGTGCCGGGGGCATCCGGCCAGCATACATTATGGCCGATCAATCGCAATGGCTGACCGTCGCCGGTTTGAAAATATTGCCGCCCCGGCGCAATGCCTACATAGCCAAATCGTGGCGGCGGTGTCCCGAGGAAAAAAACCAGAAAATTCGTGATAACAGGCGTTCCATAAATCTGGCCGTTTGTTCTAATCATCAGGGACAACGAATAAGTCCCACCTTCCGAAGGCGTGAAACGCAAACGCCAGCCCGGCAGACCAACCGGAGTATCGGATTCATACCCTCCCGAAAACGCGCGCTGATAATTTTGATACCAAAACGCCGGAACCGTTTTCGTCTTGCCTGACGATGATGTGAACGTCGCATCAAGCCGGATTACGTCGGGATCGAATGGATTGGAAGTCGTCGGGACATTCGTGATGCCAAACTCAGCACGCTCCCAAATAACAGCAGAATTTAATTGCGAAATCACCGGTGTCAATTGCGCTTGCGAAGCAAAATGAAAAAGACAGCAAATCGCGAAAATTCCCGACAAACTATGGGATTTCATGCAACCAATCTAACCCAAGCACAAGTCAATTCAATCAATAAACCACCTTATTTAGCGGATATTCAATAATGCCTTCCGCACCGGCAGCTTTGAGTTGCGGAATCAATTCGCGCACAACGTGTTCGTCGATAATCGTTTCAACGGCAACCCAGCCTTTCAAACTCAAACTGGAAATCGTCGGATTGCGCAACGCGGGTAATTCGGCGAGCAACTTCGCCAGATTTTTTTCCGCGATGTTCATTTTCAAACCGACTTTTGTTTCGGCGTCCAGTGCTCCTTTAAGCAAAAGCGCGAGCGTCTCAATTTTTTTGCGCCTCCATGGATTTTTCCAAGAATCATGGTTCGCAATCAATCGCGGCGTGGAAACCAAAAGTTCGTCCACAATCCGCAATTTGTTTGCGCGCAACGACGAGCCGGTTTCTGTAACTTCCACAATCGCATCCACCAATTCGTGCGCCTTCACTTCCGTCGCGCCCCACGAAAATTCCACTTCGGCTTTCACGCCGTTTTTCTTCAAATACCTTTTCGTGAGATTGACGACTTCTGTCGCGATGCGTTTGCCTTCCAAATCTTTGACCGTTTTTACAGAAGAATTTTCCGGCACGCACAAAACCCAGCGAGCCGGACGACGTGTTGCTTTGCTGAAAAGAAATTCGCCGACTTCGTGAACCTTTGAACCATTTTCAATTACCCAATCGTGACCAGTGATGCCGCAGTCCAGGTAGCCGTGCTCGACGTAACGCGAAATTTCCTGGGCACGAATCAGTCGAATTTCCATTTCATTATCATCAATCGTCGGAATATACGACCGGCTACTGACGGAAATGTTGAAACCCGCCTTCGCCATTTTTTCAATGGTGGCGTCCTGCAAACTGCCTTTCGGCAAACCGAATTTTAATTTCTTGCTCATTTCAATCGCCAACAAATTTTAGACGTGATTTACAGGATTAACCGGATTGAAATTTAATCCTGACAATCTTGTTAATCCTGTCTCAATCGTTTTCCCGTTTTTGCAAATCTTGTTTCACACGCGAACGCGAATACTTTTTCGCCGAATCCTTTACGCGCGTAATTGGCTTAATCTGCCAAGTCCGTCGCGGTAACGCGATTTTTTTCTTTTTGGTTTTCATTTGGCTACAGACATCCTCCTATGGCCGTTTAACGTCAACTTTCATCCAATGTTTGGGCCAACAATTCCTTTTCGCAGCCACGCCTCGGCTTGCGGAAACAATTGAATCGCGAAATCAATTACGTCATCAGCAGACCGTTTACGAATGAAGAGGATTTTCGACGTTGAAAGACCAAACCAGCTTCCGAGGTATCGGCCTGCACGGAGTCTCACACGTCGCGGCAGACGAGGAATGCCAACGTTCAATTGGTTATAGTGGCAGACAGGATTTTCGACTCCTTCGGGTGGAACGACACCTATGTTGAATACAAATTTGGCACGTCCATATTTGTCAAATTGAATTTCCAAAAGCTCCAGCTTGTCACCGTTCCACCGCATAAACCGGTGTGTTTGATGACCATAAGGGTCTGACTTATATAGTTCGCGCTCATCAATTTCAAAGCCTCGCGAAAAAATGAACGGAATTAGTCGCATCTTAACGACCTCCCGTAATTCTTGCGATTTGGATTTTTTGCGAGACATTTTACTTTCAGTTTCCCGCAATTTTATCTTTTCCAAATCACTCGCCGCCCTTGGGTGACAATTTGTCCACGCGCGATGGCCGCGACGCATTTCGGATAAAGCTCGTGCTCCGCTGCATGGATGCGTTGGTGCAAACTTTCCGGTGTGTCGTCGTCGAGCACAGGCACGGTTTGCTGGCCGATGATTGCACCGGAATCCACGCCCGCGTCCACAAAATGTACCGTGCAGCCGGCCACCTTCACGCCGTGGTCGAGCGCCTGCTTCCACGATTCCAATCCGGGAAACGACGGCAACAGCGACGGATGGACGTTCACAATGCGATTTTCAAATACGCGCAAAAAATCGCCCTTCAACACGCGCATGAAACCGGCGAGAACAATCAAATCCACTTTGGCATCGCGGAGAATGCGGACGAACTCGCGCTCGGCGTCTTCGTCCAATTTCGTGCGAAATTTCCCGGGCGAAACGAATTGTGCCGGAATTTTCCGTTCGCGTGCGCGCGCTAAAATCCCCGCGCTTTCGACATCACTCAAAACAATTCCAATTTGCGCCGGAATCTTTTTCGCAGCGACGGCATCGGCAATCGCGACAAAGTTTGAGCCTTTGCCGGAACCAAGAACGCCGAGTTTGAATGGATTGCTCACCGCAATTTGAATAACAGAGTAAAATTCCGAAATAAATCTAAAACGGAGAGGTGTTGTGCCGACGGCCATACACCGTCCGTTTCAAATTAAACTACGCCAAAATCCACAATGCCGGCAACTAACGCCAAGTTTTACCCCTCGAAAGGGGGATGATAAAACTTTCTCAATTTGGCAGACTGTTTCCACAATCACTAACAACAAAAAGTCGTATTTATGAAAAAAGTCTCATTGTTCTTTTTCAGTCTTATCAATGCCGCCAGCTTGGCAATTGCAGCTGATAATGTATCTTACACGGCAACCGGGGATCCTAATCTTGCACCGGATGGAGTGGATCAAAATTCCAATCCGGTTGATGTATGGACGCTCACCTTCACTTCCGGCGTTGGCGGCACCGGCTATGGAACTTACTTTGGCACATCAGAAGGTTTGGCCAACGCATGGGCTGAATACAGTTATCCGCCTGACGGCACCGCTGGAGATGGCGGCAGTGATGACGCTATCACCACTTTTACCGGAGGAGCTTTGGCAATTGGACAGACCGTTTCAATCAATTTCGGCATGGGGGCCACAGACCCGGGAAAAGAAGTCGGTGTTAGTTTGTTGAATGGTTCCGGGAATGCGATAACATTTTATATCCCCGGAGCCGGGCCAGGCAATTACTTTTATAGTGACGCAGGTGTGACCGGTGCCAGTGCCGGGAGCATGGGCTACGTGTATCAGGGTAATTTTAATATCGCTTTTACTGTCACTGGAGCGGGAACGTATAGTGCCGTGGCCGGCTCGGATAGTTGGACCGGAACTTTTTCAGGCTCTTTAATTGGCATGGATGTTTTTAATCACGGAGCTGGTAATGGCAGCGATGTATCATTCAATAATTTAATCATCGCGACAGTTCCCGAACCTTCGACTTGGGCAATGTTGGCGGCAGGCGGTATGATGCTGATCGGCTTTCGCCGCAGTTTCCGTCGCGCTTAATTTTTATAATTCAATTTCACCCCAACCTGATTCCACGTCAGGTTGGGTTTTTCCTTTTGGCGAATCAGGCAGGATATTACAGAATTTTAACTAAACTCCGCCAAACCTGCGATGCCGCTTGGCGTATTCTTCAATTGCGGCGAGAAATTGTGGCTTGCGGAAATCCGGCCAAAGCGTCGGTGTGATGACCATTTCTGCGTAAGAAATCTGCCAGAGCAGAAAATTGCTCACGCGCATTTCACCGCTCGTGCGAATCAACAAATCCGGGTCAGGAATCCCGCGTGTCCACAAATTTTCGGAAATGATTTTTTCGTTGATGTCCGCCGGCTCCAATTTTCCGCGTTTCACTTTTTCGGAAATGGCACGCACAGCCTCGACAATTTCAATCCGGCTGCCGTAGCTCAACGCCATCACGAGCGTCAGGCCGTTGTTTTGGGAAAGCGTCGCGATGGATTTTTGCAGATGTTCCTGCACATTTTCCGGCAACCGCCAAATCTGCCCGATGACTTCGAGCCGCACGTTGTTTTTGTTCAGCTCCTTCGTCTCGCTCTTCAAATAGCGGACGAGATATTTCATCAAGCCATCCACTTCGTCTTTCGGGCGATTCCAGTTCTCGGCGGAAAAAGCGTAAAGCGTGAGATATTTAATTCCCAATTCACCGGCGGTGCAGATGATTTCCCGTGCGGAATCGGCGCCGCGCCGATGACCTTCGAGCCGCGGCAAATGGCGCGACTTCGCCCAGCGGCCATTGCCGTCCATGATGACCGCGACGTGCTGCGGTAACGACGCTTTGGTTTCAACGCTCAAATGTGGAACGGAACTCATTTTTGAATCCGCAGATTACGCTGACTGCACAGATTCAAAAGAAAAAAACCTGAAGAAAAAATCTGCGCCAATCTGTGAAATCTGCGGATGATTTCTCAAACGAAAATCGTCTGGTCGCGCGCGGGGCCGACTGAAGCGATGAATAATTTCGCGTTGCTCAATTCCGCAATCGCTTTCAAATAGCTTCGTGCTTTCGGCGGCAATTGCTTGAATGTTTTGCATTTGTCCGTCGGCGTGCGCCAGCCTTCAAATTCCGCATAGACCGGCTTGCATTCGGCGAGAATTTGCGCGTCGTTCGGAATGTAATCGTATTGTTTCTTGCCGTGACGATAGGAGACGCAGACTTTAATCGTCTCAACGGTGTCGAGGCCGTCCAAATTGGTGATGGCGAGGTCGTCAATGCCGTTGACCATCGTCGCGTGGCGCGTGGCGACGGAATCGAACCAGCCGCAGCGACGGGCGCGTCCGGTGGTCGCGCCAAATTCGCGTCCCATGCCGTGAAGCAGGTCGGAGATTTCGGTGTTCTCGGTCGGCAACGGGCCTTCGCCGACGCGCGTGGTATAAGCCTTCATCACGCCGACGACACGATCCATGCGATGCGGCGGCACGCCCGAACCCGTGCACGCACCACCCGCCGTTGTGTTCGACGACGTGACAAACGGATACGTGCCGTGATCAATGTCGAGGAATGTTCCCTGCGCGCCTTCAAATAAAATATTCGCGTCGCGTCGCATTTGTTCGTGTAAAAGCACGACCGTATTTTGCACGAACGGTTTCAAAAACTTTCCGGCGGCGTTGTAATCGGCAAAAACTTTTTCAAATGATAGCGGTTTTGCGCCGAGTGACTTGAGGACGGCGTTGTTTTCCTTGATTCGCAGCGATAATTTTTCTTCAAGTCGCGCGGAATCCACTAAATCGCCGACGCGCAAGCCGACGCGCGCGGCTTTGTCGCCGTAAGCGGGGCCGATGCCGCGTTTGGTCGTGCCGATTTTGTTTTTGCCTTTCAACACTTCGCGCTGCGCGTCCAATTCGCGGTGATACGGAAAAACGACGTGCGCGGTTTCGCTCAAGACAAAATTCTGCGGCTTGACTTTGACGCCGATTTTTTGCAAGCCACGAATTTCTTCGACGAGACCAAGCGGGTCAACGACCACGCCGTTGCCGATGACGCACAATTTTTTTGGACGCAAAATGCCCGACGGCACGAGATGCAGGATGTATTTTTTCGCGCCGATGAAAACGGTGTGCCCGGCGTTGTTGCCACCGGCGTGGCGGACGACGACATCCGCCTGTTCGGTGAGCACGTCAATGATTTTGCCTTTGCCTTCGTCGCCCCATTGAGCGCCGACGAGAATTGTATTAGCCATAATTTGACAACAAAAATCCCCGAATGAAAATTCGGGGCAAAGCGTGTGGTCTTTGCCGGAAGAAATTAGAAAAGCCGTCCACGCGTGTCAATGCCGATGAAATCGAATTTGCGGCAACCGTCACAAAACCGCACGCGACAATTGGATTCCCAATCGCAACAATTTTTGCACGGCGGTGTCCGATTTGGCTTCGGCGTAAATACGAAGAATCGGCTCCGTGCCCGAACCGCGCAACATCAACCACGAAGAATCTGCCGCGACAAATTTCACGCCGTCGAATGTTTTCATATCAGCCAGCGGTGAATTCAAAAGTTTTGACGGCGGATTTTTTTGCAGAAATTCCATGAGCGCACCGCGTTTTTCCAGCGGGAAATGCGTGTCTATCCGGTCGTAACGATGCGGGCCGAATTGCTTTTCCAGCCGCGCCAGCATTTGGTTCACGGAAATCCTTTCGGTGGCGAGCAATTCCAACAGCATGAGTCCGGCGGCGATGCCGTCGCGTTCGGGGATGTGGCCAGGAAAACCGATGCCGCCGCTTTCTTCCGCGCCGAGCAGCACGCCGCCTTTGAGTATTTCGGCGCAGATATATTTGAAGCCGACGCCAGTTTCGACGAGTGGCAGATTGTGCGCCGCGCAAATTTTGTCCACCATTGAAGTCGTCGTGAGCGCTTTCACGACGCGTCCCCTGCCCTGACGATTCACGATGAAATGATGCAGCAACAGGCAAATAATTTGATGCGTGGTAAGGTAATTGCCGCGACCGTCCATGCCGCCGACGCGGTCAGCGTCACCATCGGTCACGAGGCAAATGTCGTGCGGGTGCGCGCGGAGAAATTTTTGGGTGCGCGCGTAATTTTGGAGAATCGGTTCAGGATTGATGCCGCCGAATAAAACGTCGTGCTTTGAATTAAGCGTGGTGACTTTGCACGTTGTTCCGGCAAGAATTGTTTCAAAGCAGCCTGCCCCGACGCCAAAGAGCGCGTCGTGCGCAAAACGTAATTTGGATTTCTCAATCAATTTGAAATCCACGAGTTTTTTCAAAGCGGCGTAATGCGCAGGGCGAACGTCTGAAACAGTGATGAGTGATGAGTGATAAGTGATAAGTGATTGCGGCGGATTTTTGTCCAAAAAATTTTCGACAGCTTTGCACTCGTCGGGACTGCTGGAGCCGCCGTAAAAGGATTTCAATTTGAAGCCGTTGAAAATCGGCGGGTTATGGCTGGCGGTAATCATCACGCCACCGACGGCATTTAGATTTTTGACGGCAAAGGAAACGGACGGCGTCGGCGTCGGCTTTGGCGTAAGAATGACTTCAAAATCATTTGCGGCAAAAACTTCCGCCGTCGTTTGCGCGAACTTGTCTGAAAAAAACCTGCGGTCAAAGCCGACGACGATTTTAGGTCCGCGCCCGAAAATTTCTGATTTCGGATTTTTGATTTCGGATTTCCAGAAATCCGCGGTCGCCTGCGCGACGCGTGCGACGTTGGCGAAATTAAAATCTTCCGCGATGACCGCGCGCCAGCCGTCCGTGCCAAATTTGATTTGAGACATGGTTAAACTTTCAAGTCGGCGAACGCCGGGTCGTTGGCGTCCACAATTTTTCGCATTTTGGCGACGGCGGATTTCAAGTTGCGCGCGCCAAATAAACTGGTGCCGGCGACAAATGTGTCCGCTCCGGCGCGGGCGCATTCGGCGGCGGTTTGATTGTTAATGCCGCCGTCCACGCTGATGCGATAACGCAAATTTTTTTCGCGCCGCCACGCCTCGGCCTGCTGAATTTTGGGCAGACATTCGTGAATGAATTCCTGCCCACCAAATCCGGGATTGACAGTCATCACGAGCAGTAAATCAATCTGGTCGAGAAATGGTTCAACTGCGGCAATTGTCGTCGGTGGATTGACGGCGAGGCCAACTTTTTTGCCGAGGGATTTGATTTTCCAAACCAATCCCGGAACTTGTCCGCCGAGTTCGACGTGAAAAATCATTTCATCCGCGCCAGCTTTGACAAATGGTTCGAGCAAAATTTCCGGTTTCGAGCACATGAGATGCACGTCGAAGAATAATTTGGTTGACGGGCGAATGGATTTAACGACTTGTGGCCCGAAGGAAATGTTGGGGACGAAATGGCCGTCCATGATGTCGAGGTGCAGCCAATCGGCGCCGGATTTATCGGCACGCATGGCGTCCTTGCCAAAAGCGGCGTGGTTTCCGGCGAGCAGCGAGGGCGCGATAATCATGCGCGGGATTAAAGCGAAATGCAGACCGGAAGAAAAGTTGGAAGATTTAATTTTGTTTGCCGTCGAGACAGCGGCGAACGGTTAGCGCGAGCGTTTGCGGATGGTAAGGTTTTTGCAAAAAGTTCAGTTCGGGTTCGAGTTTGAAATCCTTGCCCACGATGTCGGCGCTGTAACCGCTGGTGAAAATGACTTTGAGTTCGGGTGATTCAACCCATAATTTCTCCGCGAGTTCCCGACCGTTCATGTTGTCGGGCATCACGAGGTCGGTGAGCAGCAAGTTGACGCGCTTTTTGTTTTCGTTCCAGACTTGAACGGCTTCCGCGCCGTTGCCCGCCTGCAAAATGTTGTAGCCGTATCTGCGCAGCACGCGCGAAACCAGTTCGCAAACCGGCGGCTCGTCTTCCACAATCAAGATGGTTTCGTCGCCGCCGCGGATGGTGATTTGTGACGTGGATTTTTCCGCGTCGTTCACTTCATTGGGAATGTGCGGGATATAGACATTAAATGTGCTGCCTTTGCCCAATTCGCTTTCGACTTCAATCCAGCCTTGATGTTGTTTAACGACGCCATAAACCGTTGCCAATCCGAGGCCAGTGCCTTTACCGATTTCCTTCGTCGTAAAAAATGGCTCGAAGATGCGCGGCAGATTCTCGGATGAAATACCGGAGCCGGTGTCGGAAACGCTGATGCGAACGTAAATTCCGGGGTGGGCATCGGCACGACGGCGAATGTGAGTGTCGGTGATTTCAACCAGAGTAATGCGAATACCCAATTGTCCGCCACGCGGCATGGCGTCGCGCGCGTTGACGGCAAGATTGAGCAACATCTGCTCCATCATACTGGCATCGGCTTCAACCGTCGGCGGCATCTGGCAATAATTCAATTGCAAAGCGATGTCTTCGCCCAGCAAACGGCCAAGCATGTTGGTCATATTGCCAACGACTTTGTTCAGGTCAATGCGACGCGGCTGAATGAGATGTCGGCGGCTGAATGCCAACAGTTGGCGCGTCAGACCAGCAGCGCGTTCGGCAGCTTGCGCGATGGAAGCGGCGGATTTTGCCGCCGGATTGCCAAGCCCGTCATACGACGTGAGCAATGTGGCGTGACCTTGAATAACCGTGAGAATGTTATTGAAGTCGTGCGCGACGCCACCGGCCAGTTGACCAATAGCCTCCATTTTTTGCGATTGCAACAATTGTTCTTCGAGCCGCCGTTGCGCGGTGACATCGCGAAACAGGCTTAACGAAAGCAATGGGCGTTCGTGCAATTCGATAAACGAATTGGTTATTTCCAAAGTGACCTGCTTGTCGTTATGGAGTTTGAATTGCCGTTCAATCTTGCGTTGAGGCGCGCGTTTGTCGAAATGCTTGCGATATTCTTCCATCATGCCAGCCGGATTTTCCAATGGCGAGAAGACGGCAGTGAACGGTTTGCCTTCCAACGCGGCGGCGTCCATGCTGACGAGTTTGCAGAACGAATTATTGACGGCGATGACGATTCCTTTTTCGTCGGTCAAACGCATTCCGTCCGCCGAATTTTCCCAGACCGAGCGGAAAAGGATTTCCGAACTGCGCAGCGCGTTTTCCGCCGCGCGCCGCTCGGTGATGTCGCGCACGTGCAACAAAACCGCCGGCTGGCCGTCGTAACGCACGCGGCGGGCGCGAACTTCCACCGGAATGGCACAGGCGTCCACATTGAAACTTTCACTCTCAATGCGCGATAAATCGCCGTTGACCAATTTTTCAAAATTTTTTCTGGCTTCCTCGCGTTTGTTCGGCGGAACCAATTCTTCCAGTGAATTTTTCCCGATCAACTGCTCGCGCGTGAAACCATGCAACACACATGCGGCGGGATTCACGTCCAGAACCTTGCCGTCGAGACTATCGACAAATATGGCGTCCGGTGAATTTTCAAACAGGTCGCGAAAGCGTTGCTGGTTCTCGCCGAGCGCCTGTTCCGCGCGCAAACGTTCCAGCGCGCCGGCACAATGGTCGGCCAGAATCTGAAGCGTGTCCAAATCCTGATAACTGTAAGTGTCATTCACCCGACCCTGAATGAACAAAATACCGATGACGCGATTGCCTTTGCGGATGGGCGCCAGCATCGTTGATGCGACAAGATTTCCGGCTTCGCCGCCATTGAACAATTCTGCGCCACGCTGGATGACGCGTTTCACCACCGTGCTGCCGGTCTTGAATTGCGCGGACTGCGGCAATTCAATCCGGCGGCCATCCACCGTGGCGATATTGAGCAACGAAAACACTTCGTCGCGCTCGTCGGAATAAAGGTCAATCGCGAAACCGTCCCAATCAAAAAGTGCGTCGGCAACTTCGCAAATGATCATCGCCGCCTGCGCTGCTGTGGTCGCTGAACTCAAACCGTGTCCGAGTTTGGAAAAAATCGCGTTGCGATGTTCGCCCTGCCGTCGCTCGGTAATGTCGCGGCAATGAATCACCAATCCGGCGATGTCCGGGTCGGTCAGCCGGCTTTGGCCGACAATTTCAATATATTGCCAGACGCCACTTTTGCGGCGGTAACGGATTTCCAATTTGACGGTGTGTTTCGGGTCATCCACCGCGATTTGAAGCGCGGCGCGCGCGCGTGATAAATCCTCCGGGTGTACATTGGCCAGAGCGTTTTTCCCGAACAATTCGTCCGGCAAATAGCCCATCACGCGCTCCACCGACGGACTGGCGTAAGTCAAATTGCCTTCACGATTCAAAATCCAAAGCACGTCGAGCGAATTTTCAGTCAGCGCGCGAAAATATTTTTCGCGGCGGGCCAATTCCAGTTCGCTGTCGCGAAGCGCGCGGTGTTCTTCCGCTTCCTGCACCGCACGCCGGATGGCCGACGGCAATCGGTCGGGATTTTGTTTGAGGAGATAATCGGTCGCGCCCGCTTTCAAACTTTCGATGGCCGCCTGCTCGCCGATCGTGCCGGAAACCAGAATGAAGGGCAGGTGTGGAAATTTCTGCCGAACTAAAGCCAGCGCCTGCAAACCGTTGAACGAAGGCAGGTGAAAATCCGAAATGATGATGTCAAAAGTTCCGGCGTTCAGAGCCTGTTCAAATTCCGCGCGGTCGCCAACGCGTTTGATGTCGGCGTCCAAAAAATCCTGCGCCAACAGCGAACGGACGAGTTCGCCGAAATCGGGTTCGTCTTCCAAGTGTAGGATGTTCAGTCGTTTGTTCGTCGCCGTCGCGCTCATGACTCAAGCGCGGAAATAAAGCACCATTCATGCCCAAAGTCGGTTTATCAAACACGTTAAACCGGCTTTAATCGTTGACATTCCGGCGCGTTCGGCTAGATTCACCGCCCTTTTAATATATGCCGAATACAAAGTCAGCCGAGCGCCGGATGCGCAGCAACAAACGCAAACACCAACATAATCGCCGCATCACCTCAAATTTGCGCCGTTTGGAAAAGAATTATCGCGCCGTCGTCGCGTCCGGCAAAAAAGCCGATGCCGCCAAACTTTTGCCCGGTGTTCATTCCGCCTTCGACAAGGCCGTCAAGTCAGGCGTGCTGCCGCGCTC
>DASZXB010000046.1:0-20209 GCA_035546095.1 Verrucomicrobiia bacterium | reverse complement strand
GGGTTGGTAGCTCAGTTGGTAGAGCAGTGCCCTTTTAAGGCATTGGTCCGGGGTTCGAGTCCCCGCCAACCCACCATTTTCAAATTTTTCTCCGGTAAAACTTTTGCGCCTTTGCGTCGCCAAGCTTTTGCGCTAAAAATTCTCTGTGCAAGCGCGATTCCTCCTCGGCCCCGCCGGCAGTGGCAAAACCTTTCGCTGCCTCGCCGAAATCCGCGCCGCGCTCAAAAAAAACCCCGAAGGTGAACCGCTCATTTTTCTCGCGCCCAAACAGGCCACGTTCCAAATCGAACGTCAATTGCTTGCCAACGACTCACTGAACGGATTTACGCGCTTGCACATTTTATCCTTTGACCGGCTCGCGCGGTTTGTTTTTGAAAAACTCAATATCGCGCCACCCGAACTTTTGTGCGATGAAGGCCGTGTCATGGTTTTGCGCGCGCTGCTGTTGCGACACGAAAACGAAATGAAATTATTTCGCCAAAGCGCGCGTCGCCCCGGATTTGCCGGTCAATTGAGCCAATTGCTCCGCGAATTGCAGCGTCACCAAATTTCGCCGGAAAGACTGTGCGCTCTCGCCAACAACAAAAATCTCCGCCGTGAACTCCGTGACAAATTAAACGATCTTGCGTTGCTCCACGAAAATTATTCCCGCTGGCTCGCCGGAAATAAATTGCAGGACGCGAATCGCCTTTTGGATTTCGCGACCGACGCGCTAAAAAAAGAATTCAGAATTCAGAATTCAGAATTCAGAATTGAAAATTTGTGGATGGATGGATTTGCGGAAATGACACCGCAGGAATTGGATTTGCTCGCCGCCGTTTTGCCGTTTTGCCAAAACGCCACGCTCGCTTTTTGCCTGGATGAATCTGCGGAAAAAGGAAATTCATGGCTTTCCATTTGGAACACCGTCGGCAAAACCTTTCAACAATGTCGCCAACGAATCGAAAATCTGCCGGACGCAAAAACTGAAATCGAATTTTTGGAACGAAATTCCTGCAAAAACCGTTTCGCCAAAAATCCGGCGCTGCAATTTCTGGAAAAGAATTGGCAAAAACGGTCGGCTATTGATTCTGAAAACTCCGCAATCCGCAATCCGCAATCCGCAATTCAAATCGTTCGCTGCGCGAACCCTGAAGCCGAAGCCACTTTCGCCGCGCGGGAAATCCTCAAATTCGTCCGCGCCGGAAACCGTTTCCGCAATTGCGCCGTCATCGTTCGCAATCTCGAAAATTATCACAAGCCGCTCGCGCGCATTTTTCGCCGCTACAAAATTCCATTTTTTCTTGACCGCCGCGAAAGCGTCGCGCATCACCCGCTCGCCGAACTCACGCGCGGCGCGTTGCGAACCGTCGCGTTTGATTGGCAGCACGACGATTGGCTCGCTGCGCTCAAAGCCGGATTTTGCGCCGTTGAAGAAAATCAAATTGACGCGCTGGAAAACGCCGCGCTTGAATTCGGCTGGCGCGGCAAAAAATGGCGCGAGCCGTTGCCGGACGAATCGTTTGAACGCTTGCAAAAAAAAATCCTGCCGCCGTTTGAGAATTTTTATGGGCGACTCGCCGAATTGAAGTTTCAACCGGACGGCAAACAACTGGCCGAATTTTTGCGCGAACTTTGGAATGATTTGCGCGTTGAAAAAACGCTTGAAAAATGGAGCGACGAAATTTCCGTTGCCGCCTCAACACTTCCGCACTTCAACGCTTCAACCCATTCCACCATTTTCGAGCAGATGAATTTGCTTTTGGAAAATCTTGAGCTGGGTTTCGCGAATGAAAAATTATCATTGCGTGATTGGCTGCCAATTCTTGAATCCGGCCTCGCAAATCTGACTGTCGGCGTCATTCCGCCGGTTTTGGACGAGGTTTTGGTCGGCGCGATTGATCGCGCACGCAATCCCGATTTGAAATTCGTGCTCGTGCTCGGCGTCAACGAATCCGTTTTTCCCGCGACGCCAAATTCGCCGTTGATTTTGACTGAAACCGACCGCGACGAATTGCAAATTCTACTCGGCCCGGATTTGCGCGAACAACTTTCGCGCGAACGCTTTTACGGTTATTTGGCCTGCACGCGCGCCAGCGAAAAACTAGCCGCGACCTTTTCGCGCAACGACGCTGAAGGAAGCATTTTGAACCCGTCGCCCTTCATCGCGCAATTACGGCAGATTTTTCCCGAAATTCAAATCGAAGAATTTCACGGCGAAATTGGTTTGGCAGAAATTGAAAGTGTGAACGAACTTGCGCCGCTCTTTTTTGCGACTCAAAATCCAAAACTTAAAATTCAAAATTTGGAAAATTTACGCGAGCCGGATTCACAAGAAAATCTGTCGCCACAAATCGCCGAAAAACTTTATGGAACGACGCTGCGAACTTCCGTCAGCCGGCTTGAAGAATTTGCGTCGTGCCCGTTCCGATTTTTCGTCCGCAGCGGTTTGAAGGCCGAAGAACGAAAAATTTTTGAACTGGACGCGCGCGAACGCGGCAGTTTTCAGCACGAAGTTTTGAAGGAATTTCACAAACAAATCGTCGTTGACGGAAAAAGACGCTGGCGCGATTTGACGCCCGAAGAAGCGCGCGGGCGAATCGGAAAAATCGCGAACGAATTGACGGAAAATTTTCGCGGTGGCCTTTTGCGCGAGACGGCGCAAGCGCAATTTGCCGCGCGCGCGATGACCGAATCGTTGCAGGATTTCGTCGCCGTCAGCGTCGCGTGGCTGCGCGAACAAAATGAATTTGACCCGGTCGCGGCGGAATTGGATTTCGGTTCAAAAGAATCGCCGCAAACGGCGTGGGAAATTGATTTGGACGGAAATCATAAACTCGCATTAACAGGTCGAATTGACCGCGTGGATTTATGCCACGATGAAAACGGTAATGCTTTGGTAATTGTCCTTGATTACAAATCCAGCCAAAAAAAATTGGACAAGATTTTGGTCGCGCACGGAATTCAATTGCAATTGCTTGCGTATTTGAATGTGCTGCGGCACTGGAAAAATCCGCGAGAAATTTTTGGCGTGGATAAATTGATTCCGGCTGGCGTTTTTTATGTCAATTTGCGCGGACAATTTCAAAACGGCTCGCGCGCCGAAATTTTATCCGGCGCGGACGAATCGCGTCGAGCCGCATACCGTCACGCGGGAAGGTTTAACGCGGGCGTGTTGGCGAAACTGGATTCCAAGGGCGCACGCGACCAGTTCAATTATCGTCTGAAGGAAAATGGAGAACTTCACGCAAATTCAATTGAAGCCTTGCCGCGCGATGAATTTGAAAAATTGCTCGATGGCGTGGAAACGCAATTGCGCGATTTTGGCCGCGCGATTTTTTCCGGTGTCGCCGGCGTGAATCCGTATAAAAAAGAAGCGCAAACGCCGTGCGACTTTTGCGATTACGCCGCCGCGTGCCGGATTGACAAATGGACGCACAAATTCCGCGTGCTGCGCGCGGCGGAGGCAAAACCGGCATGACGTTGCACGGCAAATCCGACCCGCAATGGTCTGCGCTTGTTGCCGGCTGGAAAGCCACGCAACTGCGATTGCGCGAAAAAATCATTGTCGCGCCGCTGGCGCCGCTGCCGCGATTTGTCGCGGGCGCGGATTGTGCGTTTTCGCGTGACAAGCAAATCATTTTCGCGGCGGCGGTCATTTATGACCGTGAAGCGAAAAAAATTATTGAAATCGCCCACGTGAGCCGGCAGGTGAAAATTCCCTACATTCCGGGATTTTTGAGTTTTCGCGAAGGCCCGGCGGTTTTGGCCGCGTTGCGTTCGCTGAAATACAAATTCGGCGCGGTTCTTTTTGACGGGCAAGGCATCGCACATCCGCGCCGTTGTGGCATCGGCGCACACGTGGCGGCGGAATTGGATTTGCCGGGCATCGGCGTCGCCAAAAGCCGGTTGATCGGGGCGTGCGGAAAACCGGCTTTGAAAGCGGGCGCAACGACGCCTTTGATGGACGGTGGCGAACAAATCGGCGTCGCGCTGCGAACGCAAAAGGGCGTCCGTCCGGTTTTTGTGAGCATCGGTCATCGCGTGGATTTACCATCAGCGATCAATCTGGTTTTGGCCTGTTGCACGCGCTACCGGCTTCCCGAACCAATCCGGCAGGCGGACATTGAAGTGGCAAAGTGGAAACGGAAACAGGAAAAGTAGTCAACACCTCTCGCTTTGCTCATTTTTGGACGGCAGAATCGCTGACTACGTTGTGGCGTATTTTACATTCATCGCGGCGCGGAAAATTCGCAAACGGCCAAAATCAATCGCGTCGCCGAGCGATTCAAAAACGCCGGTCAAATTGCCGAAACCCATCCGCTCAAATGCGGCGGCGATTTTTTGCTGTTCGTCGTCGGTGAAAAATTTTCCCAAATCCACCGGCTCGCCGCGCTCGATGCCTTCCGCGAGATGCCCGTAAATCGTGCTGGCGACAAAGCCGCGTTCCGCCGCGATTTGTTCGACGCTCTGTCCGGCGCGAAAACGGCGCAGCGTTTCGCGGGCGGAATCGCCGACGCCTGGCCGCGCGGGTTTCGGCGCGGGCGCAGTGAAAGAATCGTCGGCAAAAATCTGGCGCGGATTCGTCGCCAGATGAAGTTCGATTTCGGTGAGAAAAACGTCGCTGAACTCGCGCAGTTTCGCCTCGCCGACGCCGCTGATGCGGGCGAATTCATTTTTGTTCGTCGGATAATTTCGCGCCATTTGCCGCAGCGAAACATCGGAGAAAATGATGTAAGACGGCACGCCGCGCTCGTCCGCGAGCTTGCGGCGCAACTGGCGCAGCCGCTCGAACAAAACTTCGTCGCACGCGATTTCACCGACGCGCGGCGTTTTGGTTTCCGGCGCGGCGACGGGTTTGGTCAGCGTCACGGATTGGCGCGATTTGAGAATCGCCAGACCGCCGTTCGTCAATTCCAGCACGCTGAACTTATCGCTGGTTTGACGCAAAAATCCCAGGCGAATCAATTCGCGCCCCATCGCCGCCCATTCAGGGCGACTGTGTTCCTTGCCGATGCCGTAGGTGGAAAGTTGCGCGTGATTCCATTTGCGGATTTTTTCCGTGTCCGCGCCGGTGAGCACTTCGACGACGTGATTGAAGCCGACGCCAAAACCGTTTTTCTCGCGGATGCGATAAACGCAGGAAAGAAATTTCTGCGCGGCGAGCGTGCCGTCAAATGTCTGGCGCGGCGAAAGGCAATTATCACACGCGCCGCAATTTGGAGCGCCGATTTCCAAATCGGCGCGGCCATTTGATTTTTCCGAAGACGCCGAATCGGAGTTCGGTGCTCCGAAGATTTCGCCGAAATATGCGAGCAATTCCTTGCGGCGGCACGTCGCACATTCGGCGTAATGCACCATTTGCTGCAACTGTTCGCGCGCGATTTTTTGCTCCTGCGGATTCGGTTTTTCGTCAATGAACTGCGTTTGCTTCACCACGTCGCCGGCGCTGAACAGCAAAATACATTCGCCCGGCAACCCGTCGCGTCCGGCGCGCCCCGTTTCCTGATAGTAGCCCTCGATGTTTTTCGGCAAATCGTAGTGGACGACAAACCGGACGTTCGGCTTGTTGATGCCCATGCCGAACGCGATGGTCGCGCACACCACGCGCACGTCGTCGCGCAGAAAAAGTTCCTGATGCTCGGCGCGTTCCTGCGGCGCGAGACCCGCGTGATACGGTCGCGCGGGAATGCCGTCTTCGGTCAGATTCGCGGCGACGCGCTCGGCGGTTTTGCGCGATTGACAATAAACGATGCCGCTGTCTTTCGGTCGCGCGCGGAGAAATTCAAACAACTGGTCATAAGATTTATTTTTCGGAATGACGCGATAAGTCAAATTTGGACGATTGAAACTGGCGACGTAGCGGCGCGGCTCGTGCAATTTCAAATGAGCGACGATGTCTTCGCGCACGCGCCCGGTCGCCGTCGCCGTAAGCGCCATGAACGGAATTTTCGGGAACAGGTCGCGAAGTTGCGCGAGTTGGCGATATTCGGGACGGAAATCGTGTCCCCATTCGCTGATGCAATGCGCCTCGTCAATCGCGAACAATTTGACGTTCCACTTTTGCAAATCGGCCAGAAAGCCCGACAGCATCAACCGCTCCGGCGCGGCGTAGAGCAGGCGAAATTCGCCGTTGTGCAAACCGCGCAGACGCTTGCGGGATTCGTCCGGCGCGAGCGAGGAATTGAGAAACGTCGCCGCGATGCCGCCGGCTTGCAGCGCGTCCACCTGATCTTTCATCAACGCAATGAGCGGCGAGACGACGACGGTGAGCCCGTCGCGCACGAGCGCGGGCAGTTGAAAGCAAAGCGACTTCCCGCCGCCCGTCGGCAACAGCGCGAAAACGTCCCGCCCCGCAAGAGCGTCACGGATGATTTCTTCCTGCAACGGACGAAACGACGTGAAACCGAAATACTGCTTGAGCAGCGGAAGCAAATCCGGCGAGGTTTCGGTTTTCATGGCGACTTTTTTATGCTCACGTGGCGCATTCATTGAACAGGCCAGGAGCCTATTCTATTTTAATGATACTCCCGCATGATTGGGTCATGCTTTGGTGAGATGGTAATTTTATAGCGGTTATGAAAGTGGCCTGTGCCTTCGTAATCCATGCCCGTTTCAACAATGAATTTTCCCGTGTCTTGAGAAATAATGTTTGCAGATGGCGAACGTATAGAACGATTGTAGTCTTGAACATAAACCGGCAAAAACTGCTGCGGTTCTACTTCTTCCAAAATCATCACCGCGTCCGTATAATAATCATAGTCAAGGACCAGATGCACTTGAAGGATTCGCAAGCCATCAATTTGGCCCAATTCTTTTTCCTCCGCCGAATTTATTTTTGCCGTCGGCACGCGTAAATCTTCATTCCAATCTGGAATTTCGTTCGTGTAAAAGGCCAAAGTTTTCGGCTCGCGTGAAATTGAAAGATGCGTCGCTCCTTTTTCGGAATCATGGAACACCGGCCAGTTGGCGTGCTGGTTTGTTGTTGAGCGGCCAGTTAAACCGCCGCTTAAAATGAGGGCGAGGCAGAGGATAAATTTGGATTGCATAAAATGCTCAAACGCAATCCAAACCGCGAGCGTTGTCAGCGTCAATGATATTCCTGCACCGTCTTGACCGCGTAGCCGGATTTTTTCAACGCGGCGATGCCGAGCGCGGCGGCTTTTGCGCCGCTTAATGTGGTGGCAATCGGTGTGCCGGTATAAACGGCGGTCGTGCGGATTTTGATCTCGTCTTCGCGCGGCACGGCGCCGCTCGGCGTGTTGATGACGAACTGGATTTCCTTGTTCTTCAAGGCGTCAATCACGTTGGGCCGGCCTTCGGCCAGCTTGTTGATGCGTTGCACCTTTAATCCGGCCTTTTCCAAAATGGCCGCCGTGCCGCTGGTGGCGACCAGTTCGAAGCCAAGGCCGGAAAATAATTTTCCGACGGCCGCGACGTTTTTCTTGTGCAGTTCGCTGACGCTGATGAAGACCTTGCCGCTCACCGGCAACGGGGAGTTCGCCGCCATCTGCGATTTTGCGTAGGCCACGCCGAGGTCGGCATCGAGACCCATGACTTCGCCGGTGGAACGCATTTCCGGCGAGAGCAAAATGTCCTGACCGATAAATTTGTTGAACGGGAAAACGGATTCCTTCACCGCCCAATACTTCGTCCAGACTTCCTCGGTGAAGTTCAATTCCTTCAAGGTTTTTCCGGCCATCACTTTCGCGGCGATTTTGGCGAGCGGTTTGCCGATGGCCTTGGACGTGAATGGCACCGTGCGCGAAGCGCGCGGGTTCACTTCGAGGACGTAAACTTTTTCGCCTTTGACGGCGTATTGCACGTTCATCAGGCCGATAACTTTTAACTCCTTCGCCATCGCGTGCGTGTAATCGCGAATCGTATCAATGACTTTTTGCGAAAGCGTATGCGGCGGCAGCACCATCGCCGCGTCGCCGGAATGAACGCCGGCAAATTCGATGTGTTCCAACATTCCACCGATGACAATCGTTCCGCCATTTTTCAAACCAACGTCGGCAATACAATCAACGTCCACTTCCGTCGCGTCTTCGAGAAATTTGTCCACGAGCACGGGGCGTTCCGGCGAGGCTTCCACGGCGAATTTCATGTAGTGCGAAAGCTCCGCGTCGGAATAAACAATTTGCATCGCCCGCCCGCCCAGCACAAAGCTGGGGCGAACGAGCACCGGATAGCCCAGATTTTTCGAAGCCACCAGCGCTTCTTCCACATTCGTCGCAAGGCCGTTCGGCGGCTGCGGAATGTTCAATTTATTCAGCATCGCGGCGAACAGTTTTCGATCTTCGGCGATTTCGATGCTTTGCGGCGACGTGCCGATGATGTTGACGCCGTTCTTTTGCAGACCGAGCGCGAGATTGAGCGGCGTTTGCCCGCCGAATTGCGCGATGGCGCCCCAGCATTTTTCGCGCTCGTAAATGTGCAGCACATCTTCGAGCGTCAGCGGCTCGAAAAATAATTTGTCGCTCGTGTCGTAATCCGTCGAAACCGTTTCGGGATTGGAATTGACCATGATGGTTTCAAATCCGTCTTCCTTGAGCGCGAACGCGGCGTGGACGCAGCAGTAATCAAATTCGATGCCCTGCCCGATGCGATTTGGGCCGCCGCCGAGAATCATCACCTTGCGCGCGGAATTATTTTTCACCTCGTCATCGCCGCGGTCGTAGGTGGAATAATAATACGGCGTGTAAGCCTCAAATTCGGCGGCGCAAGTGTCCACAAGGCGGTAGCTGGGGACGAGGTTCAGCTTTTTGCGGAGCGCGCGGATTTCATCTTCGGTTTTGCCAGAAAGGTGGGCGATCTGCCGGTCGGAAAATCCGAGCGACTTGGCGCGGGCGAGAGTTTCAGTGTTGAGCGACATGCAGCGAAATTAAATTCGCCATAGTAAGCCGAAAGTTTGCGTTCAAATCAAAAACAAATTTTGAAAATCCGTCCGGTGGGTTCGTTTGAACCACGAAACACACGAAATGACACGAAAAATTTGAACCGAAGGCAACAAAGGAAACAAAGAGAACGAAGTTAAATAATTCTTTGCTTCCTTTTGTGCGATCATCTGTCGCACGATTTTATTTGTCCCGCTTCAACAGAAATTCCGCCAATGCTTCCAGCGCAATCGCTTTGCCTTTGAAAATTTTCAGCGCGGCAAAGGCTTTGTTCGTCAATTGTTCCGCAATCTGTCGCGATTTTTCCAAACCCACAATCGCTGGATACGTCGCCTTTTGAACGGCCACATCTTTGCCCGCCGTTTTGCCAAGTTGCTCGCTGGTTTGCGTCACGTCGAGAATATCGTCAATCACCTGAAACGCGAGGCCGACATTGTAACCAAATTCGGTCAACGCTTTCAATTGCGCGGGCGAACAATTCGCGCTCATGCCGCCGAGACGAACAGAACAACAAAGCAGCGCGGATGTTTTTCGTTCGTGGATGAATTTTAATTCGTTCACGGAAAGTTTTTTGCCTTCACCTTCCAAATCCGCGACTTGCCCGGCGATCAATTGCAACGAGCCGGACGCTTTGGCGATTTCCAAAATAATTTGGTCGTGCGGATAGCGCGGAAATCTTTTGCATTGCGCGGCGATTTCAAACGCCTGCGTGAGCAGCGCGTCGCCCGCCAGCACTGCAACGCCTTCGCCGAAAACTTTATGATTTGTTGGTTTGCCGCGGCGGAAATCGTCATTGTCCATCGCCGGCAAATCATCGTGAATGAGCGAATAGGTGTGGATACATTCGACAGCGCACGCGAGCGGCAAGGCATCCTCATTTTTCCCGCCACAGGCTTCGGCAGCCGCCAGCAACAACGCCGGACGCATCCGCTTGCCACCGGCAAAGAGCGAATAACGCATCGCCTTGTGGATGGTCGTTGGCTTGGTTTTTTCCGACGGCAAAAATTGGTCGAGCGCGCGATTGACGACTTCGGTGCGGGTAACGAGAAATTGATTCAGGTCGAATGATTTTAATGCGGCCATGCGCCGTGATTTTAGAGAAAATGCGGCGGCGCAGGCAACGGCATTTATCGCCCGACCATGTGCATCATGTTTTCAGCGTAACGCGACCCCGAAGCGACGCCGACAGGCGCGACTTTTTCGATTTCCGCCAAATCGCTTTTCGACAATTCAATTTTGGTCGCCGCGATGTTTTCTTCGAGATATTTCCGTTGTTTGGTTCCGGGAATCGGCACGATGTCGTCACCCTGCGCCAAAACCCACGCGAGCGCGAGTTGCGACGGTGTGCAATGTTTTTGCGCGGCGAGGCTTTCGATGCGTTTGACCAAATCCAGATTGCGCTGAAAATTTTCGCCCTGAAAGCGCGGCGAAAAGCGGCGGTAATCATCGGCGGCCAAATCTTCAAATTTCTGGAATTTGCCGGTGAGAAATCCCCGGCCAAGCGGACTGTAAGCGACAAAGCCGATTCCGAGTTCGCGACAAGTCGGAAGAATCTCGTCCTCATGGTCGCGCGTCCACAGTGAATATTCGGATTGCAGCGCGGAAATCGGATGAACGATGTGCGCGCGGCGAATCGTTTTCGCGGCGGCTTCGGATAATCCGAGAAAACGCACTTTGCCTTCCTTGACCAATTGCGCCATCGCGCCGACAGTTTCTTCAATCGGCGTGGCCGGGTCAACGCGATGCTGATAATACAAATCAATCGCGTCCACTTTCAACCGGCGCAAACTGTTTTCGCAGCAGGCGCGGACGTAATCCGGTTTTCCGTTGACACCGCGAATGTTTGGATTTTTGGGGTCGCGCACAATGCCAAATTTTGTGGCAAGAATCACTTTATCCCGTCGGCCTTGAATCGCGCGACCAACCAATTCTTCATTGATGTGCGGACCATAAACATCCGCCGTGTCGAGCAGCGTCACGCCCAAATCCAGTGCGCGATGGATGGTGGCGATGGATTCCGCGTCGTCGCGGCTGCCGTAAAATTCCGACATGCCCATGCAGCCCAAACCGAGTTCCGAAACTATCAATCCTTGTTTTCCTAATTTTCGCATTTTCATGTTTTGTTCCTTTTAATTTTCAGGAAGATAGCATCAAAAACGCGTTCGGCGAGCGCTTGATTTTTTTTGTTGCGTCCGGCGTTTTTGAATGTAGAATTTCCAGCTATTTTTTCATGAACGCTGAATTGACCAAAAAGGCCGTTGAAAAAGTCGGCAACCCTAATGTGCTGGTGAACCTCATTTCGCGCCGCGTGCGCCAGTTGAATTCCGGCGGCGGCGGTTTGAGCCGCCCGCTGATTGCGGATGCGGGAAATCTCGGCGCGGCGGACATCGCGTTGCGGGAAATCCTGGAAGACAAAATCGGCTGGGATTTGCCGGAAGAAGTCGCCGCCGTCCGTCCTGCGCCCAAAAAACGCAGTCGCCATTGAGCGAATTTTTGATTCTTTCAAAGCCGGAGGAATTTTTCTTCCGGCTTTTTAATTTTTAAGATTCGGATAATTTAATTTCATGGCCGACATCGTGACCAATCACAAAGTCCGGCGCGATTATCACATCCTCGAAACCTTCGAGGCGGGCATCGTGTTGCATGGCACGGAAGTCAAATCGTTGCGTGCGGGCAAGGGGCAAATTGCGGATGCGTTCGCGCGCGTCGAGAAAAATGAAGTATGGCTCTACAACGCGCACATTGACGAATACTCGCATGGCAATCTGCAAAATCATGCGCCGAAAGCGCCGCGCAAATTGCTGCTGCACAAATCGGAAATCCGAAAATTATTTGGACTCGCGGCGGTCAAAGGTAATGCGCTGATTCCACTGGCGTTCTATTGGAAAAATGGAAAAGTGAAAGTGTCGCTCGCCGTCGGCAAAGGCAAACAACAATTCGACAAACGCGAAGACATCAAGAAGCGCGATTCGGACCGCGAACTGAAACGCGCGACGATGAAAAATTTGAAGAATCGTTGAATCGGATTGGCGCACTTGCTTTGCCAAATCAATTCAAATAATCTGCGGCAAATTCAGCGAAAGGAAATTATGAAAGCAAATCAATTGGCAACTCTCGTTTTACGGCTGCTCGGATTTTATTTTATCATCGAATTTATTCCTACCACCGCAACGCTAATCAGTATACCAGTTGTCTCTGAAACGCTCGAAAATTTCAACCAATCAAACTTAATGATAAGTGTTCAAGCATTAGTGCCTGCGATTTTCTGGCTGATTACCGGCTGCTTGCTATTGATATTTTCGGCTCGATGGGGTGAGAGACTGGCAAAAGGAATTAATGATGAGAAAATTATCGAAGCTCCTTTTGAAAAGTTTCAAATTCTTGCTTTCGCGGTTGTCGGTATTTTCCTTTTTGTAAGTGGTTTATCGCAACTTTGCACCAACATTGGGACATATTTCCTTTTTGCTCGCATCAGAAATTTCGCCGGCGAGACAGTTCATCAACCAGTAATCAACGATTGGCGTTCTTTCTTTTCAATCTGCGGGTCTGTTTTGCAAATAGCGATTGCTGCTTGGATGTTTTTCGACACACACGGTTTTGTGAATTTTTGGCGTTCATTAAGAAATTTCGGAACGCCAAAGCCGCCGGAAAATTAAAAATCGTTGAACTGGAATTCCGATTCAACGATTTAACAATTCAACAAATCTCAATTTATGCCTTCGCCGTTTCTTTTTTCCAATTGCGTTTGAGCGCTTTGACAATGCTAATGGCAACCTTCCAGAATTTTACTTTGTCGAAACAAATGTGACATCCACCGGTTTGCCGACTTCAAAACTTTGGCCGGTTTCAGTCAATTTGCCGGTTGATTCATCAATATGAAAAACCACGACGTTGTCCGAATCCTGATTGGCGGCGATGAGACATCGTCCCGTCGGGTCAATCGCAAATCCGCGCGGCGTTTTGCCGAGAGTGGATTGATGTTGCACCAAAGTTAATCGCCCCGTTATTTCATCAATCGCAAAAACGGCGATACTGTTGTGCCCGCGATTGGAGGCATAAATGAACTTGCCGGAAGGATGAATCGCGACTTCCGCGCCAACGCTGTATCCATGAAAATCGGCGGGCAAAGTGGAAACCGTTTCAATTTCCTTCAGCGCGCCGCTTTTTGCGTCATAAGCAAATGCCGTCAATGTGGAACCCATTTCGCTGATGACGTAGGCGTATTTTCCGTCGGGATGAAAAATAATGTGGCGCGGGCCGGAACCCGGTTTCAATTGGGCAAACGGAACTTCGTTGGTCGTGAGTTCGCCGCTGGTTTCGAGATGATAAACCATCACTTTATCCAATCCCAAATCGCAGACGTAAACGCGATTGTCAGCATCCAGCGCGACACAATGCGCGTGCGGCCCTTCCTGCCGGGATTTGTTGACGCTCGAACCGTGATGCTGCATCAAGGTCACCGGCGCGCCGAGAGAACCATCGGATTGCACCGGCAAAACTTCCATGTTGCCGCTGCCGTAATTCGCCACAAAAACAAATTTGCCAGCAGCATCCGTGACGATGTGACAGGGATTCGCGCCGCCGGAAAGTTGCTGGTTTAGAAATTTCAATTTGCCGGTTTGCGTATCCATTTTGAAAGCGGACACTCCGCCGCCGAGTTGTCCTTTAAAATGTTCGGTTTCGTTGACTGCAAAAAGAAATTGGCGGTCGGGAGAAATCGCTAAAAAGGACGGATTGACGGTTTCAACGGCCAATTCCGGCGCGCTTAATTTTCCCGAGGCGCTGTCAAAACTGGAAACGTAAATGCCTTTGCTTTTGGCGCCGGTGTAAGTTCCGAAATAAACAAGAAATTTATTGGACGAAATCGTGTCGGCTTTTGTTGCGGGAAAAACGATCAACAAAATCGCGCAGACGGCCAGAAATCGGAATAATGTTTGCATGGGCTGGTGTTTGCGACCATTCAATACCAGCCGCCGGAAAATTGGCAACGCCTAATTCGGGTGGGAAACAGATTACGCTTTCGCGGTTTCAGGTTTCCAATTGCGTTTGGGCGCTTTGACGACGAGACCTTTTTTGATTGCGCTCGCAGCGACGCGGACGTAACAGACTTCGCCATTGGGCATGAGCGCTTTGACACGCTGAAGATTCGGCATGAATTTGCGCTTGGTGATGGCGGTGACGTGCGTACCGATACCGCCGACTTTCTTGGCTTTACCCGAGCGCCAGATGATGCTGCCCTTCATCGGGCGTTTGCCGGTCAATTCACAAATGCGTGCCATAAAATTCTTTCGTTAAGAGCCGCAAATAATAGCAATGAATCTCCCTGTGACAAGTCCTTTTTCAGGAAATTCTGCGTGCTTCAAACGGAAATTCTGCTTATGTTTTTCCGGCATTTATGGCCACATTGAAACCTTTTGCCGCGCTACGCCCGAAACCCGAACTCGCTGCGCAAATCTGCGAATTGCCTTACGACGTGATGTCGTCCGACGAAGCGCGCGAAATCGCCGCGGGAAATCCGCTGAGTTTTTTGCACGTCAGCAAACCGGAAATTGATTTACCTGCCGGAACGGATTTGTATTCGCCGGAAGTTTACGCGAAGGGCAAAGAAAATTTTCAGAAACTCATTTCGCAGGGCGCGCTCAAACAGGACGACCAGCCGAATTTTTATTTGTATCGCCAAATCATGGGAAATCATTCGCAAGTCGGTCTCGTCGCTACCGCGAGTTGCGAGGAGTATTTACGCGGCGTCATCAAGAAACACGAATTGACGCGACCGGACAAGGAAGACGACCGCGTGCACCACATCGAAACGCTCAATTCGCAAACCGGCCCGGTTTTCCTGACTTACAAAGCTGTCGGCGCGATGGACGAATTCGTTGCTAAAAAAACTGCCGAAAAACCGGAAATTGATTTCACAGCCAAGGACGGCGTCCGCCATTCGTCATGGAAAATCTCCGACGCAAACGAAATCAAATTCGTCGAAACGCAATTCGCGCAAATCAAATTTCTTTACATCGCGGACGGGCATCATCGCAGCGCGGCGGCGGCGCGCGTTTTTCAATCGCGCAAGGGCGCGGGTCACAGCGGACAATTTCTTGCCGTCATTTTTCCGCACAATCAGATGCAAATTTTGCCTTACAACCGCGTGCTGAAAGATTTGAACGGTTGGTCGCCGGAACAATTGCTGGAAATCCTGAACACGGCATTTGCATTTGACCCGGCGGCGGGCAAAGCCGTGCCGACGCGCAAACATGAATTGGGATTTTATTTCCAAGGCAAATGGCAAACGCTGGTTTTCCGCAAAAAATTCACCGGGGTGGAAAATCCGATTGAGCAACTGGATGTGTCGCTGCTGCAAAAGCAAGTGCTCGAACCGGTTTTTGGCATTGACGATCCGCGCACGAGCAAAAAAATCAATTTCGTCGGCGGCATCCGCGGCGCGGCGGAACTGGAAAAACTCGTGGACAGCGGGGAATACGCTTGCGCGTTTTCTATGTTTCCGACGAGTATCGAGGATTTGATGAGCATTGCGGACGCAGGCGGAATCATGCCACCGAAAAGCACCTGGTTCGAGCCGAAGCTGCGCGACGCGATGTTTTGTCAAATGATTTAGAATTTAGAAGCCCCAAATCTCAAGCGCCAAGCTCCAGAGAAATTCCAAACACTAAATTTCGGGGCTTGGATGTTGGTGCTTGGAATTTCAAATTCTGAAATCCAGAATTGGCGCGTGCCGGATCGTCTCCAACGCAGTTTGCGCGCCACTTTCATCGGGATGGTGACGAACGTTTTTCTTTCGGCGGCCAAGCTAGTCGCCGGCATTTTCGGCCATTCGCACGCGCTCATCGCCGACGCTATTGAATCGTTCGCCGATGTTTTCAGTTCCATCATCGTCTGGCGTGGCGTGGTGTTGGCGGCCAAACCGGCGGATGAGGAACATCCTTACGGTCACGGCAAAGCCGAACCGCTTGCGGCGGCGATTGTCGCGGGAATGTTAATGTTCGCGGCTGGCTGGATCGTCATCAAAGCGCTCGGAGAAATCACTCAACCGCGCCCGTCGCCCGCGCCGTTCACTTTGATCATTCTCGTCGCGGTCGTCATCGTGAAAGAGATTCTATTTCGTTTTGTCCGGCGCGAGGGCGCATTGGCGGATAATTCCGCCGTGCGCGCGGACGCGTCGCATCATCGCAGCGACGCCATCACTTCGTTTGCCGCCGGTGTCGGCATCAGCATTTCATTGATTGGCGGCGCAAGTTATGCGGCGGCGGACGATTGGGCGGCGATTGCGGCGGCGTGCGTCATCGCGTGGAACGGATTTCGCCTGTTGCGACCGTCGTTGAATGAATTGATGGACACCGCGCCGAACCGTGAAATTCGCGACGAAATTCGTGCGCTGGCGGAGAAAGTTCCCGGCGTCGCGCGCGTGGAAAAATGTTTCGTGCGCAAAATGGGTTATCAATTTTACGTGGATATGCACGTTGAAGTGGACCCGCAAATGACCGTGTTGCGCTCACACGAGATTGCGCACGAAATCAAAGACCACGTGCGCGCGGAAATTTCCCGCGTGCATGATGTATTGGTGCATATTGAGCCATTGGACATTCCGGCCAAAAAATCCGCGTGGTAAAATTCACCGCCGATTTTCCGTCTTGAAAAATTGTAACGCGGCTTTTTATTTTGCGTCTGGTTTTGGTATGAAACGGAACAAAGGATTCACGCTCATTGAATTGCTGGTGGTTATCGCCATCATCGCGATTTTGGCGGCGATGTTGTTGCCGGCGCTGGCGTCGGCCAAGCAAAAGGCGTGGGCGGTCACCTGCACTTCCAACCTGCGCCAAATCAGTCTCGGCATGAAAATGTTCGCGGACGACAACAATGAATTTTATCCGCAATCCGGCGCGGTTGTTTATTGGAACACGAACAATCCCACCGCGACGACCAACAGTTGGATGCAACAGATTTATGCTTACGTCGAAAATACCAATGTGTATCGCTGTCCCGGAAACGTGCAATTGCCCGCGCCCATGCAAGGGCCATTCAATTATTTCAACGGGGCGCGCGCGGCTTATGTTGACGCCGGCCAATTCGCCGCCGTGAAAAACACGCGGATTTTGTTTCCGAGCGCGCATGTGTTGTCCGGCGATACCTGCGGCATTCCCAACGTGACCGGCGGCGGAAGTTTCGACCCGCTGGACGCGGACAAGGACGACTACACACAAAATTGCGTCGGAGGTCCGGCCAACGGCAGCCCGTATGAGCTTTGGCAGGTGCATTCGCTCGGCCAAAATGTCCTTTTTGCCGACGGCCACGCGAAGTGGTATAAAGGTTACGACACCAATGAAATGACGTTTCGTTACAGCTCAATTCACGGCTGGGAATAACGGACTTGATTTCACATTCATTTTCTTTTGGCGTTTCCAGCAACTTGACGGTTAAAATCCCGCCGCATGAAAATTGTTTTAGCCTACTCCGGCGGACTCGATACGTCCGTTTTGCTTTCGTGGATCAAAGAAACCTACAACGCCGAAATGATTGCGTTCTGCGCGAACATCGGGCAGGAAGACGAATTGACCGGCCTCGAAGCGAAGGCCAAAAAAACCGGCGCGTCCAAAATTTATATTGACGATTTGCAGGAGGAATTCGCGCGCGATTTCATTTTTCCGATGCTGCGCGCGGGCGCGATTTACGAAGGCCAGTATTTTCTCGGCACGAGCATCGCGCGTCCGCTCATCGCCAAACGCATGGTGGAAATTGCGAAGAAAGAAAAAGCCGACGCCATCGCTCACGGCGCAACGGGCAAAGGCAACGACCAGGTGCGTTTTGAACTGACTGCCGCCGCGCTCGCGCCGGATTTGCAAGTCATCGCGCCGTGGCGCGACGCACGTTATCGCAATGAATTTCCCGGTCGCGCGGAAATGATTGCTTACTGTGAAGCGCGAAAAATTCCCGTGCAAGCCAGCGCGAAGAAACCGTTTTCGATGGACCGGAATCTTCTGCACATTTCTTACGAAGCAGGCATTTTGGAAGACCCGTGGTTCGATTCTTACGATTTGAAAAATCGCGATTATTTCACGACGCTTTCCGTGTTGCCGGAAGACGCGCCGGACAAACCGGAATTTATCGAACTGGAATTTATCAAAGGCGATTGCGTGGCGGTGAACGGCAAAAAGTTGAATCCGCTCGGCGTGATGCGCGCATTGAACAAACTCGGCGGCAAACACGGCGTTGGCCGCGTGGACATGGTGGAGAACCGTTTCGTCGGCATGAAATCGCGCGGCGTGTATGAAACGCCCGGCGGCGCGATTTTACATTTCGCACATCGGCAAATGGAATCGCTGACGATGGACCGCGAAGTTATGCACCAGCGCGACGCGCTCATCCCGAAATACGCCGAACTGGTCTATAACGGATTTTGGTATGCGCCCGAACGTCTTGCGCTGCAAGCCTACGTCGAGGAATCGCAGAAAAACGTCACCGGCACAGTGCGCGTCAAATTGTATAAAGGCAACATCATGGTGGCCGGACGCAAATCGTCCGTGAGCCTCTACAATCCGCACATCGCGACGATGGAAGCCGACCCAACAAAGGCCTACAATCAAGACGACGCGACGGGCTTTATCCACCTGAACGGTTTGCGCCTGAAAGTCGCGGCGAAAGTTCACGCGAAAAAGAAATAGAATTCCGCACCGGACAAAAGTCGCAGAATTATTCCAGTTCGGTCAAACCGAGTTGTTCGCGGAAGGCGTAAAGCACGTCGAGGTAGTGGCGGCTTTTGATGTGCTGATAAAAGCAGACGAGCGAGGTGGCGATCAATAACACGCCGAGGCAGCCGAAGGTGTTGAACGGATTCCAATCGGGCACGTTGCCGCCAAAAATGAGTGTGCTGAAAGAATTTTCCTCAAGCACTTTGAACAGGATGAGCATGGCTTTGACGGCGATGAAAAAGGCGAGTGCAACGAGGTTGCCGATGGCTTTGGAAAAAAAGTAGCGGCGGCGATCCTGAACGTTTTTCAAAATCTCTTCGGCGCTGTGGGAGCGGAGCAGGCCGAGAAACAGTTGCCAGCCGCCAAAGGCCGTCCACAGGATGTAGCCGCAAACGAGAGTGGCGACGGTGAGGTTAATCCAAAACGAGACACGCATAGAACGACTTGCGGTTTCAGCGTTTGCGCTTTTCTTCTTTTTTACGGAAAAGGTTTTGCGTGTCAACCATGTTGAGGGCGGAAAGGTCGAGGCCGCCGCCGGGTTCGCGTTCGCTCGCGATCTTGAGCTGGCGGGCGATACGTTTGACGGCTTTGGCGGAATGATATTTCACCGTGCCGACGCCGACTTCGGATTTGAAAATGACAACGACGAGACAGTGTTCGTCCACATTGACGACGAACAAACTGTAAACTTCGCCCTGCTGATAAGTGCTGTTGAAATCTTTTTCGTTCACCAAACCGGCGATGGTTTGATTGGCCATGAACGCGCCGGAGGCGAGCGCCGCAATGGTGGTGAGGTCAAAATCACCCATCTCGGCCTCAATTCCTTGCGAGGTGATGAGAAAACCGCCTTTGTCAATAATCATCGCCGCCGTGGCGTCCGCGGATTCCACGAATTCGGTGAGGGCGGCATCCAATTTATGAATGTCTTCCTCGATCAATTGCGGCAAGGTAGCCATGTCATGCATATTGCGGAACGCTTTGGTTGATGAACTTGTGCAGCAACAAACGCGTGATCATGTTCAGCGATTCAAACACGCCTTCGCATTTGTGCGCGCTCGCGGTGAACGAGGGCACTTGCACTTCATGATTGTTCAGGAGAAATTCCATGTATTCGACCGGCGCGACGTTCGGCAAATCGCGCTTGTTGTATTGCAACACATAAGGGATTTCGCCCAATTCAAGTTTCAGCGATTTCAAATTGTCCACGAGGTTTTGGAAACTCTCGACGTTTTCGGGCATTTTTTCGTATTGCGAATCGGCGACAAACACGACGCCGTCCACCCCGCGCAAGACAAGCTGGCGCGTGGTGTTGTAAATGACCTGGCCGGGAACGGTGTAAAGCTGGAATTTGGTCTTGAAACCTTTGATGGTCATCGCTTCGATCGGCAAAAAGTCGAAGAACAACGTGCGGTCGGAACTCGTTGCGAGCGAAACGAGTTTGCCTTTGTTGCCGGCGGCGGTCTGGACGTGGTCGTGGACTTGCACCAGGTTGGTCGTCTTGCCGCCCATCGCGGGGCCGTAATAGACGACTTTGACCTGTAATTCTTTGGTGGCTTGGTTGATGATGGCCATAACTTTATAATTTTTTGCGGTCCAATTCACTGGCCAACATGGCCAATTGCGCGGTCG
>DASZXB010000045.1:0-24178 GCA_035546095.1 Verrucomicrobiia bacterium | reverse complement strand
GCGTCGTCATGTTCGTCACCCAATCGTTCGTGTCGTAATTGAACGAGGTCGAATTAGTCATCACGTCCACGATGTTCGTCAGATCACCATTCGTGTTGTAAGAGAGTGTGGTTGACCGCCCAAAGGGATCAGTCACTTTGGTGATCAGGTTGGTGCTGTAAGCATTGTTGGTCGCATACGTGATGGTGTTGGTCCTGCCGTCTCCGTCCACCACATTTTTTAGGCGAACTACTGGAGCACTAGGTGTGTAGCTAAAATAGTTGAGCGTCAACTTGTTGGATTGCGCATCGAAATACTGGGTCAACATGGCTTCTAGAAAAGTCCCGCTGCTGTTGGTGACAAGGAATCCGTAAACATCCTTGCTGCCATCGGGATAGTAGAGGGTGAATCCGTTGGTGGTGTCACCGGTCAATGTCGTCTGGGTCAGATAATCATTGGTCGTGTAATACGTTGTCAAACCGCCTCCTGGAAAAGATACGATGTTGTTAGTGTTGAAGTCGTGCGTCACATACGAAAGCCACGAACAATTCCATCGAGTGCCCACGCCAAAGAGGGCCGGATTATACCCGGAATTAAATTCTCTCTGCTTGAAGGCCAGTTCAAAAGACGCTCGCGGACCCAACGCTGGTTGATAACCCAGCGGTTCATCCTTTAACCACAATGAAATATACGGTTCGGATACACTCCACGCAGGCATACCACAAGGCGGAACATTAGGTGATTGATTGGGGGAAGGAGTGCCGTCACGAGTATCGTCTACGGTTATTATATTTCCTGGAAAGAAAAACAAAGTGCCGGTCATTCCATTTCCAGCGTAGGGCAAGACATTTGCCGAATAGACTACATGACTATGAATATCCAACGCCCGCCCTCTTAAATATCGAATCGGCCAAAGAGACGCACCAAGATTATTCCATTGCTCAGTATTATTATCAATTGTCCCTAAAACAACTCCACTAGCTGTGCCAATTGACCCTGGAGTAAAGTTATCTTCATTAGGATTAACTCCCCAGACGTTGCCTTCAGTTCCGTTGTTGTAAATTTCTTCGACTGTGGTATTGCTAAACGTGTTTGTGCTAAGGTTGATGACAGTGATAGCACCTGAAGTATAAACAGTATATGTATCTGCTTTTGTCCGAAATGCCGTCAAACCAATCATTCCATAGACAATACAAAAAATCCATTTATCGGAGTTTTTGAGAGTGAAGAAATGTTTCATGGGATGTAAGCACATTATCCGCGAGAATAAACATTGATGATACTCCTTCTCTTTTCCTGATGTGAGCAACGATTCAATAAGAGTATGAAATGAATGGCGTTCATAAATTCTATGGCAAGGTGCTGGTATTTCTGGGTTTGGTGATGAAGATTTTCAAAGTGAGATCGCCGATAATATCCCAACCGGTTTCACCTGGATCAACCAGGCCGTTGCCGTTGGCGTCCTGTAGATAATCGGGGAGACCATCACCATTGTTATCCAGCGGATTGCCATATGCATCCGTCGCCACGTAGTGATAGCCGATGTCCACGACAGAGGTTCCTTCGACCGTTTGGTTGGTCTGCGTGGTGTAATGATACAGACCCATTTGGTCTGCCGTCGTGTTGCCCATGTTGATTAAAGGGCTGTTCGTCGGCTGATAAAAAATTCCAAAAGGCCCCGCCTGATAAACAAGACTGGCAGGGAGCGTTATGTCACCAGTTCCATTTGTGCTGAGACGGTCACAATTTGTAACGTATGCGTTGTGATCGTTGTTGGGGCTAGCAACGACTTCATTAAGGATTGCCGATTGATCGAAAAGATTGTTCTGGAAAATAAAAAGTCCGCCGAGGCCATAGGCAGTCCCATCATAATAAGTATCCAAAGTACCTCTCCACATAAGGCAATTTTCCATTGTGAAATTAAGACCGATGCTAAGATCGTCTTGGTCTGGCCTTACATACTCTCTGTTAAAAAGACAGTTGGTAAAAGCCATATCGTCGGAAAGGTCGTAAATTCCACCATTGTAAAATTCACAATCCTTGAAAGAAATAAATCCACGGTTACCATTTTCATCACGGAAGTGGTTAATTTGGCCAGCAAGTGACGACCATTGAGTAAAGCGAAAAGATGCTTCAGAACTCCAATCACCCGCTGAAGAAGGTTCTAAAATAGTACCAAAACCTGTCCAATTAGTATTGGGTTGTTCTTGCACGGCATTATAATAGGTGATGTGAATGGGGTTGGTTGCAACCCCTTCAAAAAGAAGATTATCCGCTCCTTCCAATTCGATTGCATCTCCATATCCAGAACCAAGGACGAATACCCCTATAGCCGTTCCGGATGTAACAGTAACATTAGCATTAGAAATGAAGCTGTCGCCAAAGACATAATCCAACGGGTCATAATGATAGCCTAAATCAGGAGTATCGGTGTCGCGTTGGGCTCGAGGAGAAAGAGTGATGCTGTTGGAAATGACCACATTGGAATAAACAATCGGTGGATAGGTAGTTTTCTGTTTCAAAGATGCCAGCAATGTCGAGTCAATGTTGGTTGTCCCCGCGTTGAAAAAATTGCAGCCGTTGGTCAGATAATAACTGCCCGCGCCGACGGTCTGAAAAGGATAAAATGTATCTGTAACCTGACCAGTTCCAAATTTTGAACTGTTGTAAAAACCATTATGATCGCCGCCTAAAATTACCCCAGAGTTGGTCAGTGAGTTTACGTTAGCCAGCAGACAATTAGTCAGGGTGAAGGTGATGCCATCCTGAACGTTAATTAATTGGGCGCAGGAACTGAATGTAGTGTTCTCCGTTGTCAGGAAATAAGAACCAACCATTGAATTGAAATTAGTCTGCACATTTGCAAACAACATGTTTTCCAGTAGTAATTGGCTTGAAATGCTATTAGCCGTAATCCCATTCTGGCAGTTAACAATTTGTCCGTTGGATATGCTGAAAGTTAATGCTCCCGCCAATGTTATCGCCTGTTGCGCATAGCTGACTCGAAAATATGAGAGTGTGGGCGAAGGAATCACAGCAACAAATTCCAAAGCAGGGTTGGCATAATATCCAGAAGGGGCTCCAGTAGAACCAGTGATATTTTCACCAACTGTGTTGTCATCTTTGGCTGTGAAAATCACCGGACGATAAGCGCTCGCTTGCCAGTTTACTTTAACGGCGGTTGTGATGGCATGAATCGTAGCATTGTTGGTATATTTAATTACAGCGCCACCTTCAAAAGTGTTCGTTCCAAAAAGATTAACCGTTCCGCTAATATAGTAAGTTGAGTCCCCCTGAAACGTGTAGTTGGTTAAACTGCTATTAACCGTGTTGTAATCCAACACCAACCCTTTATCAGGCGGCGTGGTTTTGGTGATGAACGCTGCTTTGCCGTTCGCTTTAGCTAGGTGTTGTGATGGCAATCGCCTCTCCGCAGCGACCACATGTAACGGCGGGCTTAATTTCATCGTTGTCGTTTGTGGCAAATCCAATAAATCATCTGCGACCGCATCCACCAGCACTTCTTCAACCAAGAATTGTCGGTTTTGAACATTCACCCATAATTTATTTACCATGACCGATGAGTCACTCGTTCCCATCATAAACGCCTTCCCCGGCACCATCTGCATCGCTCCAAAACTCAGATTATCATCGGTTATGGTTCCTGCCTGCGTCCGCATACTGTTGGCAGTGATTTTCGGTTGCGGCGGATTAAAAAACTCCGTCAACAGTTGCAACTTCGTATTCATCGTCTCCATTCCGAAATCTTCCGGTGCCGGTGGTTGTTCTCTGATGATGATGTCTTGTTCAAAACCTGCTTTGGTGTAGGTGTAGCGCAAGTCTGCCTTAATCCCCACAAACGCATTGGGATAAACCACTTGATTGTCGCCTGCCACTTCCCCCAAACTGTTCGTCAGTTCTGCTATCAATACTGTGTTGGTTCCGTCATCGTAACCTAATCCCAAGGGACGGCTGTAAAGATGTTGGCCGTCCGGTGTGACCAGTTCAATCTGGCCTTCATAAATGTCTCCCGGGAAATACGCTTGATGCTGGCCATTGGTTGCGGCGGCTGTGCCATCCGGCAGAATGTCAATATGTTCGCTCGACGCCACCCATTGTCCGTTCACCCAATGATTCAAACCAGAGGCCAGTTCGGTGTATTGATGGAGATGTGGAAGTTGTGTTCCATCCGGTGCGGTTTCATACGTCGTTCTTTGCCAGACTTGCGAATTGCCATCACGTTGCACGATTTGATAGTTGCTGTCTTTACTGACGGGTGTCGCTGTGGCATTAACAGCCGTTTGAGCCTGAACTCGCCACGTCAAGAGACATAATAAAATCCATAAAGAAATCGTTTTCATAGGAGAACAGAATCGCTGCGGGAATGAAGAACTCGTTTGAACAAAATGCCTGCGTAAGCCTGAGAAACGCATCAGCCCGGTGGCAACACCCCATTGTTGCAGCACTTTGGTCATGAAACACTTCTTCCCCGAAAAGCCTTACGTCGAGAAGATGTTAAACTTATAGCTTCTAACTATTTAGCTTGTCAATAAATTTCCTCTGTCGTCGCCAAAAAGTTACTCACATGTTAATCATAAAACGCCAAACAGCATTCGTCTATCCCAAGTCAACAATAGAGGCAACAAGACGGTATCTGCCACGGTCAACACTTGACTCAACATCTCGCTCCACGTGAAGGGGTTCGTTTCCGTCAACAGTTGAGTCAACACAAAATCCTTACTTCAGTTAAGGGGTAAAGCGTATCCTGCCAAAATGGTCAAATCATCCCTTTGAACGCGCATTGGAAAGAGCGCGCTCAAGTCTTCGCATCGGAGACAAAGTATTGATTCATTTTTGCATAATACTTCAAGTGGTCGTTTCTCAATGAAAATCGCACTGAACATTCGCTGCCGAAGCGGAACGAAGCAGTCCCGTGAAGCTGCGCAGTGAAGCATACTTTCGGAAGCGAATGTTGAGTGCGTGATCAGACAGGTTTAGGCGTTTAGTCTGTCCGGTTTTCAAGGACACGCCGAAAAACCGGACAGTCTAAACGCCGGCCTTCATCTTGGGTAACGAGTTACCCATACGATACGTGGTGATTTGGAAGCATATCGCCATGAATCATTTCAATCCACGGTATGAAGGAACAGTTCGCGCTGCGGTTGGCTCGCCACATCTGGTGACGCCTCAAGCCAGAGAATTCCTAAATCTCATCCATCCTCCGGGACGATTCAATGCGGCACAGGCAGCGGCGCGACTGGGATTCAAGGCACATGACATTCCAATCTTGGTCGCACGAGGATTTCTTAAACCGTTGGGTCATCCCAAACCGAACGCGGAGAAATACTTCGCGCGGGAATTAATTTTGGAACTGGAAAGAAACGAGGCATGGTTATCGAAAGCAACCGACGCCCTCAGCCAGCATTGGCAAAAGAAAAATGCTGCCAAAAGAAATCAAGCAACCAATCAAACCAGCGATGTTGTTCGCATGGAAGCCTGCCGTTCGTAATCCTCCAAAGAGGGAATTTTCATTAAAGCGCGTTTCGCATAAGCACGGTGAACGGCTTTGCTGTTGTGTCCCAGGGCTTCTTGCGCGAATCGTTCTGGATAACCTACAATTTTCGCCCGCTCTGCCCACGCATAACGGTAACTGTGGAGTGTGACACCTTTGATACCCAGTTGACGGCAACGGGATGCAAACTCCGTGGCTCTGTCTCCTGCCCGCACGCGAGACAAATATGGAAACAACGCTCCTTCGGCGGGTAAATCTTTGAAAAGATTCAAGGCTTCCTTGCCTAAATGAATCAGCACCGGCACGTCAGTCTTTTTGCGAATAAAACTGACGGTATGATCTTGCCAATCCATGTCTTCACCTTTCAAGCTGGCAATATCGCCCTGACTGGCTCCTAAATGCCAACATAATTGATAAAGCATCTTTCGTTCGGGATTTTTCTCTGCGGCGATGATTTTTCGATGCTCATCAAATGTAATGGCGCGTTTGACTTTGAACTTTACCGCCGGCCATTGGCGTTTGGGAATGAGCGGCCATGACAACCAGTTCATGTCCACACAGAAGTTGTGCAAGCGGCGCAGATAAACATTGGTTGAAACTGTTCCCACTTGCAGAACTTTCAAAATAAATTCGCCTTTAGTTTCGATGATGACCTGCGGTAACAAGGGCAGGAGTGCTTTATCTTTAACCACACGTAGCCAGCGTTCCTTGTTTGCGCCCTGTTTGGTGCTGGTCAACGCTTCGATGGCATTTTGCCATGTGCGCGTGGTGACACCATTATCCGTGCCGGCCAGATACGCTTTGGCAATTTGAAGATTGAGCATCGGTTGCCGTTCAGAATTATTTTTGGCCTCGACAATTTGACGGGCTTCCTCGGCATTACAAGTGTTCAAGCTGGTTCGTTTGCCGGTGGATTTGTCCACGCAATAGAACATGCCGCCGCGATTGCCGCGATAGATTAAGCGATAACGTGTTTTCATGTTGGTCACGCAACCGCGAAGATAAATGAGGCCGACTCCAAACCGTTAGCGAGCAGCGGGCGAGCTACCCGCAGTTACGCTAGAAGGTTACGGAGCGAAAAATTGGTGTCCGTTTTGGTGTCCGTTGTGGACTCCTCGCTCACAAAACCCTTGCCGCTCAAGCGGTTTGGGATGGAGGCGAGGGTCGGAATCGAACCGACGAATGAGGCTTTTGCAGAGCCCTGCCTTACCACTTGGCTACCCCGCCGTAAAAGGGTGAAAACTAAATTCGATTTACACGCGGCGCAAGCTTAAGTTTATCGCAAAGACTTCCAAAGCAATAACCCAATTAGCATTCGCAGGCAAATGGTCATTGCGCCTTCAGCGAGACTTGACTTTCAGGCCGCGAATTTTTGTTTTGATGCCCTCGTAAATTGGTTGTTGCCGGAGTTTTTTTAAATCCGGGTCTTTGGCCAGCCAGTTGAAATCGCCATAGCCGAGTTCCAACGCTTTTTCCAGCGCCAGCGCGGCGCGCTCAAATTGGTCGGTGAGTGAATAGCTGCAAGCCAGATTGTAAAACACCATCGCATTTTCCGGCTGCAACCGTGCGAGACGTTCGTCCACCTGCAAACCGTCGTTGAAACGTCCGCGTTGCGTGTAATGGTCGCCGAGCAATTGCAAAGCGTCCACGTAATCGGGGTCGCGCCGGACGACGCCTTCGATGAATTCGATTTTGATATCCAAATCGCGGCGGCTGGCGCGACTCATTTTTTTTCTGGCACTGCTTTTGACCGGCATACGACGCGGCCAGTTTTTCCAAGTCGGCAAATGAAGTCAAGCGGTCGCGTGAAAAAAATTTTGCAAAACCGCTAACATTGTCGCACGATATGAACATGTAGAAGAAAAATTCAAATTTTAGATTTAGCTCGCAGTTCAATTGAAAACACGGGATTTAATTTTAAGTTTGATTTGGCCATTTCAAATGGAGATTAAAAATAAGTATGTTAAAGAACCACAAACAAAAAATTTGAAAAACGAGACTGAAAATTAAAAACTCTAAAAAAAAAGAAAGTCTTGAATGTGAAAACTTCAACTGTTTGTAATTTCACCGGAGCAATTTTATTGCTTTCCGCAACCATGAGCATTCAAGCCCAATATAATTATACCACCGTGTCCGTTCCGGGAGTGGCGGACACTTATGCTACTGCTATTTCTGGGAATGACATTGTTGGTTACTATTACAATGGAAACACCAGCGAAGGTTTTTTTTACGATGGCGGCAGTTATATTACATTGAGCGCCCCTGGAGCAATTGAAACTCGTGCCTATGGTATTTCCGGCATTGATATCGTGGGATATTACAATAACGGCAGCGTTGACGAAGGGTTTCTTTACGACGGCAGCAGCTATACCACTTTGAACGTTCCGGGAGCAGCATGGACTCAAGCTCAGGGCATCTTCGGCAATGAAATCGTTGGTTTTTACGAAACTACCAGTGGCAGCGAATATGGATTTCTTTACGATGGCAGCAGCTACACTGCGTTGAGTGTTCCAGGAGCACTTGGCGGAACTATTGCTTGCGGCATTTTTGGTAATAATGTTGTGGGTTCTTTTTGGAATGGTAATACTTGGTGTGGGTTTCTTTACGACGGCAGCAGTTATTTCACTCTAATTCCCCCCGGAGGAGATTCGGCTTATGCCACTGGCATCTCCGGCAGTAATATCGTTGGGTATTACGAGAATGGCAACACTTGGTATGGGTTTCTTTACGATGGCAGCAGCTACACTACTTTAATCGCCCCTGGAGCAACCGATGAAACTATTACTTCCGGCATTTCCGGCAATAACATCGTGGGATATTACCAAGATAACACTGGTGCCGTCGAGGGGTTCTTGGCAACTCCGACACCCGAACCGCAAGCTCTCGCATTAATCGGCTTGAGTTCATTATTGCTGCTAGGATTTTCAAAATCTCACAAGATTTCGTAATTGCATCAAACGCGTAAAACGTGCGCTACTCTCGTTAACGGCTGGGATGCAACTTATAGTAATTCACTTCGAACTTTCCAACTGCAACGACTTGGTTTCCAATTCACCAACTTTTCCATTAGCGGTGAGTGCCTATTCAAAAATTCAATTCCGTTCCTGTTGCAAATGGTCAATAAATTAGTGTTTTGTCCTGTTCGTCAAAAATCTTAACTTGCCTTTCGCCCGTGCTTGTGAAAAATTTCACGAACGATTTTTAATTTTATGGCGCACGTCAAATTACATATTCCCGGTCCGGTTGAAGTCAGCGAAAAAACTTTCAAAGCGCTTTGCTCGCCGATGATCGGCCATCGCGGTCAGGGTTTCAAAGACCTTTACGCGAAAATTCAGCCGCAACTGCAACAATTGCTTTCTACGAAACAACTGGTGTATTTGAGCACGTCGTCCGCGTGGGGCGTGATGGAAGGCGCGATTCGCAATCTGGTTTCCAAAAAAGTTCTCAACTGCATGTGCGGCGCGTTTTCGGACAAGTGGTTCGACGTTTCCAAAAAATGCGGCAAGCAAGCCGAGGCGTTGCAGGTGGACTGGGGTTCCCCGATTCGCGCGGAAGCGATTGACAAAAAATTGGCGACGGGCGAATTCGACGCGCTGACGCTGATTCACAACGAAACTTCGACGGGCACGATGTCGCCGCTCGCGGAAATTGCTGCGCTCAAGAAAAAATATCCCGACGTGACGTTCATCGTGGACGCGGTGAGTTCCATGACCGCCGTGCCGTTGAATTTTGACGAACTGGGCATTGATGTCTTACTGGCCGGAACGCAAAAGGCGTTTGCGTTGCCACCGGGACTCGCCGTTTTTGTTGCGTCGCCTGCTGCGCTCGCAAAAGCGGCGACGATTAAAGACCGCGGTTATTATTTTGATTTCGCTGAGTTCCAAAAGAACGCCGAGCAAAGCATGACGCCGAGCACGCCGAGCATTCCGCACATTTACGCGTTGAGCAGCAAGCTCGATGAATTTTTTGCCGAAGGTTTGGAAAATCGCTACGCGCGTCACAAAAAAACAAATCAACTCACGCGCGATTGGGCGGCGAAACACGGTTTCAATTTATTTCCCGAAGCCGGATTTGAATCGCTTACGTTGACGTGCGTCAACAACGGCGCAAAACCGGGCGGACGAACCGTTGACGTGGCCAAATTGCAAAAATTGACGAAAGACCAGGGTTTCCTGATTGACGGCGGCTACGGCAAAATCAAGGGACTGACGTTCCGCATTTCCAACATGGGCGACGAAACGGAAGCGACGATGAACCAATTGTTCGCCGCGCTCGACAAGGCGATGTCGCAACTTTAAGTTTGCCTGAATTGAAAATGCGCTGAATCATTTAGCGATATGGCGCAAGCAGCGACGAATCCAACTCGCGGTGAAAATTCCGCCGGTTGGATTCGTCTTTTAGTTTTCGGACGAAGTCCGAAACGCACTTTACTCCGCATCATCGTTTTGGTCGTCGCGTGTTTCGTCGTTTTCAGGCTCGTGCTGCTCCCCATTCGCGTGACGGGCATCAGCATGTCGCCGACTTACAAAGATAATTCCATCAATTTTGTGAATCGTTTTGCTTACTGGCGGCATGAACCGCAACGGGGCGACGTGGTTGGTATTCAATTCGCCGGGCCGCATCTGATGTTGCTCAAACGCATTGTCGGTTTGCCGGGTGAAACCATTGCGTTTGCAAACGGCCGCATCTTGATCAACGGCCAGCCGCTTGCGGAACCTTACGAAAAAGGTCCGTGCAATTGGAACATGCCGGCGGAAAAAATCGGCTCCGATGAGTATTATGTCGTTGGCGACAACCGCGAAATGCCGCAATCATTGCACATGCAAGGTCGGGTTGAACGCTGGCGGATTTTGGGCAAGGCATTGTTATGAAAATCGTGGTCAAAATCATTTTCGTCGGCGCATTGATTGCGTTGGGAATCTGGCTTTGGACAATCTTTTTTCCCAAGCCGGAAACGATTGTTCGCCAGCGCATTTTGAAATTGGCAAAAATCGTTTCGTTCACAAAAGGCGAAGGAAATTTTTCGCGTGTCGCCGCCGGCGAAAGAGTTGGCGGATTTTTTTCCACGAATGTTGAAATCAACATCACGATTCCCGGCCACGAATCGGACACGCTGCACAGCCGCGCGGAAATCACGCAGGCCGCGCTTCAAGCGCGTCAGGCCGTGCGCGAACTGGTCGTCAAAGTTCCCGACACGCAGGTGACGCTTGCGCCGGACAAACAATCGGCGGTGGCCGACGTGACGGTGGATGTCGAAATCTCCGGCGAACGTGACGCGATTGTGCAGGAAATGAAATTCACGTTTCAAAAAATGGACGGCAACTGGCTCATTACCAAAATCGAAACGGTTCGCACGCTCAATTGAAACTGGAAAATGCGCTTTGACTTTGCCGGCGGACGAAGAAAGAATTTCCCGATGAAAATCCCGACTCGCATTTCATTTCTGGTTTTCGCGGCAATCATTTTTCATCTGGCTTCGGAGAATTTTCTTTTCGCGGCGGAAAATGATTCGACGAATTATCTGAACGAAACGCCCGCGCAAAAAACGGCGCGCATGAAATGGTGGAGCGATGCGCGATTTGGCATGTTCATCCATTGGGGCGTTTATTCCATTCCGGCCGGCGAATGGGATAATCAAACCGGCTTCGCCGAATGGATTCTGGAACAAACACACATGCCGGTCAGCCAATATGAGAAATTTGCGGACCAATTCAATCCGACTAATTTCGACGCCAAAGCGTGGGTGGCTGCCGCGAAAAATGCCGGCGTCAAGTACATCGTCATCACCTCAAAGCATCACGACGGCTTTGCGATGTATCCGACGAAATTAAGCGATTGGAGCATCAGCCGCACGCCATTCAAACGCGATCCGTTGAGAGAACTTGCGAACGCTTGCCACAAAGCGGGCATCAAATTTTGCGTTTATTACACCATCATGGATTGGCACAGCCCGGATTGGGGCATTCGCCGTCCGTGGAACGATGTCGCTGCCAAGTCCGGCCCGCCTGACATGGACCGTTTTGAAGATTACATGAAAGGCCAGCTCAACGAATTGATTACGAATTATGGGCCGTTGGGGTTGATTTGGTTCGATGGCAATTGGGAATCGCCGTGGACGGCGCAGCGTGGTCGGGAAATTTACAATTACGTCCGCAGTTTGCAACCTTCGCTCATCGTCAATAATCGCATCGGCAAACCGGAAAGCACGCCCGGCGGCGGATTTGCCAAGACCGGCGAAGTTGGCGATTACGGCACGCCGGAGCAAACAATTCCGCCGACCGGTTTCGGTCCTGACGTTTATTGGGAATCGTGCATGACGATGAACGACCATTGGGGCTACAACAAAGCTGATCAAAATTTCAAATCCACCGAAACGCTCGTCCACAATCTGATTGATTGCGCGAGCAAAGGCGGAAATTATCTGCTCAACGTCGGCCCCGATTCCACCGGTTTGATTCCCGCGCCGGAATTGGAACGCTTGCGCGAAATCGGCGATTGGATGAAAGTGAACGGCGTCGCGATTTACGGCACGAGCGCGAGTCCGTTCAAAAAATTGCCGTGGGGACGTTGCACGCAAAAAGCGGATGACAAAAATACCATTTTATATCTGCACGTTTGGAATTGGCCAGGCGATGGAAAACTGCTCGTGCCCGGTCTGAAAAATTCCGTCAAATCCGTGCGGCTCCTGGCAACGGGAGAAAAATTGAAATCATCGGCGACGGATGACGGCGTGGAAATTGAAGTTCCGGCGAACGCGCCGAATGTGATTTCATCCACCATTGTTTTGAAAATCAACGGCACGCCGGAAGTGGAATCAGTGGTGTTAAAACAAAACGCCGATAGTTCAATTTCGCTTCGGGCGGCGGATGCAGACTTACATGGCGGTTTGCAATACGAAGTCGGCAACGGCAAAGATAATATCGGCTATTGGACTGACCCAAACGATTTCGCCAGTTGGACATTTAAGGTAAACCAGCCGGGAAAATTTCAAGTTGCGGTTGAAACCGCGGCGCAGGCAGAAAGTCATTTTGAGATTTCCATCGGCGACCAAAAAATTTCCGGCACTGCGCCGAATACTGGTGATTACACCAAATTTCAAAGCACTAAACTGAACGACACTTTGGCCATTTCTACATCGGGCGAAATCACACTCGCCGTCAAACCAGTCAAAGAAAATTGGTCGCCTATCAATCTTAAATCCGTGACGCTGACGCCGGTGACGAATTGAACGGCGGTAAAATTTTATGTCTGCCACAACCGGATATAAAATTGTCCAATTAAAAAATGGCGCACGCAGCGTTCATTCAATTGCTCATGCAGAAACATTTCATCCCGGCATCGGGCCAGCGGCGGAAGCAGAAGCGCTTTACGTCCGGCAATTACGCCTGCCGGAACGCGTTCGCGAAACAAGTGAGGAATTTGTTATTTGGGATGTCGGACTTGGTGCAGCAGCAAATGTGCTGACAGCCGTAAAATTGATTTCAGAAAACCTGCCGCAGCCAAAATCCATTCGCATCGTCAGCTTTGATGAAACCAGCGAAGCGTTGGAATTCGCACTAAAACATTCCAATGAATTGAATTATCTCGCCGGTTTTGAAAATCAAATCACCGAATTGCTTCAAAACAATTCTGCTGAATTTCAAAACGGCAAACTTTCTGTGAATTGGGAATTTCTGCGCGGTGATTTTCCTACTTTGATTTCTAACCTAAAACTAATTCCATCGCACGCCATTTTGTTCGATCCGCATTCGCCGCAGAAAAATCCGGCTATGTGGACGGTTTCGTTATTTGAAAACCTGTTTCACAGGTTGAGTCCGAAGCGACCTTGTGCGCTGGCGAATTTCACGCGCAGCACGCTCGCCCGCACGGCGATGTTGCTCGGCGGATTTTTTGTCGGCGTCGGCCACGCGACCGGATTCAAGGAAGAAACGACCGTCGCCGCAAATACGTTGGATTTGATTGCCGAGCCGTTGAATACGCGCTGGCTTGAACGCGCAATGCGTTCGGATTCCGCCGAGCCGTTGCACGAGCCGATGTACTCACGCGCAAAGTTGACACCGGAGACCATCCAAAAGCTGCGCGCGCATCTGCAGTTTCAAATTTGAAGTCCGCGCCGCAATTTTTTATACTTCGCACATGAACGTTTTTGTCACGGGCGGAGCGGGCTATATCGGTTCAGTTTGCGTTGAAGAACTGCTAAACGCCGGGCATCAAGTCACGGTTTATGACAATCTCACGGAAGGCCATCGTTCGGCGGTGGATTCGCGTGCTCAATTCGTTTTCGCCAAACCGGAAATCGAAGGCGACATCTTGAACACCGTTAAATCCGCAAAGCCGGACGCCATCTTGCACTTCGCCGCGTTCGCGCTCGTCGGCGAATCCATGACAAATCCGAAAAAATATTTTCATAACAATTTTGTCAACGCGCTCAAACTCGCCGACGCCGCGGTGGAATGTGGCGTGAAAAAATTTGTCTTCAGCTCGACCTGCGCCACTTACGGCCCGCCGGACAAAACTCCGATGACGGAAGATTTGCCGCAGCGACCGATCAATCCTTACGGCGAATCGAAATTGATGTTTGAGAAAGCGCTGATTTGGTATCAGCAAATTTACGGATTGGAATTCATCGCGTTCCGTTATTTCAACGCGGCGGGCGCGAGCGAAAAATTTGGCGAACATCACCGCATCGAGACACATTTGATTCCAAATGTCCTTGCCGTCGCGCTCGGCCAAAAATCGCACGTCGAAATTTTCGGCACGGATTATCCCACGCCCGACGGCACGTGCATCCGTGATTACATTCACGTCCGCGATTTGGCGCAGGCGCACATTTTCGGCCTCGCGCCCGGCAAAAACGGATTCTTTAATCTCGGCAACGGCGACGGCTATTCGGTAAAACAAGTCATCGAAACGTGCGAACGCATCACCGGCAAAAAAATTCCGGCGATAGAAAAACCGCGTCGCGCGGGCGACCCGCCGCGCCTCGTCGCCGCCGCGAACAAGGCGTTCAACGAACTCGGCTGGCGTCCGCAATTTCCGAAGCTGGACGACATCGTGAAAACCGCGTGGGCGTGGCACGTCAAAAACCCGAACGGCTACGCGGATTGAAATTTGACAAATTCTTAACCGCCAGGACGCCAAGTTTTTTGACAGAATTGACAGAATTTTCAGAATGGCATTTTGCCCATTCTGTCATTCTGTCTAAAACTTACTTAATTTGTCAAATTTGTCTTGCCAAAGCCGCCGGTTCGCAGGCATTTTCTGACATGGCAGCGACGCGCAATTCCAATGCTTTCGACGATACGTTCTACCAACCGGCAGAACAATTTTTCCCCGCGAACCATCATATCGGACTGACGTTTGACGACATCACGCTGGCGACGCTTTACTCGGACATTTTGCCGCGCGATACGGAGCTTGGAACATCGCTCGCAGAAAATTTGCATCTCAACATTCCCGTCATTTCGTCCGACATGGACACGGTCACGGAATCGCGCATGGCGATTGCGATGGCGCTCAACGGCGGCCTCGGCCTCATCCATTACAATATGCCGGAGAAGCAGCAGTTGTCGGAAATCAGCCGCGTGAAATTTCACGTGCCGGGCATGATTCCCGAACCGATTAAATTTTCGCCGGAACAATTTGTCGGCGACGCGGTGCTACTGATTGAAGAAAAAAAATTCGGGTTCAGCACGTTTCCGGTCGTGGACGAAAAAGGCAAATTGGTCGGGCTGCTCTCCGGTCATGTCGTGAAGCCGCGTTACGCGAAACGGAAAATCGCCGAGGCGATGACGCCGCGCGCGCAGGTTCACACCATCGCGCAAAAGGATTTGGGCAAAGACCCGATTGCGCGCGCGGACAAATTTTTCACGGAACGTCCGGGCATCCACAAATTGCTCGTGGTGGACGACGACGACAATTTGCGTGGTCTGTTCACGATGAACGATGTGGAGCGGATTCAACAGGAACGCAAGGCGCAATTCAAACCGGCGCGCGACGCGCAATTTCGTCTCGTTTGCGGCGCGGCGGTTTCGGCCACGCGCAATGCGTTTGGCGAACTCGACCGCGAACGGATTTTGAATCACGTCGGCGGTCTCGTCGAACGCGGCGTGGACGTGGTGGCGGTTTCGACGGCGCACGGTCACAGCAAAGGCGTCGGCGACATGGTGCGCGTGTTGCGCGAGGCGTTTCCGAAATTGCCCATCATCGCGGGCAATGTGACGAGCGCGGCGGGCGTGGAGCATTTGGCGGATTGCGGCGCAAGCGCGATTAAAGTCGGGCAAGGGCCAGGTTCGATTTGCACGACGCGCGTGGTTGCGGGCGTGGGCATTCCGCAAATGACAGCGTTGTATGTCTGCTCGCAAGCGGCGAAAAAAAAACGCGTTTCCATTCTCGCCGACGGTGGCATCACGAAATCCGGCGACATCGTGAAGGCGTTGACGTTGAGCGACGCGGTGATTTGCGGCGGGATGTTCGCCGGTTGCACGGAAGCGCCGGGCGACGTGATGGAAATCGGTGGCAAACTTTACAAACAGTATCGCGGCATGGGCAGTCTCGCGGCGATGAAAGCGGGCAGCGCGGCGCGTTACGGTCACGAAAAAAATGACGCCACGCGCAAACTCGCGGCGGAAGGCATCGAGGCTTTGAAAGAAGTCGTCGGCTCGGTTGACCGCGTGCTCGCGCAACTCATCGGCGGCATCCAAAGCGGCATGGGTTATCTCGGCGCGAAAAATTTGGAACAACTGCGGTCGAAAGCGCGTTACATCCGCGTCAGTCCCGCCGGAATGCGCGAAGCCGCGCCGCACGACGTGGTGGAATTAAAGACGGGAAATTAAAACACAATCGGTTCGTTGAGTTTGCCGCATTGGATGCAGCGCGAACGGTCAACGTCCGAGTCGTCTGTGTAGACGTAGCCGCAATTTTTGCAGCGGAAAATCCGGTCTTCGGTGTGCGTCGGGCCGAAACGGCGGCGGCGCATCTCGGAATAAATGCCCAGGCCGCACAGCGCGCCCAGCAACACGCTCACGTAAATGAAAATCAGCGAGGCGACGCTCATGGTGAATTGGCCGGCGCATTGGTTGCGGGCAGCGGCACGGTGCGCCAGTTGAAAATCAATTCACCGACGGTTGGTCGCGGCGATGGCGCGAACCGGAATGCGCGGGCGATGGCCAGCGCGTTCGTGTCGCCGATGGCTGCGCGCGCGGCGGTTTCCCAACTATTGGGTGACGGAAGCAAAATGGCGGAAACCACGTTTCCATTTGCGTCCACGAGCACCTGCACTTTGTCCGGCGCAATCACGTCGTTGCAGGGCAGCGATGGCAAATCTACCGGATTGAGAATTCGCCTGTTCGCAAGGTCGCCGGTGATTTGCAGCGTTGAATTCTCCGTTTGTGGAAGTGCGGGCAGAACCGGCTTGTTCAATCTCGGTCCAATCTTGAAATTGAGTTGAAATCCATCGAGTTGGTTCGTTTGCATGAAATGCAAGAAAACCGAACCCAAATCATCGGCGGCCAGCGGCAACCAGCGCGGCGGTTCCGTCCATCGAAATGACGGCGGTTCGCGCGGCGGCGTTTTGCGCCAGATGGCGGAAGCAAAATCGTTTGCCTGAGGCAGCACGAACATGGTCGGGTCGCCGAGCGCAATCAAATCGCTGGAATTGTCCGCGAGAAAAAGTTGCGGTTGGACGGTGACGGCGCGGGGAATAATTTTCTTGTGGCTGGCGAACACGAAAATCAACGCGATGTGCGCCGCAAAAATGACAACCGCCCACAGCAGCCAACGGGCGCGCGTCCATTTGGCCGGAATCAATTCGGCGGCGGAGTTCATTTTTCGACGGGTCGCGGCAAGGTGGCGAGCAAGGCGTTGTTGATTCCAGCGGCGCGGGCAAGCGCGGTCAATTGCGCCAGTTGTCCGTAAGTGACCGTTTGGTCGGCATGGATGACGAGCGTAAGCGGTTCACGTGAATTTTTCACGACGCGGCTTAAATCGGAACTCAATTGCGCTTCGCTGACGATTTGGTTCGCGAAATAAAACCGGCCATTGGCGTCAACGGCCACGGCTACGGAAGGTTTGTCCAAACCGGGCAAATCCGCAACGGCGGGCGGCTGAATCTGCAATTGCAAGCCTTGCACCGGCAGCATCGCGCCCAGCAACAAAAAAACGATGAGCAAAACGAAAACGGCGGCGAATGGCGCCGCGTCGAACTGGCTGCGAAGAATTTTGGCGTTGCGCGGAAATTTCATTGGCCATTGCCGTTTTCGGTGACGATGTTGACGATTTCGGACGCGGCACGTTCCATATCAATCACGATTTTGTTGACGCGGCTCACGAGATAATTATAGCCGGCGTGAACGGGAATCGCGACCGCCAGCCCTGCGCCGGTGCAAATCAACGCTTTCCAAACGCCTTGCGACAACATTTCCAGATGGGCATACAAACCGGCTTCCTGCACGTGCTTGAAAATCTCCATGAATCCGGCAACCGTGCCGAGCAACCCGAGCAACGGCGCAAGTTGCGCGATGGTCGCGAGCAGATTCAACCGTTCTTCCAACAACGGCACTTCGACCATGCCGGCTTCTTCGACGGCTTCACGCACGCGTTCACGGCCTTTGTCCCGATTTAGAATAGCCGCTTTGACGACGCGCGCGACCGGGCCGGGCGTGGCGTCGCAAATGGAAACCGCCTCGACGACATTGTCGCGCTTGAGCACGTTGCGCACGCCGTTCAAAAATTCGGTCGAATTGATTTGTGAACGATGGCAAAACAGCGCGCGTTCGATGAACACCGCGATGGCGACGGCAGCGGCGATTAAAATCAACCACAACACCGGCCCGCCGTTGGCTAAAAGCATTGGCATGAGGTTTTATAGGCATTTGCGCCCGAAGGATAAAGATTTTTCTTGGCGTCCCCCGCGACTTGACGGTTAATTGGCGTATGGAAAAACCTGACCAACTCCGTGAATTGTTCCGAATGCAAAAAAGTTTGAACGAACGCATCGGCGTTCAGACCGACGGCATGAGCGAAGCGGACAAGACCAAATGGATTTTGAATTATTGCCGCGCGATGTCGCAGGAAATGGCCGAACTCACCGACAGCGTGCCGTGGAAATGGTGGGCGAAGTATCAGAAATTCGACGAGCAAAACGCGCGCGTCGAAGTCGTGGATTTATTTCATTTTCTCATTTCGCTCGCGCAAGTGCTCGGCATGAGCGCGGATGACGTGTTCGCCGCTTACGTCAAAAAAAATGAAGTGAATTTCAAGCGGCAGGAAAGCGGTTACACCGTCAAAGACGAAAACGACAACAAACACATTTAACTGTGCTGCTGAAAATAAAAAACCAAAAACGCAAAACTTCCGCCAACTGGCGGAACGAAGTCGAGCGCGTTTTAATCACTGAAGAACAAATTGCGCGGCGCGTCAAAATTTTGGCGCGCGAAATCGAGCGCGATTTTCGCAGACGCGAAATGGTCGTTGTCTCGCTTTTGAGCGGCACGGTGATGTTTCTCGCCGATTTGATGCGGCATCTGAATCTGCCGTTGCGCCTCGATTTCATGGGCGTTTCCAGCTACGGCAGTGGCACGGAATCCGGTGATTTGGTTTTCACCAAAGAATTGCGCCTCGATGTCAAAGGCCGCGACGTGCTACTGATTGACGACATTTTGGACACTGGCAAAACCATGAGCCGCGTGCTACCGAAAATCCGCGCGCTCAAACCGCGTCGAATAAAAATTTGCGTATTACTCGACAAACCATCGCGCCGCGTTGAAAAAATTTCCGCCGATTACGTCGGTTTCGAGATTCCCGATTTTTTTGTCGTCGGCTACGGACTTGATTTCGCCGAGCGTTACCGCAATCTGCCGTTCGTCGGCGTGTTGCATCCGCACATTTACAAGGAAGTCTGCAAACAGATTTGCCAGAAATAATGGAACTCAAATTCATCAGCTTTTTCGGCTGGCTCACGATGATTGCCGCCGCGTGGCTGATTTCCTACAACCGCAAATTGTTTCCGTGGCGCACCGTGATTTGGGGAATCGGACTGCAATTCGTTCTCGCCATTTTAATTTTGAAAACGCCGTGGGGCGCGATGTTTTTTGAATTCGCTGGCAAAGTCGTCCAAAAACTCATCCAATTTTCCAACGAAGGCTGCAAATTCGTTTTCGGTCCGCTGGCCGATGAAGATTTGTTGACGCAAAAACTTGGCGCGGGAAACGACGTAATTTTTGCCGTGCTCGTCATGGGCACAATCATCATCGTCGCCAGCATTTCCTCGCTGCTCTATCACTGGGGCATTTTGCAAAAAGTCGTTCACGCCGCCGCGTGGGTCATGCGCAAAATCATGCGCACCAGCGGCAGCGAAACGCTTTCCGCCTGCGCGAACATTTTCATGGGACAAACCGAAGCGCCGCTGATGATCCGGCCTTACGTGCCGCGCATGACGCGCAGCGAAATCATGACCATCATGGTCTGCGGCATGGCGCACATCGCCGGCGGCGTCGCGGCGGTTTATGCGGCGATGGGGATGCGCGCCGGTTATCCGAACACTGCCGGACATCTGCTCACCGCGTCCGTCCTGAATTGTCCCGCCGCGCTGTTGATTGCAAAAATTCTCCTGCCCGAAACGCAACAAAGCGAAACCGCCGCGACGATGCCCGCGACCGTTCCGCGCACGACCGCCAATTCCATTGACGCCATTTGTCGTGGCGCGGGCGATGGCTTTCAACTCGCGCTGAACGTGATTGCCATGCTCATCGCGTTTATCGCCATGATTGCATTGGCGAATTACCTTTTTACCTTTCCGCAAAAGTATCTCGGCATCGTCAATCCCGCGACGTTGCAAACCGTTTTCGGCTGGGTCAACGCGCCGTTCGCGTTTCTTATGGGCGTGCCGCTGCACGATTGTTTGAGCGTCGGGCAAATTTTGGGCGAACGCATCGTGCTCAACGAATTTGTCGGCTATCTCGATTTGACGACTAACGCCAAAACGCTCGCGCTCGACCCGCGCAGTTTCGCGATTGCCACTTACGCGTTGTGCGGCTTCGCGAATTTTTCCAGCATCGCGATTCAAGTCGGCGGCATCGGCTCGCTCGCGCCCGAACGCCGCAGCGAAATGGCCAAAGTCGGTTTCCGCGCGATGATTGGCGGACTGCTCGCCGCCTACATGACCGCCAGCCTCGCGGGATTTTTGCTGTAACTTTTTCACGCAAAGTTTTACATCCGTGTTCATCCGTGTTTATCTGTGGTTTTGCTATGGCATTTCTCAACGACAATTTTTTGAAACTCAAAGCCGGCTACCTTTTCCCTGAAATTGCCCGGCGCGTGAAGGCATTTTGCGATGCGAATCCCGAAGCGGCCAAGCGACTCATCCGCTGTGGCATCGGTGATGTGACCGAACCGTTGCCCCCTGCCGTCGTCACCGCGATGCACAAGACCGTGGACGAAATGGCGGCGCGCGAGACGTTCAAAGGCTACGGCCCGGAACAGGGCTACGAATGGTTGCGTCACGCCATCGCGCAAAATGATTTTCGCGACAAAGGAATTGAAGTTGCCGATGACGAAATTTTCGTCAGCGACGGTTCCAAATGCGATTGCGGCAACATCCTCGATATTCTCGGCGGTAAAAACAAAATCGCCATCAGCGATCCGGTTTATCCGGTTTATGTGGACACCAACGTCATGGCCGGCCACACCGGCGAAGTGAATGAAGCCGGCGCTTACGCGAAATTGATTTATCTGCCGTGCAAACCATCGAACGGTTTCATTCCTGAACCACCGAAGAAACACGTGGACGTGATTTATCTTTGCTCGCCGAACAATCCGACCGGCGCGGCAGCCACACGTGAACAACTTGAGGCTTGGGTGAAATATGCGCTCGAAAATAAATCTGTGATTTTGTTCGACGCGGCTTACGAGGCTTACATCACTGACACGAATCTGCCGCATTCGATTTACGAAATTCCCGGCGCGCGCGAGTGCGCGATTGAATTCCGCAGCTTCTCGAAAAACGGCGGCTTCACTGGAACGCGCTGCGCTTATACTGTCGTTCCGAAGTCGCTCAACGCACAAACGAAATCCGGTGAATTCAAACCGTTGCATCCACTTTGGGCGCGGCGGCAGACGACGAAATTCAACGGCGTGAGCTACGTGATTCAACGCGCGGCGGAAGCGTTGTATTCACCGGAAGGAAAATCGCAAGTGCGCGCGCTCATCGAATTTTATCTGGGCAACGCGAAAATTTTGCGCGAAGGCGCGCGCAAAGCCGGACTGAAAGTTTTCGGCGGCGTGAATGCGCCTTACATTTGGGTCCGCACGCCGAAAGGCGTCACGAGCTGGCAGGCATTCGACAAAATTTTGGGCGAAGCAAACGTCGTCATCACGCCCGGCAGCGGGTTTGGCTCGCGTGGCGAAGGCTATTTTCGTATCAGCGCGTTCAACAGCCGCGCCAATGCCGAAGAAGTCGCGCGCCGTTTGCAGGAATTGAAGTGGTGAAGAAAGCCTAACGATCCAAAGCTGAGCCACGGCCACCGGAAATCAAGCTCGAAATGAAAAGATGATAATCAAATTTCATATCAATGTCGAAACACATGGAGCAGTGGCCGTTGGCTCCAGCGCGGTGTTAGGCTACACAATCGTCATAACTCAAAGTCTCGGCAATAAATCCCAAACTATCCACATCAAGCAAGACAGAAATCCGATGGCTGCCAGCAACCGACTCCGTCGCCAAATAAAAAATGACACAACAAAAACGACTGGTGTGATAATCTCGCCCGAACTTGTAAATAGCTGCTCCCAAAACCGATAACCAAATACTGCTGGAAAAAATAAATCACAAATCCAGCAAGCTGCCGTGAAAATGACAAAATAACAAATAAGCGTGACAAGCGCCGCCCTACCAATTCGATGTGCAATCAATGTCATGGTGCGTCGTGTGGCCTAACTATTGATATACGAACGGGAACTCATATTTTAGATTTAAGCAAATGAAGCTTGAGGAAGCAACTCAAGAGTTGAGAAATGTCATCAGGCGCAAGCATCTTTCGCTGTCCACAGAAGGTTCGTATTGCCATTGGTTGAAGCGGTTCTGTTCGTATATCAAAAATCTTTCAGCCGATGGAAATTTCATCATTGCGGGAACAATTTTATTTGTTATCCTTTCCGCTCGTTTTTACTGAAAATTTAACCGAAAGAATTTATGTCACAGCATCGCAGTCTGCGCGCGGCGTCCACATTGGGCGGCAAGCGCAATGTCCTCAAGCGCTTCGAGCGCACGGAACTTCTCAAGAAACGCGGCCAGTGGAAGGATGGCGACCGCATCACGGGTTTGCGCAAGACCAAGCCGGAAGCGTGATTCGTTGAATCGTGAATCGTTGAATCGCCTGACGATGTAACGATTCAACCATTTAACGATTTAACGACTTGAACATTCGCCTCCAAAAGTTCTTAGCCGACGCGGGCGTGGCTTCGCGGCGCGCGGCGGAACAATTTATTTTGGACGGGCGCGTCGCGGTGAACGGCGAAATTGTCCGTCGGCTCGGAACGAAAATTGATCCGCTTCACGACAAAATTGCCGTGGACGGAAAAGCCGTCCGCGCGAAACGAAAACTTTACCTCGCGCTCCACAAACCAATTGGCTGCGTCTGCTCGCGCAAGGATGAATTTAGCCGTTCGACGATTTACGAATTATTGCCCAAGGAATGGCAGGAAACGGTGAGTTCCGTTGGACGTCTGGATTTTAACAGTGAGGGATTGATTTTTCTGACGAATGATGGACAATTCGCCCTGCACCTGACGCATCCGCGCTACGGCGTCCGCAAAAAATATGTGGCGACGGTCGAGGGCAAGGTGGAACGCGGGATGCTTGAAGAGTTCACACGCGGCGTCTGGCACGCGGGCGAAAAATTGAAGGCGCAAAAAGCGGTTTTGATTTCCGCAAGCAAGTCGCAGAGCGTGGTGGAATTGGAATTGAGCGAAGGCAAAAACCGCGAGGTGCGCCGGTTGTTTGAATCGCAGGGTTTGACGGTGAAACGATTGTTGCGGACGCAAATCGGCAGAATCAAGTTGGGTGAATTAAAACCGGGCAAATGGCGGGCATTGACAGAAACAGAGATTAGAACTTTACTTTCGGAAATATGAAAATGAATTGCTGGTTACTTTTGGGCGTGATAGCGGCCGCAAGCGCAGTCGCGCAGGACAACTCCAACACGCTGCCGGCGATGCCCGCGCCAGTCACCACTCCGGCCAGTGCGCCGGCGGACAACACTGCGCCCGCCGCTGAACCCAAACCGAAGACCGTCATTCATCATCACAAAAAGCCTGCCGCCGAAAGACCGATTAGCGAACCAACCGTCGCGTTGACTCCCGGACCGGCGACGGTGAACAGCAAAAATCTTAACGCCCGCGGACAAGCCGGTTTGAAGGGTGAAGTCGTCGCGCATCTCAAAGAAGGTGATGCGGTCACGGTTTTAGAGCAAATCAATCTGGACAAACACAAGGCTGGTGAACCGGCGCAATGGGCCAAAATCGCTTTGCCCGCCAGTACGCACGTCTGGGTCAGCGCTCAATTCATTGACCCGGAAACCAAAACGGTCAAGCCGAAGAAATTGAACCTGCGCGCCGGGCCGGGAGAAAATTACAGCGTGCTGGGCGTGCTGGAACATGGCGCGACCGTCAACGAAATCACCACCAAAAATG
>DASZXB010000044.1:0-26286 GCA_035546095.1 Verrucomicrobiia bacterium | reverse complement strand
CTGGGCATCCGCGTGCATCGGCGCGAGACCAACGTCGGATTCGCCATAGCACTGATTCTGGCGGCGATTTATTTCAGTTTCATGCTCGTGGGCAAATCACTTTCGTCGCATCCTGAATGGTCGCCGCACCTGATTTTCTGGATTCCGAATTTCATCTTTCAAGCCGTCGGCGCGGTTTTGCTGTGGCGCGCGAACCGTGGAATCTGAAGATCCGGAAATGATTTTCACTCGGAACCGCCGCTTTTCTTTTCACCGTCCTTGCGCAGCAATTTGAGCGCGTCGGCGATTTTGTCGAATAAAAATCCGACGGCCAGCGCACAAACGCAACCGACAATGACGGCGATGACGCGGTCAATCGAACTTGACCATTTGGCAGAATCGGCGGTGGAAATGACAATGACGACCGCCGCGAAAGCCGGACGCATGGCGTCGTCGGCTTTCAGAAAATAGCAAATCAAGCCGGTGAGCATGACGCCGACGGCCAGCGCCAGCAATTGATGTCCAATCATGGCGCTCAATGCCGCGCCGCCAAACGCACCGGTCAGATTGGCGACGACGCGAATCAGCGACGATTTGAACGACGAATGCAGCGTCGGTTGCAAGACCAGCACGGCGGAAATGGCCGCCCAGCCCGCGCCGGGTAATCCAAAATAATCGTAGCCGAGCACAGAAACGACGGCAGCAACGGCCGCTTTTACGGAAAAAATGATCGCTTCGATATGGCGCGGAGACATGCGTCAATCCTTTTGGTAATTCTCACGCGGCGCGAACGGACATTCAAGATTGAAATTTTGGCCGGACGAACGAATTGAAATTACGCGGTCGCAGCGGCAACTTTCGTTTCGGGATGCTCGTCCAGCACGAGCACGCCGTGCGGTGGAATGTCGTAGTTGCCGGAGAAAGTGTTGCCGGTGAGAAAATCGTGCATGGGTTTGTAAAATTGCACGCGCACGGGCGAGTGCTGGTGATTGAGCAGAAAATAAACGCGCGTGCCTTCCTTTTGCCTCATGCTGACTTCAACGTTCTCCGGCACTTTGAGCAACGGATGCAGATTGCAGGTCTGCCGCAACCACGAAACGAGATCATGATAAAAATGCTGGTGGCTCATCGTGCCGATGTAAATCGCCCGACCGAGGCCAAACGTGTTCATCGTGATGGCCGGACGATTGGCGTAAAAATCTTTCGCATAGACGGCCAGAATTTGGCAACCCTTCGGCTCGATGATGTCGCACCATAATTTGGCCGGATGCAAATGGCTCGTGGGAAACGCGCCTTTGAACGTCAGATGATTTTCCTCGCCGGGCGGAATCGGGTCGAATTCCAAAACTTCGAGGCCGAACAAATCGGTCATGTCGTTTGGATAGCCGGTATCGGGCGCGATGTGATATTCATTGACGAGACCGGTGTTGAAGGTGCTGACGAGCGTGCCGCCGTTTTGAACGTAAAGTTTCAAACGGTCGGCCTCGCCCGCCGCGAGCAAATGCAACGACGGCGCGAAAACAATTTTGTATTTGGACAAATCTTCAATCGGCCGGGCAAAATCCACAGGGATATTGCGGTCATGCAACGCGTTGTAAATAAGCTGGATATGATCGCGCAAACTGAAAAACTTGTTCGGCTGCATCGGTTGCTGCAACGCCCAATCATTGTCGTGGCTGTAAAGGATGCAAACTTCGGCGGCAACTTTGGTGTCCTTGAGCGCGGACGCGAGCAGTTTCAATTCTTCGCCGACCTGGCTGATTTCCTGATAAACGCGATTGCTGCCTTCGAGATGATGCGGCAACACCGCGCCGTAAAATTTTTCGTTGCCGATGCGCGGCTGACGCCAGTGATAAAATAAAACGCCGCACGCGCCGCGCGAAACCAATTGATACGTGAACAGCCGGATGATTCCAGGACGCACAAGCGAATTCACGTCCTGCCAATTGACCTGACCGGCCTTTTGTTCGATGATCCAAAAACCACAATCGCCATCGGGCGTCTTGATGTCCGATTTTTTCAGCGAACGCAAAATGTCCATGTCGCACGCGAGTTCAGCGGATTTGGACTTGATGGCGGCGTTACTTTCCATCGAAACGAAATCCACGACATCAGCGAGGTCAAAATGGTCAAATTTGCGGGTAAGCGCGCGCAAATTGACGGTGACGGAATGTTTCGGTGAAAGTTTGTGTAGCAAGTCCGCCTGCATTTTGACGAATTGGACAATCGTGTCGCTGCAAAAGCGATGCCAGTCCAACAACAAGGCTGGATTGTGCGCCGCCGGCGCGCGCATCGGCATCGGCACGTCGCTCCATGACTGCACGATTTGTCCCCAATAACGCAACCCGAGCAAATCGTTGAGGCGTTCGATGGTTTTGTATTTGGCTTCCAGCCACAAATGCCATTCCTTGCGTGATTCCTCGTTGAAAGAAAATTCCGTCTGATGCCCGCCGATGCCGCTGTCAATCTGCCACGCGATGAGTTGCGGATGATCGCTCAACGCCTCGGCCATCGCCGTGACGATGCGTTTGGAATAATCCCAGAAAACATCGCTCGCCAGACAAACCGCGCGGCGCGTGCCTTCATGTTTTGGAAGGCCATGCTCGTCGAGCGGAAGAATTTCCAGATGTTTGCGCGTCAACCAAATCGGCGGCGCGGCGGTAGGTGTACCGAGAACGACTTTGATGCTGTGCTGCGCCATGATGTCCATCACGCGGCGCAGCCAAAGGAAATCGTATTTACCTTCCGCCGGCTCGCAAAGTCCCCAGGAAAATTCGCCGATGCGGACGACGTTGATGCCCGCTTTAGCCATGAGCGCGGCGTCGCGTTCCCACGCGGCTTCGGGATTTTCGGCGGAGCCGCCGTAAGGAAAGACCCATTGCTCGGGATAATAGTCAACGCCGAAATACATAAACTTCGACTGACGGGTTACGTCACGACTCTAGGAGCAAACCGCGTCGTTGGCAACGCAAAAATCAAAAAGAGTCAAAATCACCCGGAAAAATCAGCGTTTGAACAAATTTTTAACCTTATTCAAATCGTTTCCAAGATTTTTGGATTGAATCTCATGAGAAACAGTTTTGATCGTCGCCGCAATGACGGCGTCCAACACACGTTTGGATACTTCAGCGGACGTCAGGCCGTCGCTTCCGGCGCCTAAATTAGTCAGATGAACATCCGGTAAATCAACGGTCATTTCCTGTCCAGCGTAATTGATGTGAATTTTTGCGCCGGTGAGCAGAAAATCATCCACTTCAAATTTTTTGGCGGGCTTGGCAGATTGCGCCACCTGATTGGTTTGGCTGGGTGTTGATTTTTGATTTTTACTTGCTGACTTCAAATTGTCGTCAATCTGCGTCAAATTATTTCCACTGAACGGGTCACCTTCGAAAGTAATTTCGGGTGATTTGACATGGATTGAACGCAAAACAATTTTATCGGAGAAAACGGTAAGCGGATTCACACCCACGCTGACCTCGTCAACGCTGATGGCATTGGTGGCTTTGTAGCCTTGCGGATTGCCGATGGTAAAACCTTTGATCATGGCTGAACCAGTCAGCAATGAAAGATTTATGTCATCCAAAGTCACGGTTGTTTTGGTCATTTGCGGGCCGACCGTTTCAACAGCCTTTTTAACGACCGGCCCCAGCATCAGGCTCACGACGATGGCGACGGCGATCACCACCACCAGCAGAATAATCACGACGCTCCAAAAAATTTTTCGCATTTGATTGCCTTTCAACTTTAGGTGAACGATTGGATCAATTCAAGAAAATCGCTGACTTCATACGGTTTAGCCAAAAAATGGTCGGGTTTCACGGATGATTCCGCATAAATCGTTTCGTCCACCGTGCCGCTTAACATGATGACTTTTTGTTTCGGCTCAATCCGGCGACATTCACGGATCAAATCCAGGCCATTCATCGAACCCATCGCGTAATCCGTCACTAAAACCGCCGGACGCGGACTGGCGCTGCTGAAAGCGGCGAGCGCCGCACGCGGGTCGCTGAAAGTGCGCGCGTTGTAACCGGCGGATTGCAGAATCGCCGTCGCCAGCTCCAGCAACATCATTTCGTCGTCCACCACAAAAATTGTGGGAGGTGCACCGTCATTTTTCGTTTGCTTCAAGCCCGACATAACCGTTCGGAACAAATCATTTCACATTCATTTCACTCCAGCAAACCATTCGTTTTGCTAATGAAACGTGACGCCCACGGCGAAAATTTACTTAAAATTAACATTGCATAAGGCAATTGTCCACTTTAAGCTAATTACCGGAGATGAGTTCATCATCTTGAAACAGGGATTCGCGGTTATGAAAACTAAACCAGCATCCGTGTCTGCCAAGAAAAAAAATTCCGCCCGCATTACGCGTCCACGCACTGCCGACGAACTTCCGCCGGAAAAGCCCACTGCTATCGTCAAAACCCTGACCGCTTCCGCCAAATCGACTCGCGCTTCCAAAGCCAAAATCGGCACCACTGCCATGCGCCGCACTTACGCGCGCCGCAAAAAGATTGAAGTGCCGGCGATTTTGCTCGAAGGCGACGCGCCAGCGATTGCGCCTGTCAGCGGTCCCGGCGAAAAATACGCGCTTGGCCCGACAACACCCGCGCAAAAATTTGATTCCGCAGAGGTTGAATTGCCGGAAGCTTACGGCACCAAAAAATTATTTTTGACTGCGCGCGACCCGCATTGGCTTTACGCGCATTGGGATCTGACACGCGAGCAGCAATTGAAATTCAACGCCAAATCCGCCGACGGCCATCTCGTGCTGCGGATTTACGTGAACAAGATTGAAGGCCATCCCGCCCACGAAATTCATGTCCATCCCGAATCGAATCACTGGTTCGCGCACGTCGAGCGTGCGGGAAATTCCTACGCCGCCGAACTTGGCTATTACTCGTCCATCGGCAAATGGATTCGCATCTCCGTTTCCAGCGGCACGGTGACGCCACCGGACGCGGTTTCCACGGAAGCCGACGCCGAATTCGCTACGATTCCGTTTGAATTTCCGTTCGCGCATTTGATGGAAATGATTAAAGCCGCTGTGCGTGAAAATCTGCCGCTCGCACAGGCGATTGAAGAATTGCGCCGCAGCGGGCATCGCGAATTGCCGCGCGTCAACGGCTCGCCGATTTCCGCATGGACGCCGCAGCAGGAACAGGCACTCGCCAAAGTCATCAGCATTGACGACACGCGCCGCGTCTGGATGGGTTCGCTCGAAATCACGGAACTGATTCGCCGCCGCTTGCAGCACGAAATTTCTTCGCTTGGCGTTTCGAGTTTGTCCAGTCCGTTCGGCGGCATGGAATTGCGGAAAAATTTCTGGTTCAACGTCAACGCCGAACTCATCATCTACGGCGCGACCGAGCCGGGCGCGAAAGTCACGCTCGGCGGACACGAAATCAAATTGCGTTCGGACGGCACATTCAGTTTTCGTTTTGCGTTGCCGGACGGAAAATATGATTTGCCTGCCGTCGCCGTTTCCGCCGACGGCACGGACGCGCGGGCGGCAGATTTGAAATTCACCCGCGAAACCGAATACCTCGGCGATGTCGGCGCGCAACCGCAAGACCCCGCGCTCAAAACGCCATTGCCGGAAAATATCTGATTATGGATTCGCCCGACCGTGGAGCGTTGATGCTCGTCCGGTTTGTCGCCGCCGCGCTCATCGGCTGGACGATGGTGGACCTCACGCTGTATTGGGTCGTGAGCCGGCATAACCAGATACCGTTGGAAATTTTCCCCTTCATCTTGAAATGCCTTCCCGCCGTGCTCGGTGTCGCCGCATTGATTAAATCCAAATCTCTGGCGCAATGGATTTCCGACAAATTTGATTGATGAACACGGTTTTCATTTGACGGGCTGCGCGCGTTCAATTCCAATCTCTCCGGCGCGTTGAAATTTTAACCACGCGAAGAATCCGATTGTCAGCTAATGCAAGGATATTTATCCATCGTATTGCACGCACATCTGCCATTTGTGCGCCATCCCGAACACGAAAAATTTCTGGAAGAAAGCTGGCTGTTCGAAGCCGTCACCGAAACTTACATTCCGCTCATTCAAATTCTGGAAAGCTGGCAGCGCGACGGCATCCGCGCGTCGCTGACGCTTTCGCTCTCGCCAACGCTTTGCACGATGCTGGCCGACCCGCTGTTGCAACGGCGATACGAACGCCATCTGCAAAGTCTAATTGATTTAGGCGAAAAAGAAATTCATCGCACGCATTGGGACCGCGCTTTCCGCGAATTGGCGTGGATGTATCATTACAAATTTTCACTGGCGCGCGAAACGTGGAATTTTTACGACGGGCAACTTCTCAACGCGTTCAAGAAATTTCAGAACGACGGATTGATTGAAATCGTCACCACCGCCGCGACGCACGCATTGCTGCCGTTTCTGGCCAACCATCCGCCGTCTCTGCGCGCGCAAATCCTGACCGCGCGCGACCATTATCGCAGTTGCTTCGGGCGCGATCCGCGCGGCATTTGGCTGCCGGAATGTGCCTATGTTTCCGGCATCGAAACCTTTTTGCAGGAAGCCAACATTCGCTGGTTCATTCTTGACACGCACGGCGTTTTATACGCGCAACCGCGACCGCGCTACGGCACGTTCGCGCCGATTTTCACGCCCAACGGCATCGCCGCGTTCGGGCGTGATTTCGATTCTTCGCGTCAGGTGTGGAGCAAGCACGAAGGTTATCCCGGCGACCCGCGTTATCGCGATTTTTATCGCGACGTCGGCTTCGACCTCGATTTCGATTACATCAAACCGCATTTGCCCTCGCCGGACAATCGCGGCTTCACCGGCGTGAAGTATTACAAAATCACCGGCGGCGCGGGCGACAAACAAATCTACGACCGCAGCGCCGCGTTGCAGGCCGCCAGCGAACACGCCGCGCATTTTCTGAACGAACGCGTCGGGCAAATCCAAAAAGTTGCCGGACTTTTGGACCGCCCGCCGCTCGTCGTCGCGCCTTACGATGCCGAATTATTCGGCCATTGGTGGTATGAAGGGCCGGAATTTTTGAATTTCTTCGCGCGCAAACTTTATTTCGACCAGAAAACCATCGAAATGATTACGCCCGGCGAATACCTCATCCGTCACCCGACCAATCAAATTGCCGTGCCGAGCGCATCAAGTTGGGGCGAGGAAGGTTATTTGCGCGCATGGCTCAATGAGCAGAACGAATGGATTTATCCGCACCTGCAAATCGCGCAGGAACGCATGACCGCGCTGGCCAAAAAATCCGCCAAAGCCAAAGGATTGAAAGCGCGCGCCTTGAAACAAGCTATGCGCGAATTGTTGCTCGCACAGGCCAGCGACTGGCCATTCATCCTGCGCGCCAACACCAGTCCCGAATACGCCCGCCGCCGCGTCAAGGAACACCTGCTCAATTTCATCGCGTTGCACGAACAACTCACGACGACGCGCGTGGATGAAAAATGGCTGGAACAAGTTGAATCCCGCGACAACATTTTTCCCGACGCGGACTGGAATTATTGGAAATGAGTCAATTTATTTTAGTGGCCTCCACCGCCACAGGAATGTCCACCGCAAGAATGCCCGCCATGCGACCTACAAGAATGATACGAGCCACCTGAATGAGAATGACCTCCACCTTGATGGGGGTCTGCACATTTGCCGGGATTTGGAGATGAAGAATTATCAGGACCGAAAAAAATGACCGGCGAACCTGAATCAGTCGCTACTTTTCGTTTTTTTCTTTTCCAGATTTTCCAAAACATGGCTGATTCTTTAAAATATTCCCGATAAATTATTTTGTCCAGAGCAATCAAGTTTTACAGTTGCCTCGAACGCGCGACCGTTTAGAGTGTCCAAATGCAAATGAAACTTTCTTTGGCCGCGCTTTGTCTGGCGGCGCTGACTTTTTTCAACGTATCAGCGCAAGTGACCGTTGAAGTCATGCTCGATCAGGATCAATTTCTGCCGAGCGAATCGTTACCGGCCACCGTGCGTATTACCAATCGTTCCGGCCAATCACTGCATTTGGGTGCGGACGCCAATTGGCTGACGTTTGACGTGGAATCGGCGGATGGTTTTATCGTTGTCAGACATGACGACCCACCGGTTGTCGGCGAATTTGATTTGGGTTCATCGGAAGTCGCCACCAAACGCGTGGATTTGGCGCCGTATTTCGTGCTGACGCAATCGGGACGTTACCGCATCGTCGCCACCGTTCACATTAAGGATTGGAACACGGATGTAACGAGTGCGCCGCGCGGTTTCGACATCATTCACGGCGCGAAATTGTGGTCGCAGACATTTGGCGTGCCGGGCGGGCCGTCAAACCAACCACCGGAAGTCCGCAAATACACTTTGGAACAGGCCAATTACTTGCGCTCGCAACTGCGATTGTATGTGCAGGTCAGCGATGACTCGGAATCGCGCGTGTTCAAAGTTGAAACGCTCGGAAAAATGGTTTCGTTCGGCAGGCCGGAAGCGCAATTGGACCGACTTTCCAACCTGCACGTGCTCTGGCAAAACGGCGGCGCGGTGTTCACTTATGCAGTCGTAAATCCCAATGGAGAAGTTTTGGAGACGGAGATTTACGATTATGTCAACACACGCCCGCGATTGAGCGCGGACGACAATGGCGACATCATCGTGGTCGGCGGCGTGAAACGCGTCAAAGCCGAAACGATTCCGGCAGTGAAAGCGCCAAATGAAATGCCCGCGCCCGCCGCGCTGACGAAACCTTAAACGCAATCATCGGTTCAATTCCGCGGCGGAACCGACCTGCGACTGCATGTATCGCACCACCATTTTCCCGCGCGTGATGGCAGTGTTTTGCGTTTCGCCGATGAACGATTTTAATTGCACCCAAACCGCGGCAATTGGATCGCCATTCCGGTCGCACAATGGCAGCACCAGTGAAATTTTGCCGTCGCCCCGTCCAAAAAGCGTTTGATTTTTTGTGATGGCGGATTTCTCCGAATCAGCGCCCGGCTGGCCAAGTTCACTTTCCGATTTGCTGGCGATGACTCGCGGTTCGCCCTTGTCGTCCAGCGCATAAATCCGCAATCCCAAAATGCGCGGATATTTTTTCATCGCATTGTCCACCAACGATTGAGCCATCGGCACGCGCGGCGTGTAGTTGATGGTCGTGTCACCGAAATAAGTCAACGAGTCAGATTTCGTCCAAAAACCGATTTTGCCCGCGCTGAAAGTATTGTCGTTGAGCGATGGCATCGCCAATTTGTCGTCCAGCCAGCAGGTGATTTGATTGCCCTGACATTGAATGGCGAGCGAATGCCATGCACCGGTGGAAATATCAAGCGCGGGTCCAATCGGATCCGAACGAATGCCGTCAACGACCTTGTAAAAACGTAAATTACGTCCCAACGCGCTGGCGCGGACGACGTAAAAATTTGATTCGTTCTGAAAACGAAAAACCACGCCGGCCATTTGCTCCATCACGCCGTTGATGATTTTGAATTGCGTCGTCAGCTTGAAATCCCGGAACGTCTCGCCGTCATAAACGAACATAGGAAACCGCTCGTCCGTCGGGTCAACGTTCGTTTGCGCCAATACGGGTTGTTTGTGGGGCGTGGCCGCTTGCGCTGCCTGCGGTGTCAACGGCGCAAATGCCGACGCGACTTCGTCCATGACAATTTTCCAATCGCCCGGCTTGCCGCCGCCGGCCATAGCCGGATGAAAATTTGTCGGCGTTTGTCCGGCGGAATAATCGCCAAAGTCAATCTTGAGTTCCGCGCCAAAACCGGAAGTGACAAAAGCCAGACAAATCCAAAAAATGAATATTCGCATTCCGGTGCAGACTAGCAGAAACGATTTCAATTTCCAATCGTGACCTGCAACGGCTGGTCGCGGCGGGCGGCGAATTGGCGAATGTAATCGTTCCACGATTTGGCGTCGGGAAAATCGCCGCTCAAATCCCAACCTGCGCCGATGTAATAAACAAATGGCTGGTCAATTGGTAGCGGCTTTGTGATAGCCAATAAATTTCGCAATGCCGGCTGGCCTTCCACCATCGTTTTGGTCGGCGCAGCGAATTTGTTGGCGGTCAAATCGGGAACATCGTTCGTGAAAAATTCAATGCTGCCATGTGGTAAAATGAACGCAGTGGCCGTTGTGCCTTTGTTAAAATCCTGCGGTTGCCAATACGTTTGCCAGCCTTCCGCTTTATTTTGCACGACAAGACCTTTCGCCGTGCTTGGTTGCCAATTATCAATTATTTCTTGCGAATGAATTAACTTCGCGTCATCTGCATCAGAAGGTTTGGCGTTAAAATCCAAAATCACATTCTCCCCTGGCCTTTCTGCCAAACCAACGCCGATCTGAATCGGCGACTTGTCATCACTGCTGAACGTGCTTTCGACACGGCTCATATTTGAACCGGCGTCAATGCTGATGCGTTTGGTTTCAGAAATTTTTCGACCGCCCGCGTCCCACGCGTCGTAAGTCAGTTCAAATTCCGAACGAATCGGTCCGGTCGTGATGATTTTATAACTGCGCCAGTTTTTTGAAACGTAAAGTTTGCCGTCCTTCCAAATTCCCAAGCCGCCGTCGCCGCGCGTTTTGCCGACTTTGTAATCGTCCTGCGACGGTCCGTTCGTGTCGAACAATTTCATCGTGCCATACATTTGATTGATGACGAGGTTGTGCGTGCGTTTGACCCAGACATCAATGCCGCTGCTGGTGAGCGGTTCTCTTTTCCACGTTTCCAGCGCCGGGCCATACATGCGATGCGCGATGCGGTCGCTTTCCCACGCAAAATCGTCTTCGCGCTCCGGCACGTAACGCGCGAAGGTTTTGACAATCGGCGGCGGCACGACCGTTGATAAAACGGCGAAATCTAAAATATAAAATTTTCGTGTCTCGCCGGGAGCGAGATTAACTTGAAAAAGCAATTTGTATTTACCCCACGCCGGACTATAAATCTGTGAATCTAAAATCCGCGACGAGAGTCCGTCCATTACAGCAAAATAACCTTCTTTAATCCGCGAGCTCATTGTAAAATTGGAAATTTTTTGTGGATTGATTTCAATCGTCTCGCAATTACGCTGAAATTTCGATGGATTGGTTACGCTGATAATCACCGGCGGATTTGTCCGATGTAATTCAAACGCTGCCATCCGATAAACTTCACTTCCCGCGAGCAAAAATGCGCCGACACCGTAAGGTTCGGTGGAATCCGGGTCGAAATGTTTCGGGTCGGCGCCAACCGGCTGAACGTTCGTCAATTTTCCGTCCGGCTCGACGCAGCCGACGAGCGCCGTCCACGCTTTGCGCACCGCCGGTTCAAATTTCGCGCGGTCGAGCAAACCTTGATTCACGCCCCACGCAAATCCGTAAGTGTAAAAACCGGAGCCACTGGTTTCTTTCGCCGGATAACTTTCCGGGTCGAGCAAACTCGCGCGCCACAAGCCGTCGCTTTGCTGGCACGCGAGAATTTTGTCCGCCATGTCTTTGAATAATTTTTCAAAACGCGGACGGTCGGGATGATTCGCCGGCAGGTATTGCAAAATGCGGACAATGCCCGCGAACACCCAGCCGTTGCCGCGCGACCAAAAAACTTTTTTGCCGTTCGCCTCGCGCTGGTCGAAATACGTGCTGTCGCGGAAAAAGAGATGCTCGTTCGTGTCGCAAAGAAAATCCGTCGTGCGCCAGAAATTGGTCAGCGCAAAATCCAGATATTTTTCATCACCGGTTGCGCGATACAAACATACCCAAGTTGGCGGCGCCATGAATAGCGAATCGCACCATGACCATAATTCCAACGCTTTGCCATGGGGCTGTTTGAAATTCAAATCCGGCGTGTCAGATGGATGCGCCAGAATATCATCAAAGCGCTCGCGCAGTGGCGCAAGCATTTTCGGGTCGCGATAGAGAAAATACAGTTCCGCGTAAGTTTGGCCGACGCATTGGTCGTCCGCGTGGTATTTGCGCGGGCCAGGTTTCCATTGATTCTTTTCGCTCATGGCAAACATGGCGTCGCGGTATTTGGCGTCGCCGGAAATGCCCGCGAGCGCCATAAAACCGGCGTAGCCCGCGCCTTGAATCCAATCCGTTGGCGCGATTTTGGCAGCCGGATTCGCCAGTTGCCAACCGGCGACGCGCTGCATCGCACCCAAAATCGCTTTCGGCGCGAGGTCGGCGGAAAAGTTAGTTTGCGCGTGTAACGAAAAATTTGTCGCGCAAGAAATGACGACAGCGAGAAAACCAATGCGTTGGCAGAAATGTTTTTTCATTTGGCGAATTCAAATTGATTAACCGATTTTTTAACAGAAGACAACGAAGCAAACAAAGTTTCAACTTTCGTTATTTTTTCTTCTGCAAAAATCACCGCCCCAGCCAGCCGCCGTCAATATTCAAGACCGCGCCGTTCAAGTAATCTGAGTCCGCCGACGCCAGAAAAACGCAGCCGCCCGCGATGTCTTCGGGATTGCCCCAGCGATTTTCGGGTATGCGGCTCAAAATGGCTTGATTGCGCTCCGCGTCTTCGCGCAATGCCTTCGTGTTTTCCGTCGCAATGTAACCGGGCGCGATGGCGTTGACGTTGATGCGTTCCTTCGCCCATTCGTTCGCGAGCGCTTTGGTCACGCCCGCGATGCCGTGTTTGCTGGCCGTGTAAGCCGGAACGAGAATACCGCCTTGAAATGAAAGCAGCGACGCGATGTTCACAATTTTCAGACGACAATTTTTCGGCGACTGTGCGCGGCCGGTTTCAATCCACCATTTGCCGACGGCTTGCGAAAGAAAAAACGGCGCGGATAAATTGGTCGCCAGAACTTCGTTCCAATCCGCTTCGGAAAAATCTTTCGCGGGCGCGCGACGGATGATGCCGGCGTTGTTGACGAGCGCGTCAATCCGTCCGGTGTGTTGCAAAATTTGTGAAATCAAACCTGCTGATTCGCGTTGCGTGCCCTTGCTCAAATCCACATTGAGCGCGATAAATTCGCCGCCTGCGGATTTGACTTTGGATTCCGTTTCCGCCAAATCGCTGCGCGCCACACCGACGACCTTTGCGCCTTCGCGCGCGAACGCGACGCAAATCGCCTGACCAATTCCCCGGCTCGCACCAGTAACAACTGCGACTTTATTTTTGAATTTCATGGTTTTTAAGCCACAGATGAACACAAATGAACACAGATTTTCAAAAAGAAATTTATCTGTGTTTTATCTGTGAAAATCCGTGGCTACTTCAAATCAAACGGTTTCACCGCGTCCATGTCGTCGAACACCTGATTTTCGCCGGCCATGCCCCAGATGAATTTGTAATTGCCCGTGCCGCAGCCGCAGTGAATTGACCAGTTTGGCGACAACGCGACTTCTTCGTTATGCACAAACAAATGGCGCGTGGCCTGCGGTTCGCCGAGAAAATGCGTCAGCACGTTTTGACCCAAATCAAAATAAAAATAAATTTCTGTGCGCCGCCAATGCGTGTGCGGCGGAAAAGAGTTCCAAACACTGCCTTCGTCCAGCGCGGTGAATCCCATCACCAATTGGCAACTTTGGATTCCGCCCTGATGAATGAATTTGTAAATCGTCCGCTTGTTCGCGTTGGCCTGCGAGCCGAGCGCGACAGGCGAGGCGTCTTTGGATTTCATCATCGCCGCCGGAAATATCGCGTGCGCCGGGCAACTTAAAAAGTAAAATTTCGCCGGATTGCTTTTGTCCGCGCTTTCAAACGAAATGGATTTCGTTCCCATCGGCAAATACGCGCAATCCAGCTTTTCCAACGCGAAAGATTTTCCATCCGCAATCACTCTGCCCGCGCCGCCGACGTTGATAACGCCAAGTTCGCGCCGTTCGAGAAAATAAGCACGCCCGGTTTCGCGGTGATTCGGCAATTCAATCGTTTTTGCCACGGGCATCGCGCCGCCGACAACCAGCCGATCCAAATCGGTGAATGCGCCGTTGATTTGGTCGGGCGCGAACAGATTTGAAACCAGAAATGCGTCGCGCAGCTCCGTTGTGTTCATACGCGCGACATCCTGCGGTCGCGGCGTCCGGCGAATGGAATTTTCGAGCATGACGCAGCTTTACAAAAAAGAAACCGGACGACAAGAATTTGCGTCCGGTTCGCGAATTGTTTGACAAATCAACTCACGGTTTCCAAATCATGTCTGCGACGGTTTTGCCCGCCGGGATGAACGGAATGACGTGCGTGCTGTAAGGCGTAATCACGTCGAGGACGTAAGGTTCGTCGGCATCGAGCATCCGTTGGAGTGCGGCGCGCAAATCTTTTTTGAACATGACGCGCTCGCATTTCACGCCGAAGGACGTGCAGACTTTCACGTAATCGGGATAAATCGCGGCGCGCTCTTTCGGGTCGCCGAGATAGGTGTGGCCGCGATTGCCGGCGTAGAAATTATCTTCCCATTGCACGACCATGCCGAGGTGCTGATTGTTCAAGATAATCGCTTTGGCGGCGATTTTTTCGACGTGCGCGGTGGCGAGTTCCTGAATGTTCATCAAGAACGAACCGTCACCGTCAATGTCAATCACCTGTTTGTCAGGCAAGGCGACTTTCATGCCAAGCGCGGCGGGATAACCAAAGCCCATTGAGCCGAGTCCGGCGCTGGTCACGAATTGGCGCGGGTATTTGTATTTATACCATTGTCCCGCCCACATCTGATGCTGGCCGACGCCGGTGGTGATGTAGGCCTCGCCTTTCGTGAGGTTGTAAAGTTCCTCGATGACCATTTGCTGCAAGATGACTTCGTTTTCCTTGCCTTGCATGTGGTCCACCATGTGATCGCTGTTGGCGATTTCGGGCGTGATGCGATAGGCGAACGGCGCTTTCTTTTTCCATTCGTCAATCTGCGCGAGCCACGCGGTGTGCTTTTTGTTGAGCGGACGTTTGGCCAACATTTTGTTCAAGCGCGTGAGCGCGTCTTTGATGTCGCCGACGACAGGCAAATGCGCCTTGCGGTTTTTGTTCAATTCCGAAGCGTCAATGTCAATGTGGACAATCGTGCCATGCTTGCAAAATTCCTCGAACTTGCCGGTCACGCGGTCGTCGAAGCGCACGCCGAACGCGAGCAATAAATCCGCGCCGTCCTTGACTTTCACGAGCGGGTCGTTCGGGTTTTTGCGGTGTTCGTATTCACCGTTGACCGCCCAGTTCGCGAAGGCCGCGCCGTGCATTCCGAGCCAGCGCAACGAGAGCGGGTTCGTTTCGGGAAACGCGCCGATACCCATGAGCGTCGTCGTCACGGGAATGTTTGTCGCTTCGGCGAATCTGCGCAATTCGTCCGCCGCGCCGCTCGTGATGATACCGCCGCCGCAATAAAGCACCGGACGTTCGGCTTTTTCAATCAAGCCGATGATTTCGTTCAATGCGAGGTCGTCCGCTTTCAAATCCGGCTGCGTGTAGCCGCGCAAATTCTTCTTAATCTCGTCGAGCGTCGGCCAGACGGGTTGCGCTTTTTGCTGTTGAATGTTTTTCGGAAAATCAATCACGACCGGACCGGGGCGACCGGATTGCGCAATGTAAAACGCTTCTTTCACGATGCGCGGAATGTCGTTGATGTCCGTCACGAGATAGCTGTGCTTCACAATCGGCAATGTCACGCCGATGATGTCCGTTTCCTGAAACGCGCCGCGCCCGATCATATTTTGATTCACCTGCCCCGTGATGGCGATGAGCGGACAGGAATCCATGTAGGCGTCGGCAATCGCGGTGACGAGATTCGTCGCGCCCGGCCCGCTCGTGCCCATGCACACGCCGGCTTTGCCGGTGACGCGGGCGTAACCTTCGGCGGCAAAGGAACCGCCTTGTTCGTGGCGCGGAAGAATCGTGCGAATCTTCGATTTGGTGAGCGCCTGATGAATTTCCATGCTCGCGCCACCGGGATACGCGAAAATGACTTCGACGTCTTCGCGTTCGAGCGCCTCGACAAAAATGTCGCGCCCGAACATCGCCGGGCCGACTTCGGCGCGCTGGCGCGTGGAATTTTTTGGTTGCCGCGCCGAAGCCGTTTTCGTCGCGGATTTTTCAATGGTTTTGCTCATACGATTTTGTGTTGTGCGGCGGACAGCGCGGATTAAAACAAAAACCCGCGACCGTTTCCAGCCGCGGGTTCTTGTCAAATCTCCATTCAACAAGCGCCAACGGCGTCGTTCAATACGACGACAACCAGATTAGCGACTTGTGCAATGTTTTTCAACATGATGAAATAGTTTAATTTAATTTGCCGTTTGGTCAAGCTCCATTATTCATTTCGCCGCCGGTTGATTTTCAGAGAAATCACTGCTTTGCAAACGGATAATAAAATTGTAGATAAATCACGTTATGAAAGCCCGCGTTATCTGCACGACTATTTTCCTCGCGCTGGTTTTCCTCACGCTTCGCGTCCTGTTCGGCGAACCGCGCCATCACGGACGAACACTCACAAGCTGGCTGCGACAATACAACGACACGTCCAACCTGCAAGAACCACAACGCCACAACGAAGCGCACGACGCAGTTCAAGCAATCGGAGCGAAAAGGGCAATTCCCGTTTTGCTTCGGCTAGTGAAAACGAAAGACGACCCGACGAGTTTATGGCTCATCGAAAAATCTGAAAAATTTCGCTGGCGATTGGTGGAAACGCTCGAACTACATTCACAGCGTTCAATGGCAGATAAATTTGAACAAATCGAATGGCGCGACGCCCGTGGATTTCAATTATTAGGAGTTGCCGGATTTGGAATTTTGGGGATGAACGCCGCGCCCGCCGTCAACGAATTGGAAAAATCGCTCGATGACAAAAGTTACGATTGGGTCATCAAACAATGTTTGGTCAACATCGGCAAACCGTCGGAATTTGTCTTTCGCCGCGCGCTCACAAATCAAGACCCCGACATTCGCGAATGGAGCATGGGCGAACTCGCCGCCGTCACCGATGATGTCAGCGTCTATATTGACCGGATAAAAAATGGGCTGAAAGACTCTTCGGAAAAAGTGCGAATCGCCGCCGTGGACGACATCGGCGTTCAGGAAAACGCGCCGGAACTCGCCATTCCCTTGCTCATCACGTCATTTCAGGATTCGTCCGCCGCCGTCCGCTCGCACGCCGCAAATGCGCTGGCAAATTTTGGCACGAACGCTCTGCCCGCTTTTCCAGCGTTAAGCAATCTCGTCGAAAACGGCGAAGCAAGTGTGGCGAGTAGCGCGCTGAATACGCTGATTAAAATTGCGCCGGACGAAGCATTGCCAATTTTGACAAATTCCATCGCGCGCGGAAAACCACCCGTGGACGATGCGCTGCGGTCATTCAGAGACATCGAACCGGACAAAGCGCTGCCGATGATTCTGAATCGTTTTGAATCGCCCGACACCAACGCGCAGAAAAAGGCGTTTGCATTATTGCTGCGCTACCAGACATCGCCGCAAGTTGAAGATTTGATGAAAACGCTTGCGACCAGCTCCGACGACTATTTTGTTTTAAGCGCCAAAAAATTTTTGACCGATTTGTATGAAACGAATCATCCCGAAAAAATTTTGTTTCCCGACGAACCGATTTACGATGGTAAACGTCTGGGCGAATGGTTGAAAATGCGAAATCAGGACGCGGATTTGCCAGCCGAAGCCACCAACGCCATTGTTCAAATGGGAACGAATGTCATTCCTGCGTTGTTCAAACGACTGACTTACACGAGGCCGCCTTATTGTTTTGACAATATGCAAATCAATCTCAATGCCGCCGGCGGATTCATTGCACTGGGCGAACAAACAAAACCATTGCTGCCGGAATTTGAAAAACTCATGGACGGTACGAACAAAAACATCGCTTTGGTCTCCATGTTTGCCGGTTATGGAACCGGCCCAAACGTCCTGCCGCTTTTAATCAAAGGCACGACAAACCGATTCGCCGAAGTGCGAAATGAAGCCGCCAACATTTTGTCCGATGATTTCCACAAACGATTTCCCGAAGAAAGCAAGCAAGCCGTTCCTTACATCGCAAATTTGTTAAACGACCCGGACGACGACGTGCGCCGCAACGCCACCAACCAACTCAAAGAAATCGCTCCCAACGCCACCGTCCAATTTGGAATCAAATGAAAACTCAATCCTTGCTCAAACAATCCGATGTTTTGACCGCCATGCTTTTTTGCAGTTTCACGGCACAGGCAAATCCAATTGAAATTCCCGAAAAACCGCTCACTCCGGAAATCACCTTTCTGGTCAGCATTTCAATTTTGCTCGAAGCTGTTTGCATTTGGTTTCTGCTCCGCCGTTTTCGCAAACCGCATTTTTTTATTCTCTGGATTCTTGGATTGCACCTGATTACTTATCCAATTTTTCTGGGTTTGCTCTGGCTGTTCAAAGACATCCGCCCGGCTTCAGACGTCGCGCTGGGTGAAGGATTCATTGTGATTATTGAAGGTAGTTTGATTTATTTGATTGGCCGCTTCATCCCGACCAAACAAAATTTTCCGATGGCTTCATTGCTGCGCTGCTGGCTCGTTTCATTGGCGGGCAATGCCTGTTCCCTGATTGCCTTTCCATTTCTGCTGAAATTCGGCGACTGGTTTTGGCCGCGCTATTGATTCCAATCCACGAATTCAGGATTGAGATTCGCGCGATTTCTTTTCCACGTCGGCAATGTATTTCCGCGTGGCGGCGGGCAATTCGTGCCAGATTTTTATGGAAAGATACGTGCCGACGACGGCGAATGGCATTACAAAAACCGGCCACCAATGCCAATCGCGCGGAATGAAATGAAGGACAAATTGGCCGTTGGCGGGCGCGTGTTTGTCCGGCACCAAAAAACCAATGCACAGGGATTGCAAGCCGCTGCCGAGGTAAGCGAAAGCGTTGATGATACCCATGCACGTCGCCGTCGCCTTGCGTCCGCCGAAATCCGCCGCCGCCGTGCCAGACATCAGCGACGTGACGCCGATGGATGCCATGACGATCAGCACCGACATCGAACCGACGACAATCGGTTGAGAAAATAAAAACAGCATCATCACCACGGCCATCAGCAACACTGACCCGCAAAGAAACGCCGTTGGCGGCCCGCGGCGCGAATGAAATAATTTGTCGGAAATCAATCCGGCGGAAAGCCCGCCGACGATTCCAAAAATGCAAAGGAACCAGCCCCAGTGGTCATTGAAAAATTCCGCGCCGGTTTGCGGCACGGCCTGACAAAACGGTTTATACCACGTCCAAATACTATAACGGAACACGCCGCCCGCGAATTCCACGCAGGCGATAAAAATCATCAATCGGCTCGCAAAAATCTTCCCCAACAAATCGAGCACGGAAAATTCCACGTGCATCTGGCCGGAAGAAGCGTCGTGCGTGTCAAAATGCGGAAACTTCGCGTCCTCCGGCGCGTTTTTGATGAGCCACGCATCGAGAATCAGCCAGATAATCAAAATGATTGCCGGAACAAAAAAAACCGCCCAGGTCGCATCGAAACCAGAACCGGCGGGTGCAAAGATTTTTTTCAACAAATTGTCCGGCGCGTTGGCGCTGGTCAGGGAAACGACCGCGCTGCTCCAATCGAACGCAAAATAAGCGCCGGCGGAAATGAACGTCCCAAAAATCGCGCCGAACACGCCGCGTTCGCGCACGTGAAACCAATACGCCTTGACCTTGATGATGGACATCGCGCCGAAACTTTGGAAATACATATTGACCGAATAAATCAGGGAAAAAGCGACCACGACATTCACCTTCAATTGTTTGGCGATGATGAGCCACGTTAAAATTCCGAGTGCGATGTTGGCCAGCGCCGAGCCAAGCGTCGAAATCAGCATCGCGTTTCTGCCGCCGATTTTTTTGTCAATGAGCGGCCCGTTGACCAGAAATGACAGCGCGTAAGTCCACGTGCCCGTGGCAAAAATAATTCCAAAATCCTGATTGGACATGAGCGGCCCCAACGCGCCTTGCGCGACGTTCAAATTGTAACGCGCCATGCACAAAAACGCGTAACTCATGCCGAGCGGCAGCCAGTTGATGAACCGGCGCATCAAAAACCATTGGCCATGCTTGAGCGGATTATTGAGGAAATAGACGACGGTGACCGCAATCAAGCAAAGCGCAACCGTGACCGGATAAAAATAATTTGGAATCATTCCGCCGCGCGCAAGCAAAACAGAGCGGCGAAAAATGGTCAAAGGATTTTATGTGACAAAAAAGCCGCGAAGGATTTCGCGGCTCGTCGAAAACTATTTCAACCCAATTATTCGGCTTTGGATTTCTTTTCGGACTTTGAAGCTTTGGCGGATTTCGCGGGCTTTTCCGTTTTGGCCACGCGCGGTTTCTTTTCTTCGGCGGTTTCGACTTTTTCAGCCTTTTCAGTTTCGGCACGCTTGCCACGTTTTTCAGTGCGAGGTTTTTCCGTTTTGACTTCGGCGGGCGCAGTCTCAACCGGCGCGGCAATTGGCGTCAAACTTTCCACACGCACTTTGAGCGTGCTTTTGACTTCGGGATGCAGATGCAATTCGATTTCGTGTTCACCCAAAGTTTTGAGCGCGTGCTCCAGATGAATTTTCTTTTTGTCGAGCGAGATGTCGAATTGATGCTTCAACTCGTCGGCAATCATGCCGGACGTGACTGAGCCGAACATCTTGCCGTCGTCGCCCGCCTTCACTTTGACGACGCAAATGAGTTTTGTGATGCCCTTCGCCAATTCGGTCATCGTGTTGAACTCGTGCGCTTCGCGTTCGGCGCGACGTTTCTTGAGCGCTTCGATGTGTTTCTTGTTTGCGGCGGTCAACGGAATTGCGAACCGCTGCGGAAACAAAAAGTTGCGCGCGTAACCGGCGGCGACGCGGACTTGGTCGGATTCACCGCCGAGGCCGACGATATTGTGCGTGAGGATAACTTCAGTTTTTGCCATAGGAAAAATTTATTGAATTGCCAAAATCAAAATGGAACGTCGTCGTCTTGCGGCGGCTCGGCTTCGCCGGATTCCGGCGCGGGCGCGTTGGTTGCCGGACGCGGCGCGCGCGCGGCAGGCGCGCCGCCTTCGCTGCCACCCGTCGGACTGCCGAGAAATTGAACCGTTTCGGCCACGACACTCAAACGTTGGCGTTTCTGGCCGGTCTGTTTGTCGTCCCATTGTTCGAGACGCAAACGGCCTTCAATCAAAATCGGACGGCCCTTGCGCATATATTGGCCGACATTTTCCGCCGTGCGGCCAAACACATCCACGTCGACAAACGTCACTTCCTCTTTTTTCTCGCCGCTTTCGCTCGTCCAGACGCGATTGACCGCCAGACCGATTTTGGCCACAGCCGTCCCTTTGGGCGTGTAGCGCAACTCCGGGTCGCGCGTCAGATTACCCACCAAAATGACTTTGTTGAAACTGGCCATAATCGTTGCAGGTTGAGGGTTGACCGTTGAGAAATTATTTTGCCGGTTTTGGTTCAGGCGATTCCGTGAACAACACGCGGAACACTTCGTCGTTCAACGCGAATTTGTTTTGCAATTGCGCGACCACTGCCGGTTCGCCGTTGAAAATCACGTTCGCGTAAAATCCGGCGTTGTGTTTTTTGTCGGCCACGCGCGCAAAATTCTTGCGGTCCATCTTCTGCACCGTCTCGACTTTGCCACCCGCGGACGAAATCTCCGCGGAAATCTTATCGAGCGCGTCTTTGATGCCTTCTTCTTTGCCGGCTGTGTTCAGGATGAACAATCCTTCGTATCGTTTCATTTATCTTCGTTTGTGGAGTCCACGACTCCGTTCAATTGCATTGCTTTTTCAATTCCCGCGTCCAGCCAAACTTCAATTTGATTGGCCGCACGTTCCAAAACTACTTCCATCAACTTGTCCTCGGCGGAATCAAATTTTCCGAGAACATGACCCGTAATCTCGCGCAAATCATCTTTGCGCCCGATGCCGATTTTCAGCCGCGCAAATTCCCGCGACACTAAATGCTGCTCAATGGATTCCAATCCATGATGCCCGCCGCTGCTGCCGCTCGCGCGCAACCGAATCGTGCCAACCGGCAAATCCGCGTCGTCCGCCGCAATCAAAATCCGCGCCAACGGCAATTGATAAAATTGTTTCAGCGCGCCGACCGTTTCGCCGCTCAAATTCATGAACGTCTGCGGCTCGCACAACAAAATCTTTTTGCCATTGCGCTCGGCCTTTGCGATGCGCGCGCGAAATTTTCTTTCATTCGCCCAATCGCATTTCCAGCGCGCCGCCAATCTCTCGACGAGCAAAAAACCGGCATTGTGGCGCGTCTTTGCGTAATCCGCGCCCGGATTTCCCAAGCCCACGATGAGAAAAACATTTTCCATGCGCGGGAACAGCAGCTCGCGCCGCCCAAATTATTTCTTCTTCTCCGCCGCTTTCGCGTCCGGTTTGGCTTCGGCCTTTTTGTCGCCAGCGGGAGCAGCCGCTTTCGCGTCGCCCTTCGCCGCCGGAGCTGCGCCTTCTTCGTCTTTCTTTTCCTTCGTCATTTCGACGTCGCCGGCAGCCTTTGCTTCCGTGGCAGGCGCAACTTCTTCTTCCGCGCGCGGCGCGGCGACAGAGACAACTGCCAATGATTTATCACCCAAAATCTCCACACCTTCCGGCGCTTTAACTTCACCAAGATGAACCGATTTGCCGATTTCCAGCGCCGTCACGTCAATCGTAATTTGCTCCGGCAAATCTTTCGGCAAACAGCGAACCTTCAATTTGAACAAAACGTGTTCCAACACGCCGCCGCCGTTTTTCACACCAGTCGCTTCACCCGTCGTTTCCACCGGCACTTGCACGGTGACTTTTTCGGTCTCGGAAATTTCGTGAAAATCCACGTGCAGCACCTTGCCATCGAGCGGGTGGTGCTGGATTTCCTGCACGAGCGCGAGGCGTTTGCTGCGCGAATCATTTTCAACGGACAAATCCACGAGCAAATTTTCTGAAACGGAATGGTGAATCAAATCCCCGATTTCCTTGGCGTTGATTTCCAGATTTTGCGGTTTGGCCTGACGGCCGTAAATAGTGGCGGGCACGCGACCGGCCGCGCGCAATTTTTTGACTTCACCGCGACGAACTTGCGTGCGCGGAAATGCTTTCAACGGAACTGATTTCATTTTTGTAATTGTTCTTGCGTTCGGCTATCAACTCGTGCGGCCGCCTTTGAATTCAAAAAGCGAATTAACCGACGAATTGTTATGGATTCGCTTGATAGCTTCGCCCAACAATCCCGCCACCGACAACGTCGTTATCTTCACGCCGTCAATCGCAGGGCGTTGGACTGTATCAGTTGTAATCAATTCGTCAATGCTTGATTTTCGCAATCTTTGGATGCCCGTTTCGCCCAAAATCGCGTGCGAAACGCAGGCCAAAATCTGTTTCGCACCCTTTTTCTTCAATAACGACGCGGCTTCCGTCAATGTTCCCGCCGTCTCCGTCAAATCGTCCACGAGCAAAATATTCTTTCCCTTGATTTCGCCGATGACCGCCATGCTCTCCACGTCCGTCGCGCTTTTGCGCCGTTTGGCGACGATGGCCAGTCCCGCTTCCAACACTTGCGAATACGCGTGCGCCATTTTCAAACCGCCCGTGTCCGGGCTGACGACGACGAGATTCCCCAACTTCTTTTTCTTCAAATAATCATACATCACCGGCGCGGCATAAAGATGATCCACCGGAATGTCAAAAAACCCCTGAATCTGCTGCGCGTGCAAATCCATCGTCAAAATCCGGTTTGCGCCGGCGGCCACCAAAAGATTCGCGACGAGTTTGGCCGTGATGGGCACACGCGGCTGATCTTTGCGGTCTTGCCGCGCGTAACCATAAAACGGCATGACCGCCGTGATGCGCGACGCGCTCGCCCGACGCAACGCGTCCATCATGATGAACAACTCCATCAAATGATGATTCGTAGGCGGCGACGTGGGCTGGACGACAAACACTTCCTCGCCGCGCACATTCTCCTCGATTTTCACAAACGTCTCGCCGTCGGGAAACGGTTTGACCATGCATTTGCCAAGTTCGAGGCCGATGGATTTGCAAATCGCTCGCGCCAGAGGTTCGTTTGCAGTGCCGCTGAAAATTTTCACGGGTAAAAATAATTTGGTTCAATGGAAACCCGCCGACCGGCGGAAAAATCGCGGGGTGACTGTAACAATCCGCACAATCGGCGCAAGTTTATTTGCGGTTGCAACAGACAAAAATCTCCCGATTCAATTCCAAAATTGACTAACGGCTTTCCAACCGAAAAAATCCACTGTTATCCGTCGGCGAAATCACGACTTCTTCCTGCAAATTGGTCAGATTCAGCGACGGCGCATCGGTCACATCTTCCCAATTGGACAAATCCGAACTTTGTTGGAGAACAAAATTGGTGGAAGGAACCAGCCAGGAAAATTTCAAGTTGGAATCCGTTGTTGCGAGGTTCAATTGCGGCATCGGCGTGGTTTGTGAAGTCCAAATGCCGCCACCATTAACAACCGCCACTAATTTGTTCCCATCGGCGGACGAGGCAAGGGGCTTAACAGAAGCCCAATAATCTATACTTGGTAGAACATTTGTTGTCCATGTCGCTCCAAAATCAGTCGAGACATAAGTGGAAAGATTAGTCATATAACCAGAATAGCCGACCGCTGCGAGTTTGCTTCCATCGGCGGATAAGGTGATTCGTCCGATTGACGGTGTATTGATTTGAGTCCAGTCAAACCCAAAATTGGTTGAAACATACATTGTTTCACTTTTGGCAACCATCAATCTGCTTCCATCCGCAGAAGACGCCGCTGAAATCAACAATGTGTTGAGATTAGTTTCTGTCCAAGAACTTCCAAAATTTGTTGAGACCAAGGTGGTGCCGAGGCTTCCACAGGCCACCAGTATGTTTCCGTCAGACGAACAAGCCAAGTCACCCCACCGATCGTAAGGCGAGGCATTGGTGTTCCAAGTGTTTCCTCCATCGTTCGAAGTATAAAAGTCAGGCGGTGGAAAAACTGCTGCGAGTGCAGCAAGTTTGTTTCCGTCGGCTGAAGAGGCAATGGATACCCACGTCTTGTTCGGCGCACTGGTTTGAGTCCAAGTTTGGCCCGAGTCAACTGACCGATAAATTCCTCCGCCATTTACCGCAGCCGTCAATTTAGTTCCATCTGCTGAAGAGGCGACTCGTAAACTGCCAGTAGGCGCATTTGTGCTTGGATTCCAAGTAACACCCGAATTCGTGGAAATGTAAACGACGCCACCGCCGGCGAAAGCCGCTAATTCGACTCCATCTGCGGAACAAGTGACGGCTGTCCAATTTGTCATTGGCGCACTGGTCTGCGTCCATGTTTGAGCGGACACGGAACCGGCATTGACCAGAACGGCGATTATCAGAAGCATGAACTGAACGGATTTCATGGCTTGCCTTTTGAATTGTTGAAAGCGTAACAAAGCTTTCACTTTCCATCAAGGCATTTTCCCGCCGTGTCAATTTGTCAGCAGCACCACGCGATAGAATCCCTGCGGGGCATTGCCAATAACGTTGGTTTCAGTCATGGTCGCTCCGGCAGCCAACAGGTTCGGCGAAATATTGCTCCAAATGCCGTCGGTCAGATCAGAAGTGAATTGCAACGCATACGTCGCGTTGGAGACCGAACTCCATTCGATGGTGAAAATCTGATTGGTCAAGCCGCACGAAAGAATCACCGGCGCGGGCGGCGGAGTTGTTATGTTGAACATCACCGTCGTCACGCTCGAGGTGGTCTGGCCATCCGTGGTCTGATAAGTAAAGCTGTCATTCGTCGCAGAGTCATTGGTCGCCAGATAAGTAAAACTGCCGTCGGCGGCCAGTGTCAGATTGCCATTGGTCGGGCCGCTCACCAAGAGAGCGCTTAATATGCCGTTTGTGCCGTTTCCAATGTCGTTGGCCAAAATTCCCGGCGCGGACACGGACAGCATTTCTCCATTCGTGGCGTTGTAACTGTCGCCGTTGGCCACGACGGATGTGTTGGTGGACACGATCAGATTGTTCACAGAAAAGGTATAAGGATGGCCTGCGAGCGTCCACACATTCACGCCGATGCCACCGCCGGTGTAGGCCGCCTTGCCGTCAATTTTGCCATTGTCGGTCGCACTGTCCACCAAAGCGCCGTCGAAATAGGCAAAGATGTTTGTTTTTTGCTGAAACATCAGCCGCAGCGTATGCCAGTTGGTTCCGATTCCCGTCAACGGAACGGCGCTGCCGATCAAAGTATAATTCGTCCAGCTTTTATATTTGATCAGGAGCAGCACCGCTGTTCCATTTTCCGGCGAGTATTGTTCGGTGGAATCTTCGGGATAAATCCAAACGGCATAATGCGCGCCGTTCGTCGGATTCAGCCGCCCGAAAATCCCCGCGCTGGCCGCCGAGATGGAAGAAAATTGCACCTGCGCCTGA
>DASZXB010000043.1:0-9765 GCA_035546095.1 Verrucomicrobiia bacterium | reverse complement strand
CAACGGCGTGATTACGTGGGTGCCGACGGAGGCGCAGGGGCCGAGCACGAACACGGTGACGACGGTGGTGAGCGACGGGAGTTTGAGCGCGACGAACCAGTTTGCAGTGGTGGTCAACGAAGTGAACACGGCGCCGGTGCTTTCCTTGCCGCCGAACACGAACATTGTGGAATTAACGGCATGGAGCGCGCAGGCGACCGCCACCGATTCTGACATCCCGGCAAATCCATTGACATTCAATTTGATTTCCGGCCCTGCCGGCTTGACCGTGACAACCAACGGTCTGATCAGTTGGACGCCAACGGAGGCGCAGGTGTTGAACACTTACACCGTGACAATTAGCGTAACAGATACCAATCCTTTTGCCGTGAACGCGACTTCGTTGAGCGCGACAAATAGTTTCCAAATCACCGTCAACGTCGCGACGAATGATTTCCGCATCCTGTCCATCACGATTTCCAATAACATCGCTTTGGTGACGTGGACGTCGGTTTCCAACAATTTTTATCGGTTGCAATACACAGACAATTTGAACGGCACAAATTGGAACGATGTTTCGCCGGACATTTTGGCGACCAACCAGACCACGAGCATGACCAATGCGCTTGGCGATTCAACGCAGCGATTCTATCGCGTCATGCTGGTGCAATATGCAAATCTGGCCCGCCCGCTTATTGAATCCATTTCAATCACCAACGGAGTGGCCGCGATTAATTGGACCACGGTCGCCGGACACACTTATCGGCTGCAAAGCAAGAACGATTTGGCCGATTCCAATTGGAATAATTTGCCGCCGGACATTTTAGCCAATAATTCAATCACGAATTCAACGGATGCCGTCGGCGTTTCAACGCAAAAGTTCTACAGGGTGTTTGTCGTGCATTGAAACAATTCGCGGAAACTGTTTTCGAGCTTGATTGAATCGGCTTTAACTCCGGGGAAATCCAACTATGCAAATAAACGTCATTGAATATTTTGAACGTGGCGCTTTGTTGAAATGCAAAGACAAAGTCGCGGTCAAAGACCAAACCGGTGAATTCACGTTTGGTCAAATCGGACACTTCGCCAAAAATTGCGCCGCGTTGTTGTTGAAACGCGCCGATCTCATCCGGCGGCCAATTCCCGTTTTTCTGCCCAAGAGCGCACAAAACATCGTCGCCGACATCGGCATTCTTTACAGCGGCAATGCCTACGCCAATCTCGACATCAAATTGCCGGCGCAACGCCTCAAGGCGATGCTGGATAATTTGAATCCCGCTATCATCGTCACTTCCGCCGCTCACGTCGCGACATTGAGCGCGCTCGGCATTTCAGAAGAAAAATTTTTGCTCGTTGAGACGGCAATGGTTGGCGAAGCATTTTACGACAACGCGGCCTTGCTGAAACGTTTGGACTCAATCATTGACACCGACCCGTATTGCGTCATCCACACGTCCGGTTCGACCGGCGTTCCCAAAGGCGTCGCACTGAACCATCGCAACACAATTGACTTTGCTGATTGGGCGTTCGATCGGCTCGGCTTGGACGGCGGTGAAATCATGGGCAGCCTCGCGCCGATTTATTTCGACGCCTACACGCTGGAGTTTTGCGCGATGCTCGCCAAAGGCGCGACGATGATTGTTGTGCCCGACCATTTGGCGGCGTTTCCAGTGAAGCTCGTCGAATTCGTCGCCGTCAATCCAATCAATTTTATTTTTTGGGTGCCGACCATCATGGTCAACATCGCCAATCAGGATTTGTTCGCCAAAATAAAACTGGATCGCCTCAAAAAAATTCTTTTCATCGGTGAAGTTTTCCCGACCAAACATTTGAACTATTGGCGGCGGCATTTGCCCGGCGCGATGTTCGTGAACCTTTACGGCCCGATTGAAATCACCGTCGCCTGCACTTATTACATCGTTGACCGCGAACTTTCCGACGACGAAAAACTGCCCGTTGGTTTTCCGATGCGAAACACGGAAATTTTAATTCTTAACGAGAACAACCAATTGGCGAGGGTGGACGAACAGGGCGAGATTTGCGTGCGCGGAAGTTCGCTGGCGTTGGGTTATTGGAACAATCCAGAGCGCACGGCCAAAGGCTTCGTTCAAAATCCGCTCAATCCGCATTACCCGGAATTGATTTATCGCACGGGCGACGTCGGTTATTGGAACAATCACGGTGAGGTCATGTTTCTGGGGCGAAAAGATTTTCAAATCAAACATCTTGGCTATCGCATCGAACTCGGCGACATCGAGCACGCCGTGTTGCAAGTGGACGGCATCCGCAATTCCTGCGTCGTCTATAATCAGGAAAAAAAGGAAATCACGATGTTTTATGAGTGCGACCAGGAACTGCCACCCGCGTTCATTCGCGAACAATTGTTGAAGGCGCTGCCGAAATATATGCTGCCAACCGCATTTCATTGGATGGAACTCATGCCGCGCAATCCCAACGGCAAAATTGACCGGGCAAAATTAGTGGCAGCGGCGCAATGACGAAACAACGAGTCAAACCTGAAAGCATCGTCATCATTGGCACGGGGCGTCTGGCGGCCAATTGTGTCGAAGCTTGCTTGGAACATTCATTGCCGGTTCTGTGCCTTGAGTCGGAACGATTGATGTTTTCGCCGTTGGCGTCGTTGTGCCGCAAACGCGGCGTGGAATATCGCTCGGCGTTTGAACGGCAGATGCTTACGGATTTTTTTCTTCGTATTGACAAGCCAACGCTCGTGGTCAGCGCTTTTAATTACTATATTTTTCCCGCCAGCGTGTTGGAGAATCCGGTTTTGAACGTGGTCAATTTTCACAACTCGTTGTTGCCTCGCCATCGGGGACGCAATGCGGCAACGTGGAGCATTTTTGATCAAGACGCCGTCACGGGAATTACTTGGCATCAAGTGCAACCTCGCGTGGACACCGGCGAAGTCATCATTGAAAAGGAAATTCCCATCGGTGCGGACATGACGGCAATGGACTTGACTCTAAAATCACTGGACCTCGCCGCACTGGCGTTTCGGGAAATTCTCTCCGCTTTGCTGACGGGTTCATATTCGGTTCAGCCAGTCTTGCGGACGGACGGAGCAAGTTATCATCGCTCAACTGAAGTTCCCAACGACGGCTGGCTTGATTTAGGTTGGAGTCTTGACCAAGTTTATGCTTTCCTGCGAGCGCTGGATTATGGGAAATTCAGAATTCTTCCGCCGCCGCGGTTGCGATTGTTGGGGCGCGAATTGACGATTACAAATTATCGGTGGCAACGGCAACCGGCGCTGGCTAATGCAACCAATACAATTGAATTGAACGGAAACATTCTCCAACTACGGTCTGGCGGAGTTGAACTTTCAATGACGTGCGAAGAAAGCAAACAGGATTCGAAGCATGAATGAATTGATTGAAGTGTTAAAAACGATTCGCCCGGAAGCGGATTTTGCTAATTCAAAGGATTTTATTGAGGACGGTTTGCTGGATTCGTTCGACGTGGTGACATTGGTGGCGGCCTTGGACAAAAAATATGGAATTTCTATCCCGGGCGACGCCATCGTGCCCGAAAATTTCAAAGACATTCAATCCATTGGCGGGCTTTTGAAGAAATGCGGTGTTAATCCATGAAGTTCACCTTTCATCGCAAGCGTATTGCCGGGTTATTGACCGTGGTGCCTGCGCGCGAGAAATGTTTTCTCGAAGAGATGCACAATTTCAATTTTCCCGAATCCCGCTCGCTCAAGCTCAAAGAAGTGATGGGTTTTGACAAACGCCGAGTCGTTGAACCCGGCGTGTGCGTTTCCGATTTGGCGGTGTTCGGTTTGCGTCATTTGTTTGATAGGGGATTGCTCAAGCCCGACGAGATTGACGCGTTGATTCTCGTCACGCAATCGCCGGATTATTTCATGCCGCCGACCAGCAATGTCATTCAAGGGCGACTCAATTTGAAACAGGACATGATTTGTCTGGACATTAGTCAGGGTTGCGCAGGGTTTGTCATCGGACTCATGCAGGCGTTCATGTTGTTGGAACAGGAAAGCGTCAAAAAAGTCGTTCTCATCAACGCCGACGTGCTCAGTCGCAAAACTTCGCCCAAAGACCGGAACATCCGTCCGCTCATCGGCGACGCGGCGGCCATCACACTGGTCGAGCGCGACACGGAGGATTCAATCATTCATGCGCGGCTCAAAATGGATGGTCGTCGCGCCAATACATTGATTGTTCCCGCCGGCGGAATGCGCATGCCTTCCACGCCCGAAACCGCCATGCTGGAGGATGTGGGCGACAATAATTTACGCGCCAAAGATCACTTCTATATGGATGGCACGGAAGTGTTCAACTTTGTGCAAGTCGAAGTGCCGCCGTTGATTGACGAATTGCTTGCCGATGCCGGTCGGTCTGCCGCGGATATGGATTATTTTTTATGTCATCAGCCGAACCGTTTTATGTTGCAAAAACTGGCGGATAAAATGAAAGTGCCACACGACCGGATGCCAAACAATTTAGTGGAACGCTTCGGCAACACCAGCGGCGCGACGATACCCATGGTTATCACCTGCAATTTGGCCGAACGTTTGGAACGGGAAAAGCTGTATGTATGCCTGGCCGGTTTTGGCGTCGGCCTGACCTGGAGCGCGATGTTACTCCAACTGAATAAAGTTCATTTCAACAACATCATCGAATACAAATAAAAATTATGAACAAACCTGAATTCTACCAAAGACTGGCGGAAATCCTCGACGCTGAAGAGGTGAAACCGGAAAACATTCTCAAGGACTTTGAAGGTTGGGACTCGCTGGCTGTCCTTTCCGTTTTGGCCATGGCCGACGCGAAATACGGCGTTTCGATAAAGGCAGAAGAGATTCGCGCCATCAATACAGCGGAAGAACTGGCGAACCTGATCGCCTCAAAACAAAAGTAATTGCCACGCGAAACCGATGCGGGCAATGCCCGAACCAATCTGACGGCATAAAAATCAACGCGGATGAAACACATCTTCAGAAACAAAAAAATTGGCGCCACAGTCACAGTGGTGCCCAAAGAGGAGCGTCGCTTTGATGATGAATATCCGGGATACAAACTCACCGAAGAAAAGGCGAAAAAATTCAAGAAAATGATGGGTGTGGATCGGCATCGCATCGCCGCGCCGGATGTGACGGCTTCGGACCTTTGCCTATGCGGAACCCGTTGGTTGTTGGATCGAGGTTTGTTGAAGAAGGAGGAAATTGGCGCGGTGCTGTTTGTGTCGCAGACGCCGGATTATTTCATTCCACCCACGAGCAATGTGCTGCAAGGTGTGCTGGGATTAGACCATGACGTGATTGCGCTGGACATCAATCAAGGATGCACGGGTTTTCTGGTGGGATTGCTGCAAGCTTTCCTGATGCTCGAAATGCCTTCGATGCGCAAAATTTTGTTGCTCAACGGAGACACCTGCTCCAAACAAATGAGCCGCTTTAACCGCATCAATTACCCGCTGACGGGCGATGCCGGCTCCGCGACTATCATCGAACGGTGCGAGGAAGACAACCCAATTTTCTGCCTGATGAACATGGATGGCACGCGGCATCAGGCGTTGATGATTCCGGCGGGAGCATACCGACAGCCGTCAACACCCGAAACGCTCGTGCCGCGCGAAGTGGAAGAAGGCGTCGTGCGTTCACTGCAACACATGCAAATGGACGGCCCGGCGATTTTCAACTTCACAATGGAAGACGTTCCCAAACAAATCGAGGCGGCGCTCAGTTTTTCCGGCGATTCGCGCGATTCCATCGAGTATTTTTTGTTGCACCAGCCGAACGAATTCATCCTCAAACAAATGACCGCGAAGATGAAGATTGAGCCGGCCAAATTGCCGTCCAACATTGTGGGCATTTATGGCAATACCAGTTCCGTGACCGTTCCGCAGAACATGGCGCATAATTTTGGAGCCGAACTGGAACAAAAATCGCACCGCGTGCTGATGTCGGCTTTTGGCACGGGATTAAGCTGGGCGACGATGGTGATGAATCTGGGGCCGCTGGCGGCTTGCAAGATTATGGATTACGAACCGGTCTGATTGGGGCGCATGGGTGAAACTTGCACATTGATTACGGGTGCTGCGTCCGGTTTTGGCCGAAACATCGCGCAGCGACTTGCGGCTTCTCGCAGACTGCTGCTTGCCGATTTGAATTCGGAAGGACTAGAAATAACGCGAAATGCCTGTGAGAATCCCGAACGCCATCTTTTGTGGGTGCGGGATTTGAGCCAATTGAATGGAATTGGCGACGAACTGGCTGCTTTGTTGGCGGCAAAAGAAATTCACATTGACCATTTCATTCATTCGGCGGGTATTTTTGGAGTCCAACTGGCGCGCGCCAATGAAATGGCGTTTGTGGATCGGCTATTCAACGTCAATCTGTTCTCGGCGATGGAAATTATCCGGCCATTGGTTCAGAAAAGAGTGAATAAAGGCGCACTGCGAAGCATCACTTTTATTTCCAGCATCAACAGCCGTTTGGGCGCGAGCGGCTATTACGCCTATGCCGCGAGCAAAGGCGCGGTGAACACGCTGTCGCTCAATCTGGCCGTGGAACTGTCGCCGACGGTGCGCGTCAACTCGATTTTGCCAAGCGTCGTTGGAACGGAAATGAACGAGGAACTGTTTGCCAATCCTGAATTTGTGATGTCCATGCGAGCCTCTCACCCGTTGGGTTTGGGACGTTCCGAGGACATCGCCGATGCGGTGGAATTTCTGATTTCCGACCGCGCGCGTTGGATTACCGGACAGGAATTTGTCGTGGACGGCGGCAGGACGGCCAGCAAATAAACCGGCGCAAATGAGCGAAACTTACACATTGATTACGGGCGCGTCTTCAGGATTCGGCCGGAGCATTGCTCAAAGGCTGGCGTCTTCACGAAGATTGATTCTCGTCGGGAGGAGCGCGGAGAGGTTGGAATTGACGCGAAGCAAATGTGAAGCGCCGGAACGACATCTTTTGTGGGCGCGGGATTTGAGTCGGCTGGAGGGGATCGGCAATGAACTCGCGGTGCTGCTGGAAACAAAAGGAGTTATCATTGACCATTTCGTCCACTCGGCGGGCGTGTTGAGCATTCAGTATGCACGCGCCGTCGAAATGACATCGGTAAAACAATTGTTCAATGTGAATGTATTTTCGGCGATGGAAATCATCCGACCATTGACACAAAAAAAAGTGAACCATGGCGCGTTGCGCAGCATCACGTTCATTTCCAGCATTGCCACCCGCGTGGGTGCGGCGGGTTACTCCATTTACGGCGCGAGCAAAGGCGCAGTGAATTCACTTTCGCTTTCGTTGGCGGTCGAATTGGCGCCGGCGGTGCGCGTCAATGCCGTTTTACCCGGAATTGTCGGAACGGAGATGAACACGGAACATTTTGCCAATCCTGAATTTGTGGACTTTGTCCGCAAGACGCACCCGCTCGGTTTGGGACAACCCGAAGACGTGGCGGACGCGGTGGAATTTTTGGCTTCCGACCGCGCGCGCTGGATTACGGGACAAGAAATTGTCGTGGACGGCGGCAGAACGGTTTTTTCCCCACCTCGCTCATGAAATTGATTTTTTCATCGAGCGCGTTGAAACGGTCTCGTCCGGCATTGGAAGAATTGTTGTTCTTCAATCCCCGGCAATCGCGAGTGCGTGACGGCATCGTTCATTCGCTGGAACAATTCGGTCATCTACGCATCGAGGAAACGTCTGGTCGCTTGTCCGTTCGCGTGGGAGAATCCGAAGCGCAAACCATTTTTGCCTTTGATCAGGATCGCCCCAGCAATGACCCGATTGGCGTCGTGATTTTTGTCCGAACCTCAACCGCTGAAATGGTGGTCATGCATGTGGCGGTGCATTCGGATTATCAATTACAGAATCGCTACGCGGATTTGGGACTGGGCTTCATTCTCCTTGAAAAAGTCAGGGAAATCGCCTCGCGAATCGTGGGTGTGCAACAGGTCACGCTGCATTACCGGCGGGAAATTGTCATAAAAATTTAACGAACTTAAAATTGATGCGACACAATCTTCACGCGGAAGATTTCAACCTGCGCCTGCGTCCGGTCGAAATGGAGGACGCCGCCTTCATCGTGTGGCTTCGCAATCTGGAGCATGTCAAAGGTCGCGTGGGCGATTCCGCCGCCGATTTGGCAAGTCAGGAAGCATGGCTGGAAAATTATTTTGCGCGCGAGGGAGATTATTATTTCATCGCCGAAACGCCCGGCGGCATTCCGTTGGGCACGCACGGCATTTACGACGTGAAAGGAACCAGCGCGGAAAAAGGGCGGCAAATCATGCGCCCGGAATTGTTTGGTGCTGGTGTGCCGGTGGCAATATTGGCGACGGATTTGGCGTTTGAAGAATTGGGCTTGAGCGAAGTGCGAAGCAATTGCGTGTCCACGAATTTTCCGGTTCATTCGCTCCATCGCAAATCAGGATTCAAACAGGTCGGTGTTTTGCGCGCCGCCCAGATGATTGACGGCAAGCCGGTGGATTTGATTCAGTTTCTACTCACACCGGCGGATTGGCTCAAAGTGCGCGAACAACTCGTGCCGTTGGCGCGGATTGCCGGAACGCAGATTTTGGAATGGGAAAAAACGCAGATTGGCCAGCGCCAGCCGTGGATAAAAGACGAAACGGCAAAATCCAATTGAGATTATGGAATTAGCCCAATGCCGCATCATTGAATTGCCGAAGATCGCCGACCCGCGCGGCAATCTGACTTTTATCGAAGGTGAACGTCACGTGCCGTTCGCCGTCAAACGCATTTTTTATTTGTATGACGTGCCCGGAGGCGCCGAACGCGGCGGTCACGCGCTCAAGGCCTGTCATCAGTTCGTCATCGCCATGTCCGGCAGCTTCGACGTGATTCTGGATGACGGACGTGAAAAAAAACGGGTTCATTTGAACCGCTCGTATTACGGCCTGCACATTCCGCCGTTGATTTGGCGCGAGATTGACAATTTTTCCTCCGGCGCAGTTTGTCTGGCGCTGGCGTCGGAATCTTACAGCGAAGCCGATTATTTTCGGGATTACACTGAATTTTTCAAAGCGGTAAAAGTTTGACGAATGAAAGTTCCCTTTCTGGATTTTGCCGGGCCTTACGAGGAATTGAAGGCCGAATTGGACGAGGCGTATTTCCGTTTCATGCGCTCGTCCTGGTATGTTTTGGGCAGGGAAGTCGAAATGTTTGAGCAGGAATTCGCCGAATTCTGCGGCGCGAAATTCTGCGTGGGCGTCGGCAATGGCTTGGAAGCGTTGCATTTGATTCTTCGCGCTTACGACATCAGCGCGGGCGACGAAGTGATTGTTCCATCCAACACTTACATTGCCACGTGGCTCACGGTTTCTTACACCGGCGCGAAACCGATTCCCGTCGAGCCGGACGCGAAAACTTTCAACATTGACCCAAACAAAATTGAAGCTGCGATTACGCCGCGCACGAAGGCAATTATGCCCGTGCATCTTTACGGCCAACCGGCGGACATGGATCCGATTCTTGAAATCGCGCGCAAACACAAATTAAAAGTCATCGAAGACAATGCGCAGGCGCAAGGCGCGCACTACAAAGGCCGGCGCACCGGCGCGCTCGGCGATGCGGCGGGCAACAGTTTTTATCCCGGCAAAAATCTCGGCGCGTTCGGCGACGCCGGCGCGGTGACGACCAACGACGCCAAACTTGCCGAAAAAATCCGCGTGCTGCGCAATTACGGCTCGCAGAAAAAATATTTTAACGAAGTCAAAGGCTACAATTCTCGACTGGACGAACTGCAAGCCGCTTTTCTGCGCGTGAAG
>DASZXB010000042.1:0-21663 GCA_035546095.1 Verrucomicrobiia bacterium | reverse complement strand
CCACGGCGAAACCGAGGCGGGAATGATTTGCAACCAGTCGAACAACCAGCTTGCGACCCACCACGCGATGGCCGAACAGACAAATGGTAGAAAAATTTTTGTCCGGCGCGACCAATGGTCAACTTCACCCAATTGAATTTGAACGAAACGGTGAACGGGCTGTGGCTTGGCTAAAATTGAGAGCAGCAACAGCCACAAATAAAAAGTCCAGAGCGTCAGCCCAAAACTCAAAAATGAAAACAAAAGGATTCGCCAAAACCAGTCGCTGCGAAACGAGAGGGCAATTACGCCCAAATCCAGATTGCCCGTCCAATGGATGGCCGAACCGATTTGCCAATAAAGCAACGCGCGCAAAACAATTAACGCGCCGATGGCCGCGAACAAATGCCAGCGCCGAAATTTTTTTTGCGCGGCGGGTCGCAACGTGCCGACCAGCGTGACCGGCGTACGTTTTTGCAGCGGGTCAAATTTCAACGAACGCCAGTTCAGCCACAATAACAGGCCGGCCAGATTCAGGATGAAATCAACGATGTTCATGTTCGTTGAAGCAGTTCAGCGTTGAGAAGTCGAAGCGTTTCATCGCGTCGCGCTTCAACGCTTTGACTCTTGCGAATTACATCATCTTCAAAAGCGTGTCCGCCATTTCGCTCGGCGTGGCGGCGACGCCGATGCCGGCGGCTTTGAACGCGGAAATTTTCGCTTCCGCTGTGCCTTTGCCGCCGCTGACAATCGCACCCGCGTGACCCATGCGGCGTCCGGGGGGCGCGGTCGCACCTGCGATAAGTCCGGCGACCGGCTTGCGACAATTTTTCTTGATCCACTCGGCGGCTTCCTCTTCCGCGCTGCCGCCGATTTCGCCAATCATAATGATGCCGTGCGTTTCGGGATCGTCGTTGAACAATTTGATCACGTCCAAATGCGACGTGCCGTTCACGGGGTCACCGCCGATGCCAACGCAAGTGGATTGGCCGACGCCGCGCGAAGTCAATTGCCAGACCGCTTCGTAAGTCAACGTGCCACTGCGCGAAACCACACCGATGTTGCCGCGTTTGTGAATATAGCCGGGCGCAATTCCAATGCGGCAGCCGCCGTGCGAATCTTTGCCTTCGCCGGGCGTGACGATGCCGGGGCAATTCGGTCCGATGAGCCGCGTCTTGGCATTGCCCTGCATCGCGCGTTTGACGCGAATCATGTCGCGCACGGGAATGCCTTCGGTGATGGCGACGACAAGCTCAAGTCTGGCATCCACACCTTCAAGAATCGCGTCGGCGGCGAAAGGCGGGGGAACAAATACCGCGCTGGCCGTTGCGCCAGTCTGTTTCACCGCATCAGCAACCGTGTCAAAAATCGGAATTTTTTTTCCGCCATGTTCAAAAAGTTGACCGCCTTTGCCCGGCGTGACGCCCGCGACGACTTGCGAGCCGTAATCAATCGAAAGTTGCGCGTGCTTCGCACCGAAACTGCCGGTGATGCCTTGAACGAGAACTTTGGTGTTGGGTTTGACGAGAATGGACATGGGTAAAATTTAATTTGGACAATTTAATCAAACAACTCTTTCTGCTGTTCTTTTTTTTCTTTGATAGCCATGAGTTGCGACACGGCAATTAAATCATGCGGACGGCCAACTGTTTTTTTGGCATAAATGAGCGCGCCGATTCCAAGCACATAACATTGGCCGAAGGGAAAATTCTTCAATTCGCTTTTTTTCAGCACCGCGTCGAAATTTCCAACGCCGGCCACCTCGCTTAAGCAATCTAAAATTCCCAGGTCGGTGGTCAGATAAATATTTTTCAAACTACGGCACAATTCATCCGTTAATTCCAGCGGCAATTTATTTGCCGTCAACCGATGTCGCGGATGAAAATCTTTGAATGCTGCTTCAATCCGACGCAAGTTTTCTGGCGTGAACCTTGCGCAAACATCAACATCTTCAGTCACAAGCGTAACCCCATAGTGTCGCGAGGCCAACCCGCCGATGAGAACGAACTCGACTTTTGCGTTGTGAAGACGCTTCAAGATTTCCGTGAGATTTTCCATCAGGCTGGTTTGACCTTCTGAAGTTCCCGGATCAATTTCAACGCGCTCTCATTTGCAAGCAAACGCTCCCACGGACTGCGTCGCAGATTTTCTTCGATAAGTGACATATCAATGCCGGCTTCCATTGCCGCGCGCCACGCCGGGCCGGCGTCCGGCGGGCAAACGTATTTGCCGTTCATCTGCGCCAATGTTTCTTCGTCAATCACGGCATCAATTTACGCGCATTTGAATTTTCAATCAATTCACTTTGCGTTTGTGAATAAACAGATTGTTGCCGTCCGGGTCGGCGATGATGGCGAAATGACAAACCGGCGTGGGCATCGGCTCCAGCGTGAACGTGACGCCGCGCGATTTCAAATATGCAATGGCCGCGTCAAAATCTTCCACCTCGAACGCGATGCCCGTGCCGTCCTTCGATGGTTTCCACTGCTCGCCGTAGCAGCCGATGGCAAACGTGCCGTTGCCGATGGTGTATTCAATCCACAACCCGCCCGCGCTTTCCATCATCGGTTTGAAACCGAGCACGCCTTCATAAAATTCGCGCGCGCGTTTGATGTCCGTGACCGGCGAGCCGGTGAAGGCGATTTCGGTGACCTTGAGCATAATCGAGACGAAGTGTTTAATTTCAATCGCCGCGAAATTCAACCTTTTTCCGCAACAATCAATGTGTCGGATGAATTGCGTAAGCGTTTGTGCAGAAAAATTTTCTTTTCTCGATTACGATTTGCCTTTTCAATTCCATCGCCGCGCGATGAAAATCCTCAAACCATCGGCTGAACCGCTCGATTGGAAAAAATCTTTTCTGTGCCTGCTGTTGGCGGTGGTTTGCTTCCACCTCGCCTATACTTCGATCAAATTTCCGGCGCTGGGCTTGTTCATTTTCGGCTACGCCTATTTTTTGACTCAATTGACCAATCAACTGACGGTTCGGCGCGCGTTTTATTTTGGATTGGCGGCGGGATTTCTCTGTGATGCGCCGCAACTTTATTTCTTTTGGAAAATTTTCAGCGCGGCGGCAATCGTGCTTTGGCTCGTCGCCGGATTTTGGATTGGCCTGTTCACGGCGATTTCGTGCGGTGCAATTCGTCGCTGGGGAAAAGTCAAAGCCATGTGGTTAATTCCAATTATCTGGACGGGCTTGGAATACTTTCGCAGCGAATTGTATTATCTGAAATTTTCGTGGCTGAACATCGGCTATGCGTTGCAATTTCCATTTGGAATGTATGGCGTTGGATTTTCAATTTTCGCAATAATTGTCGGACTTTTCTATGCGCGAATAATTAAAATCAAGGTTGTTGAATCAATTTTTATTGCCATTTTTATATTTTTGTTGGTTTGGATGTTTTTGCTTCCATCACTTGCTTCGACAAAAAGGCGACCAGGAACTCCAGTGCAAATCGCCGGAATTCAAATGGAATTTCCGCCTGCTGGCATTTTGCCCGAAGCGCTCGACCATGCGTTGAAGAAAAACACCAACGCGCCCATTTTTGCCTTGAGCGAATACACACTCGACGGCGGTGTTCCCGATTCGCTGAAAAATTGGTGTCGCGACCACGATAAATTTTTAATTGTCGGCGGAAAAGATATTGTGACCAACGATGTTTATTACAACACCGCATTTGTCGTCGGCACAAACGGCGAAATTGTTTTCAAACAGGCCAAGTGTGTGCCGATTCAATTTTTTCATGACGGATTGCCCGCGCCGAAACAGGAAGTCTGGAATTCGCCCTTCGGCAAAATCGGCATTTGCATCTGTTATGATTTGAGTTACACGCGCGTCACGGATGAACTCGTGCGGCAAGGCGCGCAATTGCTCGTCGTGCCGACGATGGATGTTGAAGAGTGGGGCAGGCACGAACATGAATTACATTCGCGCGTCGCGCTCGTGCGCGCGGCGGAATACGGAATTCCCATTTTTCGTGTCGCCAGTTCCGGCATTTCACAAGCTGTCAACGGCAACGGCGCGGTCGTCGCCCAAACGCGTCTCGGTGGCAACGGTGACATTTTTTCCGCGCAATTGCGATTGCCTTTGCGCTGTTCGCTGCCCCTCGACCGATTTCTTGCGCCGATTTGCACGGTAATTACGGCGGGAATTTTAATCGTATTGCTTTTTCTACGCTGGAAAAATCAGCGCGCAATCCAGCCGCCGCCGACGACCAAATCGTCCTGATAAAAAACCGCCGCCTGGCCGGGCGTAATCGCGCGCTGCGGCGAATTTAATTTCACGCGCACGGAATTATTTTCCAACGGCGTAATCGTTGCGGAAGTTCCCGGATGATTGTAACGGATTTTGGTCGTGACTTGAATTGATTCGGTCAATTTATCGAATGGAACCCAATTGCAATTTGTCGCGGTAAATTCGTCGTGGTCGAGCATCGTTTCGTCGCCAACGACGACGCGATTATTTTCCACATCCAATTCAACGACATAAACCGGCTTGGGCGTCGTGATACCCAAACCTTTGCGCTGGCCGATGGTGTAAAATTCAATACCATCGTGATGGCCGAGAATTTGGCCGCGCGTGTCCACGATTTCGCCGCGATGTTTTTGGACGAGATTCGCCTGCTGCAAAAATCCGCCGTAATTGTTGTCCGGCACAAAACAGATTTCCATGCTCTCTTCCTTGTCAGCGGTTTTCAAACGGCAATGCCGCGCCACTTCGCGCGTGTCGCTCTTGGTTTTTTCGCCAAGCGGAAACATGGCGCGTGCCAGTTGATCCTGTCGTAATGAAAAAAGGAAATAACTTTGGTCCTTCCGCAAATCGCGTCCGCGCTTGAGCAAATGCCGCGAACCGTTTTTTTCAATCCGCGCAAAATGTCCCGTCGCGATGAAATCTGCGCCGAGTTGGTCTGCACGGTCAATCAGGCGACCGAACTTCAGATTTTGATTGCACATCACGCACGGATTCGGTGTGCGGCCGGCTTTGTATTCGTCGGCAAAATATTGAATGACGTGCTTTTGAAATTCCGCCGCTTCATCAATCAGATAATACGGCACGCCCAATTTGTCGCAAACGCTGCGCGCGTCGGTGACGGCTTGCGGGCCGCAGCATTTGTCCTCAGCGCGGTTCACGCAATCCTGCGGCCAGAGTTTAAGCGTGATGCCGATGACGTCGTAGCCTTGCTCCAGCAAAAGCGCGGCGGTGGCGGAAGAATCAACTCCTCCGCTCATGCCGCAGACGACGCGCTGACGCTTTTGCGAATTCACAGACGGACATTATACGATTTGCGCGGCGCATGTAAAATGGTTTGAAAGTAAATATAGTTTTATGATTTGAACGGCCTTGTGCCCGATTTTTCAATTGGCATCCGGCGCCGTTTGTTGCAGCCGTTTGAAGTCTTGAAGTCCGGCTGAATCGGGCGGATCAGAATTTGCCATCGGAAGCGTGCCGCGCCATTTCCAGTATTCAACGTGCCCGTCGGCAAATGTCAGCGTGTCGCCATTTTGATGTCGCCAGGCGGGAACATTCAGCCATTGGTTCATGGCGGTTGAGTAAAGAAAATGTCCGTCATCAATCGTCGAAATATCTTCCTCAAGAAATGTGAGTGTGGCAGACGGTTTATGGATTTGGCTTGTTTGATGCACCGGCTTGACGCCGAAATCATCCGTATCCGCCTCCGGTCCACCCATGTAACAACTCAAGGAATAGCTGCGCAACGTCGGTGTGTTCGCGCCCAAGACGACGCTGTGATCAGCGGGGCATCTATAAGCCTGAATATTTTTTACATAAGGATAAATCAAACCGCTCGTGATGGTCGCCGGATCTGAGTCCAAGCTAGCGTTGCCGGTGACCCAGGAATTCGACGGGCTTTCAACCGCGCCCGCGTCCCGATAATCCCAGTCGTTCGACGCCAGAAGGCCGCCTGATTCATCGGCATACATTTGCCAGGCCAAATCAAGTTGCTTTTCATTGTTCAGGCAAATGGTGCGATTGGCTTTTTCCTTTGCCCGCGCCAGCGCTGGCAACAACAACGCCGCCAAGATCGCAATGATGGCAATCACCACCAGCAACTCAATTAAAGTGAACCCGCGCGGTTTCATGTTTTGTCACGGCAAATTGCCATTGCTGATTTATTGCATGTCCACCAGTGTCACGCGTGTTTTCTGACTCAACTGCGGCGTCAGCGTCTGCGCTTGAGTGGTCATTTTTAGCGTTAGGTTTTGTTCACTGTCTGTTTCCACAACCATGCCAAGCTGGGGATCAAACCAGAAATCGCCGGAAATGCTTGCCTTCTCGATTGAAATCGCCGCGCCGGTCGCCGTTGAAATGTTTTTTGTCGAAAGGTCGCCGGTCATTTCAACGTGCGCGCACCGGTGGTCGCCATGTTGCTCCCAATTTTTGAAATTAAATTGCATGTCCACCGCCACCGTCCCTACCGCCGGGCTGTCCACATTATTTTTGACCGACCATCGCTCACCCACCTTCACCACGCGCTTGGGCATCCAGTCTCCGAGCGCAACATATTGTTTCAATCTGCCCGCTCCGAAGAGTTGATTAAATAACGCTTTTCCCGGCGTTTGTGGTTTTCCAGCAGTGGCGACGCGATTCATCAAATCATCCACTCCTTCAACTTTTTCCACTTTGCCATCCGCGTCGGTGAAATATTGAAGCCGCGCGCCGATGATCACTCCCAATAATGCCGCTGGGTTGTTCGGGTCTGCCGACGAATTCTGAATCGAATCGAAGCTCAAAATTTTTTGTCCGCCTTGCGAAGCGTCAAATGTTTCGTCCACAAATTTCAATTCCAATTGCCATCCGCCGCTAGAAAGTTCCTTGAGCGCGGAAATATCAAAATCCTGCGCCAGACTCACTTCCGACTTCACCGGCTGCGATTGATTGGGAACTTTCGTTTCCGTGCCCTGAGTTAATTCCATGTGCATCGAATATTTTTTGCCGACCATCCATTTGATTCGCATGTCCACCGGACCGTCCGTCCTTGCCGGAGTTACGGCATTCATTGTTTCGTAAACTGCCGTTCCGCCGCTGGCCGCCAGCAACACGCTCGCACCCACGACAACCGCTATTTTCATTTTTGCCCATGCCATAAGTTTCAATGTTCCTTTCACGAGGGTTAAGGTTGAGGTTGTCGCCGTTGCGCCTTTTGCCACCGCAACGGCAGGAATTGTTTTCACTAACGCGGCAGGCGCGGCTTGCACGGAATTGGCGGAAATCGCTCCCGCAAGAATTGCCGTGGTCGAACTTACGCCACGTTTCGCGAAAAATTTTCGCAATTTTTCCAGCGCGCGGCTCACGCGCATTTTAGCCGCGTCTTCGTTCACGCCAATTGCCGCGCCGACCTCGGCAAAATTTTTATTTTCAAAAAATCGCAGCGCGAGCGCGTCGTGATCTTTTTGTCCGAGCTTTCCCATCGCGGCATCGAGCAACGGCGCAATTTGATTCCAATTTTCGTTTAACGCGGATTCATTTGTCTCTTCGTTCAAAACATTTTGCATGTAAGCCTCCTGTTCGCGTTGTTGCCGGCGGCGTTGAATCGTCAGCGCATTTGCTGAAGCGTATCGCGCCGTGCGGCACAGCCAGCCGCTTAAAATGGTTTTGTCGCCGAACGAATTTGCTTTGCGCGCGAGAATGATAAAAACGGCCTGCGTGATTTCTTCGGCGAGATGCGTGTCGCGCACTTGCCGCAACGCAACGGAATAAACAAGATTGACGTGTCGCGAGACAATTTCCGTGAACGCGGCTTCGGAATTCTTTTCCGCAAATTCGCGCAGCAAGGTCAGGTCGTCATTCATGGTTTCACAGACATATTTACGGTAACGCGAAAAGGTAACAGATTATTTTTCCATACGACCTTTGTTCAGCTAATACAACTTTGCGGAAAAAATGAAATTCTAATGAGCAAATCCTGCGTTTTTCCGAAAACATTTATTGCACGACGATGAATTTTGAGTAAAAAATGTGGGAACGACGGCAATTTGCCAATTGATGAGCAGTAATCTAATTCAGCAATCGGAAGAGAAACGGCGCGCGCAACCTCAAATTTTCGCACCGCCGAAACAGGGACTTTATGATCCTCAGTTTGAACATGACGCCTGCGGGCTGGGTTTCGTGGTCAACATGAAGGGCATAAAATCCCATCAGTTGGTTGCGGACGCGCTGAAAATTTTGGTGCATCTCGACCATCGCGGCGCGGTTGGTTGCGAACCAAACACGGGCGACGGCGCGGGGATTTTGATTCAGATTCCGCATGATTTTTTTGTCAGCGAAGCGGCGCGGCTGGGATTCAAACTTCCGGCGGTCGGGCACTACGGCGTCGGCCAATTATTTTTGCCGAAGGACAAAGCGCAGCGCGAGGTGATTAAAAAGGAACTCGCCAAAATCATTGCGGATGAAGGCCAGACGGTTTTGGGCTGGCGCGATGTGCCGACGGATAATTCGTCGCTCGGCAAAACTGCCGTGGCCGCCGAGCCGTTCATGGAACAGGTTTTTGTCGGACGCAATCCGAATTTGAAGGACGAAGCGGCGTTTGAGCGGAAACTTTACGTCATTCGCAAAATCGCGGAGCAAAAAATCCGTTATGGCAATTCGTTTGCGGGCGGAAAATTTTTCTACGTTTCCAGCTTGTCGGCACGGACGTTGACTTACAAGGGCATGTTGATGTCCGAGCAGGTCGAGAAGTATTACGACGATTTGCGGAATCCGGCGGTGGTCACGGCGCTCGCACTGGTGCATTCGCGGTTTTCGACGAACACGTTTCCGAGTTGGGATCGCGCGCATCCGAACCGTTACATCGCGCACAACGGCGAAATCAACACGTTGCGCGGCAACGTGAATTGGATGCACGCGCGGCAGGCGTTGTTCACGAGCCGGGTTTTCGGCGACGACCTCAAGAAAATCATTCCGGTCATCAACACGGACGGCAGCGATTCGGCGCAGTTCGACAACTGCGTGGAGTTGCTCACGCTCGCGGGACGCGAATTGCCGCACGCGATGATGATGATGATTCCCGAACCGTGGGAAAATCACGAGGCGATGGACGCGGAACGTCGCGCGTTTTACGAATTTCATTCCTGCCTGATGGAGCCGTGGGACGGCCCGGCTTCGATGGCGTTCACGGACGGAAAATTCATCGGCGCGTGCCTTGACCGAAATGGTCTGCGCCCGTCGCGTTATTACGTGACGCACGATGATGTGGTGATTATGGCGTCGGAAGCGGGCGTGTTGCCGGTTGCGCCGGAACGCGTGAAAATCAAAGGCCGTTTGCAGCCGGGCAGAATGTTTTTGGTGAGCCTCGAAGAAGGCCGCATCATCGCGGACGAGGAACTCAAGAAAAAATATGCCAGCGCGCATCCGTATCAAAAGTGGCTCGACGAAAATCATGTCTTGCTGAAAAATTTGCCGCCGCCGCCGCACGTTCACGAGCCGGAGCACAAAACGATTTTGCAACGGCAACAGGCGTTTGGTTATACGTTTGAAGATTTGCGGTTCATCGTCGGGCCGATGGGGCGCGACGGCCAGCAGCCGCTCGGTTCGATGGGCACGGACACGCCGCTTGCGGTTTTGTCGGAGCGGCCGCAGTTGCTTTACAATTATTTTAAGCAACTGTTCGCGCAGGTGACGAATCCGCCGATTGACCCGATTCGCGAGGAAATCATCACTTCGACGGACATCATGGTGGGCAGCGAAGGCAATTTGCTCGACCCGACGCCGGAAAGCGCGCGGCAGATCAAAATGCACTATCCGATTCTCGACGACGAGGAATTGGAAAAATTGCGTCACATCAACCGTCCCGGCTTTCAATCCGTTACGCTGCCGATTTTGTTCAAGGCGGCGGACGGCGCGAAAGGCCTCGCCGACGCGCTCGAAAAAGTTTTTCATGCGGCGGACAAAGCCATTGCCGACGGCGCGAACATCGTGATCCTTTCCGATCGCGGTATGAGTTCCGCGCTCGCGCCGATTCCCGCGCTGCTGGCGGTTTCCGGTTTGCATCATCATTTGATCCGGCGCGGCACGCGCACGAAGATCGGTTTGATCCTCGAATCCGGCGAACCGCGTGAAGTGCATCATTTCGCGCTGCTCATCGGCTACGGCTGCACGGCCATCAATCCGTATCTCGCGTATGAAACGCTCGACAATTTGATTCGCGAAGGCTTTTTGCGCGACACCGACCGCAAAACGGCGGTGAAAAAATACATCAAAGCCGCCGTCAAAGGCGTCGTCAAAACAATGGCAAAAATGGGCATCTCGACGATTCAAAGCTATCACGGCGCGCAGATTTTTGAGGCTGTCGGTTTGAATTTCGAGGTCGTCAATAAGTATTTCACTTGGACGCCGTCGCGGATTCAAGGCGTCGGGCTGGACGTGATTGCCGAAGAAGCGCTCGCGCGCCATCGTCGCGCGTTTCCGTCGGCGGAAGTCAATTCCGAACTCGACGCGGGCGGCCAGTATCAATGGCGCGATGGCGGCGAATTTCATTTGTTCAATCCGCAGACGATTCACAAATTGCAGAACGCCTGCCGCACGAACAACGAAAAGATTTATCGCGAATACGCGGACTTGATCAACGATCGCGCGAAAAGCCTTTGCACGCTGCGCGGCCTGCTCGAATTCAAATTCGCCGAAAATCCGATTCCGATTGAAGAAGTCGAATCGGTCGAAGAAATCGTGAAGCGGTTCAAATCCGGCGCGATGAGCTACGGCTCAATTTCCAAAGAAGCGCACGAAACTTTGGCGATTGCCATGAACCGTCTCGGCGGTCGCTCGAACACCGGCGAAGGTGGTGAAGACCCCGAACGCTACGTCTGGACCAACGAACGCGGCGACTCGAAAAATTCCGCGATCAAGCAGGTCGCGTCCGGTCGTTTCGGCGTGACGAGCCATTACCTCGTCAACGCGAAAGAAATCCAAATTAAAATGGCGCAAGGCGCGAAGCCCGGCGAAGGCGGCGAATTGCCCGGCAAGAAAGTTTATCCGCCCATCGCCAAAGTGCGTGGCACGACGGCGGGCGTCGGTTTGATTTCACCGCCGCCGCATCACGACATTTATTCCATCGAAGATTTGGCCGAGCTGATTCACGATTTGAAAAACGCGAATCGCGACGCGCGCATCAGCGTGAAACTCGTCGCCGAAGTCGGCGTCGGCACCGTCGCGGCGGGCGTGGCGAAAGCGCACGCGGACGTCGTTTTGATTTCCGGCCACGACGGCGGCACGGGCGCGTCGCCGTTATCATCCATCAAACACGCGGGTGGCCCGTGGGAACTCGGCCTCGCCGAAGCGCACCAAACGCTCGTGCTGAACAACCTTCGCAGCCGCATTTACGTCGAAACCGACGGCCAGTTGAAAACCGGCCGCGACGTGGCCATCGCCGCGTTGCTCGGCGCGGAAGAATTTGGTTTCGCCACCGCGCCGCTCGTCGTCATGGGCTGCATCATGATGCGCGTTTGCCATTTGAACACCTGTCCTGTCGGCGTGGCCACGCAAGACCCGCGTCTGCGGAAACGCTTCACCGGCGAAGTCGACCACGTCGTGAATTTCATGCGCTTCGTCGCGCAGGAACTCCGCGAAATCATGGCCAAGCTCGGTTTCCGCAAACTCGAAGACATGGTTGGCCGCACGGACAAATTGAATCCGTGGAAGGCGATTGAACATTGGAAAGCGCGCGGCTTGGATTTGACGCCGATTTTGTATCAGCCCGAAGTCGACGCGGACGTTGGCCGTTTCCGCCAGCAAGCGCAAAATCACGACCTCGAAAAATCGTTGGACGTGACGAAGCTGCTCGACCTTTGCCAGCCCGCGATTGAACGCGGCGAAAAGGTGAAAGCCGAACTGGAAATCCACAATGTCAATCGCGTCGTCGGCACGATTGCCGGCAGCGAAATCACCAAGAAACATGGCCCAAACGGTTTGCCCGAAGACACCGTTTGGTTGAAATTCAACGGCAGCGCGGGACAAAGTTTCGGCGCGTTCATCCCACGTGGCATGACGCTCGAACTCGAAGGCGACGCGAACGATTATTTCGGCAAAGGTTTGAGCGGCGGCAAATTGATTGTTTATCCGCCGCGCGGTTCGACGTTTGAATCCAAAGACAATATCATCATTGGCAACGTCGCGCTTTACGGCGCGACGGCGGGCGAAATTTATGTCTGCGGCATGGCGGGCGAACGCTTCGCCGTCCGCAACTCCGGCGTGAACGCCGTCGTCGAATCCGTCGGCGACCACGGCTGCGAATACATGACCGGCGGCAAAGTCGTCGTGCTCGGTAAAACCGGACGCAATTTCGCCGCCGGCATGAGCGGCGGCATCGCTTACGTTCTCGACGAAGCGGGTGATTTTCACACCCGTTGCAATCTGGAACTTGTCGGCTTGGAAAAATTGGCAGACGCCGACGAAATCGAGGAACTTTGGAAATTGATCCAGCGCTATCAGACTTACACCCAATGCCAGCGCGCCGCGAAGATGCTGGCGGATTGGAAAAATTTCGTTCCAAAATTTGTGAAAGTGTTGCCGCAGGATTACGCCAACGTTTTGAAAGAATTGAAAATCGCGCACGACAAAGGCTTGACCGGTGACGAGGCGATCATGGCCGCCTTTGAAGCCAACGTGAAAAGCGGCCACTGAACATTTTTAATCCACACCAATAAAACTGAAATGGGAAAACCCACTGGATTTTTAGAATTCCAACGCGAATTGCCGAAAGACCGCTCGCCGCTCGAACGGACTGCGGATTGGAAGGAATTTCATTATCACCTGCCGGAAGCCGAACTGAAAAAACAAGGCGCGCGCTGCATGGATTGCGGCGTCCCGTTCTGTCACACCGGCCAGCTTGTCAGCGGCATGGCGAGCGGCTGTCCGATTCATAATCTCATCCCCGAATGGAACGACTTGGTTTATCGCGGCCTCTGGCGCGAGGCGCTCGACCGGCTGCACAAGACGAACAATTTTCCCGATTTCACCGGCCGCGTTTGTCCCGCGCCGTGCGAAGGCTCATGCGTTTTGGGCATCAACAATCCGCCCGTCACAATTAAAAACATCGAATACGAAATCGCCGAACACGGCTGGCTGAACGGCTGGATTGTTCCCGAAATTCCGCGAAAACGCACCGGCAAAAAAGTCGCCGTCGTCGGTTCGGGTCCCGCCGGACTTTCCGCCGCCGCGCAACTCAACAAAGCCGGCCATCTCGTCACCGTTTTTGAACGCGCCGACCGTCCGGGCGGATTGCTCATGTATGGCATTCCCAACATGAAGCTCGACAAAAATGAAGTCGTCATGCGCCGCCTGAAAGTTTTGGAAGCCGAAGGCATCCAATTTATTTGCAACACCGAAGTCGGCAAAAATTATCCGGCGGAAAAATTGTTGCAGGAATTTGACGCGGTGATTCTAGCGACCGGCGCGACCAAGCCGCGCGATTTGCCGATTCCCGGACGCGAATTGAAAGGCATTCATTTCGCAATGGATTTTCTAACCGCGAACACAAAAGCCGTTTTGGATAATCACAAGAACGGCGATTACATTGACGCGACCGGCAAAGACGTCGTCGTCATCGGCGGCGGCGACACCGGCACGGATTGCGTCGGTACTTCGATGCGTCACGGTTGCAAATCGCTCGTGCAGGTGGAAATTTTGCCGAAACCGCCGCTGGAGCGCGCGAAAGACAATCCATGGCCGGAATGGCCGAAAGTCTATAAACTGGATTACGGTCAGGAAGAAGCCGCCGCCAAATTCGGCGACGGCCCGCGCACTTACCTGACGACGGCAACGAAATTTGAAGGCGACGAACGCGGCCACGTCAAGGCGGTTCATCTGGTGCAAATCGAATGGACGCGCAACGACAAAGGTCAGTTCATCCCGCGCAACATTCCCGGCACGGAAAAAGTCATCCCCGCGCAACTCGTGTTGCTGGCGATGGGTTTTCTCGGCCCGGAACAGCCGTTGCTCGAATCACTCGGCGTCGAACGCGACGCGCGTTCCAATGCCAAAGCCGAATTTGAGAAATACACGACGAACATTCCGAAGGTTTTTGCCTGCGGCGATTGCCGGCGCGGCCAAAGCCTCGTCGTGTGGGCGTTCAACGAAGGCCGCGGCGCCGCGCGCGAGTGCGACCGTTTTCTGATGGGCGCGACGAATTTGCCTTAATTCATAGATTTTTGACATGGTTGGAAAAGTTATCTGTTTTTGGATTCATTAAACTTAATCTTGACTTAAACAGAATGAGTTTTTATATTCGCGCTGAATTAAGAAATGAGCGGATTGGAAAAGTGATTTGAGGCACGACCAAACAAGGTCGTGTTTTTCACTTTTGACCAACGCTCGAAATCGGGAGTGATTATGGCCAGTGGCAAAGTGAAGTGGTTTGACAACAAAAAAGGGTTCGGTTTCATCGCCCAGAACGCCGGTCAGGACGTTTTTGTTCATCACTCGTCCATCCTCGGTTCCGGGTTCAAAACCTTGAACGAAGGTGATGAAGTTTCCTTTGAAATCATCGCCAGCGACAAAGGCTTGAAAGCCCAGAACGTTCAACGCGTGCAGATGTCCTAAACCGCGTTTGTTCGGCGAACAAAGATAACTGCGCGCTGCGAAAGTTTCTGTTCGCTCGCAGCGGTTGCTTGCGTTAGTTTCTGTTCATGGCGGATTCAAAATCAACTGCCGTAACCAGTTTGTATGTCCACGTGCCGTTCTGCGCGCACAAGTGTTCATATTGCGCGTTTTATTCCGAAGCGTCATCTGGCGAACTCATTAACCGCTACGTCGCCGCGCTGGTACGCGAAATGGAAATCGTCGCGGACGATTTGAAGCCGCGCACGATTTTCTTTGGCGGTGGCACGCCATCAATTTTGAATTTGCGCCAGTGGGAAACCATTTTGCGCGCGATGGAGAAATTAAATCTACTTGGCGCGGAAGAATTTTCCGTCGAATGCAATCCTGCGACGGTTTCTTTGGACAAAGCCAAATTGCTGCGCGACTTCGGCGTGAACCGCATTTCGATGGGCGTGCAGTCGCTTGATGAAAGATTGCTGGAACGGCTTGGCCGGATTCATTCGCGCGAACAGGTTTTCAAGTCATTCGACATTTTGCGCGCCGCCGGTTTTGAAAATATCAATCTGGATTTGATGTTCGCGATTCCGACGCAAACGATGGAAATCTGGCGCGACACCTTGCATGAGGTCATTGCGATGCAGAGCGAACATTTGTCCAGCTATGAAGTGATTTACGAAGACGACACACCGCTCTTTCAGCAACTGCAAGCCGGTGAATTTTCCGTGGACGAAAATCTGGCGTGTGAAATGTATGACGAATTGATCGCCACTGCGACACGCAATGGATTTCAGCAATACGAAATCGCAAATTTTGCGCGTAATAATCCCCAACTTCCAACTTCCAGCTTCCAGCTTCCAACGTTTGCCTGCAAACATAACGTCAATTACTGGCGCGGCGGTTCGTTTTACGGATTGGGTCCGAGCGCAACCGGCTATGTGCGCGGCGGGCGGACAAAAAATTGGGCGAATACACAACTTTATTGCGAACAAATGGAAAAAGGCAAACGCGCGATTGAATCCAGCGAAGAATTGCCGCCGTTGAAACGCGCGGGCGAAATCGCCGCGTTTGGTTTGCGGATGAACGCGGGCTGGCCGTATGAGGGGTTTCAGCGCGCTACGAATTTTGATTTGCGAAACGAATGGGAATCCGAAATGGAGCAATTGGCAGAGTGCGGCTGGGGACGCATTTCGCCGGAACATTTTCAACTGACGCCGCAGGGTTTGCGTTTCGCGGACGCAGCGGCGGAAATGTTTTTGCGTTGATTTTTGACAGAAGAACACAAAGAGAACGAAGTTGAATAAGTTCTTTGTTTCCTTCGTTGGCTTTTGTTCAATCAAACCGGCAATCTCACCGTAAAAGCTGTTCCGACATTTTCTTCGCTCGACACTTCAATTGTTCCACCGTGCGCTTCGATAATCGCTTTGCAGATGGAAAGTCCCAAACCCGTATTGCCCCCGCCCGTGCGTGATTTGTCGGTGCGATAAAACCGTTCAAAGACGCGCGGCAAATCTGCCGGTGAAATACCATGACCGGTATCGGAGATTTTTAAGACGACCAAATGATTTTGAGAATCTAATTTCACGCGCACTTCGCCGCTGGATTTGTTGTATTGGATTGCGTTCGTCAAAAGGTTGGTTACGACTTGCGCCAATCGTTCGGAATCGCCGGTGATTTCGAGCGGCGAAAGTTCAGAAATGATTTTCACATTGCGCTCGTCAGCCAGTGGTCGCACGAGTTCCGCGCAATCGGAAATCGTTTTTGAAAAATCAAAATGCACTCTGTTCAAAATCTCCTGTCCGGCGTCAAAGCGCGTGAGTTCGAGCAACGACTCGATCAATTTCCGCATCCGCTGCGCCGCGCGCTGGCAGGCTTCAATTGTTTGTTTGTAGTCGGCGGCTTCACGCTCACGGTTCAAAGCAGTTTGCGTCTGTGTCAGGATTACGGAAACCGGCGTGCGTAATTCGTGCGCGGCGTCGGACGCAAATTGTTTTTGCTGCACGAACGCGGTCTCGAGCCGCGCGAAGGTGGAATTCAAAACGGCGGCGAGTTGGCCGAGTTCGCTTTCAGTTTCGGCGATGGAAATGCGCTGTGACAAATCGCCGGCGGAGATTTTGGTTGCCGTGGTGCCGATGGTGGAAATGGGTTTCAGGGCGCTGGCGACCAGCCACCAGCCGCCGGCAAGTCCAAAAAACAAGATCACCGCGCCGATGCCTGCAAGCTTTGCCAGCAGCAGATGAAATTCCTTCAAAGCCGGCGCCGTCGTGCAGCCAACGCGAACTGTCACCCCCGGCGACAGTTGCTGGATGATTTCCCGATTTAGGCCGACCGTTTGCGCCGTGGCGGAATGAAGGAAATTGGGGTCGGGCGGGTGGTCGGCTGCGTTGCTGTTTTGGAAATCAGTCCTGGCCTCCTCGGCGGGCGCATTGGTCGAACAAACCGGTTCGCCGCCCTCGCGGAAACTGATGATGAAATAAAATTTGCGGGGATCGGCCGAATCGAACAATCCCGCCAGTTCGGCCGGCGGATGAAAATTGTTTTGAGGCCTGAAATGGTCATCCGGCAGTCCCTCGCTCATATCCCGTTCTGGCGGCGGACCGCCAAAAGGCGGATCACCCATGCGTTCGTGTTCGTGCGCCGGCGGATGGAGCGCCACGGCCAGCACGCTGAGTCGCCGCATCAATTCGTCATCTATTTGCCGGTATATTTTTCCGCGTTCCAGTTGATATGCCGTGAATCCGAAGCCCGTGAGCACGGCCACGAGAATCAGGCCATACCAGAGTTGCAATCGCCATTTGATGGATTTGAAAGGTTTCATGCGATGCAATAGCCGTGGCCGCGCCGGGTGACGATGAATTCCGCGCCGAGTTTTTTGCGGATGTTGGAGACGTGAACGTCGAGCAGATTGGAAAGGGTCGAATCATTTTCGTCGAACAGATGTTCGTAAAGTTGCGTGCGCGTGACGACTTCGCCGCGATGGAGCACGAGAAATTCCACGAGCGCATACTCGCGCGCGGTCAATTCCACCGGCTTGTTTTCGAGAAAAACATTGCGTGCGGCGGTGTTGATTTTGACATCGCCGATTTGGATTTCATTGCTCGTTTTATCCGCGCTGCGCCGAATCAACGCGCGCAGCCGCGCAAAAATTTCTTCGAGGTCGAACGGTTTGACGACGTAATCGTCCGCGCCGGTGTCCAAACCTTTCACGCGGTCGCGCATCTGGTCGCGCGCGGTGAGCATGAGCACGGGCGTTTTTTTAATCTGGCGCAGGCATTTCAAAATTTCCCAGCCGTCCAGTTTCGGCAGCATCACGTCGAGAACAATCGCGTCGTAGTCGTAACTTTCGGCTTTGTAAAACCCGTCCTCGCCATTGGCGGCGGTGTCCACGGCGTAACCTTCCTCGCGCAACGCCCGCGCGAGACCGGCGAGCAAATCGGGTTCGTCTTCGACAATCAGGATTCTCATGTGGCGAGCGGTTGCGGGAAATTTTAGCACAGCCGCGTCTGGGCGTCACGTTCGCAGAAACGACCTTAAGGCAGGATGAAGGAAACCAAAAATACCTTTCTTAATCTTTTCTTAAGGTTGGGATGTTCATATTGGACAGGCGATAAAATCGCGAGACCGGCAGGTTGCCGACAAAACATGATTTTGCATGACCAAACCATCGGCATCCGGCAGTTCTGCCGGGACGACGCCCCGGGCTTGCACGCCGCCGTGCGCGAATCAATTCTTCCGCTTTGCACCTTTATGACTTGGTGCGTTCTGGACTATTCGTTGCAAGACTGCCTGACATTTATTGACAAATCTGCTGACGACTGGGGAAGCGGGAAGCAGTATAATTTTGCCATCATTGATGTGCAGACGGGAACCCTGCTGGGCAGTGTCGGGTTGAATCGGATTGACCGGCTGCACCGGTGCGCCAACCTGGGTTACTGGGTGCGCCAGTCCTGGACACAACGCGGCGTGGCCACCGCCGCCATCCGGCTGATCTCCCGATTTGGACTCATCGAACTGGGCTTTCAACGACTGGAAATCCGCGTATCCGGCAATAATCTGGCCAGCGAACGTGTCGCCCAAAAAGCTGGCGCCCAATTTGAGGGTGTCCTGCGGCGGCGTTTGATTCTTGCCGATGGCATTTATGACGCTTTCCTCTACAGTTTGGTGTCGGCGGATTTGACTCAACCGCTGCCCGCGCCGCTGGCTGGCGTTGAAAATAAAATTTCCTGAAATTTCCCCACTTCATGTTGTCTTAAGGCCGCCTCGCGTAAATTAGCGGCATGAAAATTGAAAATGACCGAGTCTGTATGGTGGTGGACGACGTGGCAAAATGCGATTACAAACGCCAGCCTTTTATCCGTTTCGCAAAAAAGTTTCATGCCGCCAACGGCCTTAACGACAGCTTAAGGTTCATTCAATTAAAGTGAACGCAACAATTCACATTCGGCACAACTAGAAAAGAAAAATATGAAAACACAAACAAAAATCATGCTCACGATGCTGACGCTGGGCGCGTCGGCTTTAATCGCCAGCGCGCAGAATGACGACAACGGCGCTCCACCGGATGGGCCGCGACACGGCGGACATCGCCCGCCGCCACTGCCATTAGTGGCGGCACTCGACGCAAATCACGACGGCGTGATTGATTCAAATGAAATCGCCAACGCGAGCGCCGAATTGCTGACGCTTGACAAAAACGGCGACGGCATTTTGACGACCAACGAGTATTTGCCGCCGTTGCCGCCGCACCACAATGACGTGGACGCGCCGGATTTCAAACCGCCGACGCCGGCGATTGTGAAGGCTCTGGATGCCAATGGCGACGGGGTGATTGACGCCGACGAAATCGCCAATGCCAGTACCGCATTGAAGACGCTCGACAAAAATGGCGACGGCCAATTGACGCCGGATGAATTCATCGGACCACGTCCACATCGGGATGGGCCACCGGACGGTGACGACCATCAAGCGGGACCGCCGCCGGAGCAGTAAGATTTCTGTTCGAGTGAACGGAAAGCGGCGGATTGACGACGATGCCGGGTGTGAACAGTCAGTCCGCCGCTTGAATTTTTTCAGCCGCGGGCGCGGGCGAAGAGTTTTTACGGCAAAGAAAATTCCACGCGAAAAAAGCCGTCAACAATGCAAGTCCGCCGCAAATGACGTAGGGCAGTTTGACATCCACAAAAAAAAGGACGTTCGCAAAAATCGGGCCGAGAATTCGCGCCAGCGCACCGAAACTTTGGGCGACGCCAAGATTTGCGCCTTGTTCGTTTGCGGAAGAATTGAGCGAAATCAAACCAAAAACCGGCGGGCGATTTAAGCCCGAACCGATGGCCAGCAGCGCGAGGACAATCAGGATTTCCGTCAGCGTTTTTGCAAACGGCAACGTGGCGAGGCCAATGGCGAAAATAATGAGGCTGCTGAAAATCAGATTTGGCTCGCCGAATTTTTTTACGAGTCGTCCGATGACACCTTGGACAAGCGCGGCGATCACTCCTGCGTAAGTGAACAGATAACCAACGCGATTATCCAGATTTTTTGAGCTGTCAGAAAATTCATGTTTCGCCAAGAGCGGGAATGTGGATTCAAAACAGGTGAAGCAAAATGTCGCCAGAAAAAAAACGGCGATGAGCAATCTAAGTTTTGGCTGCGCGAGCGTGTGCGCCCATTGATTCATTTTCGGACGCAACGCGGCGTGTTCGAAATTCGGCTTGCGGCTTTCGCCTAAAATAAACCAGCCGAGGATAAAATTCGCCGCGCAAAAACTTGAAGCGACCCAACCGGGACCTTGTCTGCCGAATCCTGCAAAATGAAAAATGAGCGGAACGTGAATTCCGTGAAAAGTGAAACCGCCGAGTTGAAATCCGCTCAATGCGAATTGTCCAATTGACGGGCCGAAAATAAATCCGAGACCAAACGCCATGCCAATTAAGCCCATGCGCGCGGAGCGTTTTTCCGGCGGCGAAATGTCGGCGATATAGGCGGACGCGACGGAAAGGTTTGCGCCGCAGATGCCGGCAAAAATTCTTGAAACGAGAATCCCGAGCAGTCCGATTTTGCCGTTCGAGCCGGAGGCAATCGCAAACAGCGCATAAGAACCGGCTGCGCCGAGATTGCTGATGAGCATGACGGGACGGCGGCCAATGCGATCAGACAATCTACCCCACGCGGGCGCGAAGAGAAATTGCATGAGCGAAAACGAGGCGATGATGCCACCGATTTCAAATCCGTTCGCGCCGAAATCCTGAGCGTAACCGGGCAGCAGCGGCAGGACGATGCCGAAACCAATCAGGTCAATGAAGACCGACAGAAAAATAATGAGCAAAGACGGCTTACGATTCACAAAATTTCGATTCCAATTCTAAATTCATTTTAACATTAACTCAAAAATAAAATTCAGAACTCGAAGTTGAAAAGAGAATAACTTTGGGAATAGGCTGCGGAAAATTTCTAAAAGTAATTTCTGTTCTTTACGCGTGTTGGGATTCATGCTGTGCCTGTGATTGATTCCGTTTCCGATGTCGCTGGCGCGTCAGCAGATTTGAAAAAGACGCGCCGCCGCAAAGCACCTGGCGGTGCGGCCACCATTGATAGATTGCCGCCTCACAGTTTGGAGGCCGAGCAGGGCGTGCTCGGTTGTGTTCTGCTTTCGCCGAACGAGTGTATGGGCGAGTGCATTGAGAAATTAAAAGACGACGGACGCGAAGCTTTTTACGATTTACGGCATCAGACAATTTACGAGGCGTTAGCCGCGATGTTCGACGCGCGCGAAGCGGTTGACGTCATCACTTTGCAACAGCGGCTCAAAAACAAACAACTCTTGGAGCAAATCGGCGGCATCGCTTATCTGGCGCAATTACAGGACGCCGTGCCGAGCGCGGCAAATCTTTCGTATTACCTCGATATCGTGCGCGAAAAATTTTTGCTGCGGAAGATGATCGCCACTTGCACGGAAGTGGTCGGACGCGTTTATGATTATGAAGGCGAAGTGGATGCGTTGCTGGATGAAGTCGAGCGGGATGTGTTGCGGATTTCCGAATCGCGTGCGCAAAGCAGCGTGTTGACGACCAAAGATTTGGTGAATCGCGCCATCGGGACGATTGAGAATTTTTTCAGCCGCAAAGGAACGCTCACGGGAT
>DASZXB010000041.1:0-42252 GCA_035546095.1 Verrucomicrobiia bacterium | reverse complement strand
CGGATGCACGTAAAGGGCAATTTGAATCTGGCCGATACCGTCAGTGGCGCTTATTCGAGCGGCGGTTTTCTCGCGGATTCCAAGGTGGATGCCACGGTCAGTTCCATTACGCAACAACAATGGCTTTCCCGCAACGATGTTTGGGGAAGTTGGTCGGGACAAAATTGGAACATGGTGTTCGTCGGCGTTTCCAATCCACCTTCGGGAACATGGCCCGGCTCCAAATACACGGTCGTCACCAACACGCCTTACATTGCTGAAAAACCCTACCTCTGCGTTGACGGCGACGGCAATTACAACGTCAGAGTTCCCGCGCTTTCAACGAATGGAATTTCCGGAGTCACCTGGAACAACGGCCAGACGCCCGGAGTTTCAATTCCTATCAGCCAGTTTTACATCGCACAGTCGGGAGTGGACAACGCGGGAAGCATCAACGCCGCGCTTGATTCGGGTTTGAATCTGATTTTGACTCCCGGCGTCTATAATCTGACCAATAGCATTCTCGTAACCCGGCCAGACACGGTCATTCTGGGATTGGGTTATCCGACGCTGATTCCGGCCAATGGATTTCCTTCCATGTTAATTTCCGACGTGGATGGCGTGAAGGTTGCGGGAATTCTTTTTGACGCCGGCACGGTCACGTCACCGACCTTGTTGCAAGTTGGAACAACGACCGGCTCGGCAAATCACTCGGCGGACCCGATTTGTTTATACGACATTTGCGCCCGCGTCGGCGGTGTATTCGCGGCAAAAGCGACCAGTTGTGTCACCATCAACGCAAATGGCGTCATCGGCGATAATTTCTGGCTGTGGCGCGCCGACCACGGCAATTCCGGAACCGTGGGATGGACGACGAATCCAAGCAACAACGGTTTGATTGTCAATGGCGACAACGTGACTATCTACGGACTTTTTGTTGAACATCACGAACAATACCAGACTTTATGGAACGGCAATTGGGGGCGCGTTTATTTTTATCAATCCGAATTGCCTTACGACGCTCCGTCTCAAGCCGCATGGTCGCACGACGGTGTCAATGGTTATGCTTCCTACAAAGTCGCTGATTCCGTCACCAGCCACCAGTCCTATGGCGTTGGAATTTATGGCGTGTTCACCAGTTCAACCACCAAATGTTTTAACGCCATCGAGACTCCGACCAATTCGCAACAGGTCAATATGCACGACATGATCAATGTTTATATCACCGGCCAAAGTGGCAGTGAAATGACACACATCATCAACGGCATCGGCAACACGCTCAATACCGGCGTCACCACCGCGACCGCGAATTATCTTTGGCCCTACCCGAATTTCGCCATCATTGCAAACACCAGTGGAACCGGCATCAATATCTCGTTTCCTACCGAATCCCGTTTTTCCTACCAACTCCAATATAAAAACACGTTCACCGACCTCAACTGGTTGAACTTCAGAAATCCGGTTGGCGGCAATGACGCGTTGCAATCCATGACCGACCCGACCGGGGCGAACCGGTTTTACCGCGTCGTTTATCATTGAACGACGCTTTGCCTTTGCGACTGAACGATTCCGCTTTATATTCGTCCAACGGATATGACGAAACAGCAAGTTCTCGACCTTTATTTTCTCGACGCGCGGCACAAGCTTATCGAACTCGCCGCGTTTCTTGACCGTGTTGAACGTGCGGATGGCAAAGACGATTTTCGTCTGACAAATTTTCGCGGCGCGCTGGGCGAATTAACCAGCCGCAAAAAACAAAAAGCCAAAAACGTCCTGCTCAAATTCAGCGACCCGACGACGAAGCCGATTGAAAAAGCCGCAGGCAAAGGCGCGGTTGGTGCGTTCCCAAAATAAATAATTTTATGTTTGGAAGAAGCCGACCAAGAGTTCCGATTGAAAAACGACCAACAAGCGAATTGCGCTTTTGTTTGATTCTTGTTCCTTCGGTTTCCTTTCCAATCACAGTTGCATTTGCAGTTGCGGCGATAATGATTAATGGCGGTTGGAGCGCGGGAAAATAATTTATGAAAATCATTCGTTGTCTCGACAGCAAAGGAAATACCGCTCACGCCGCGCAGCAGGCAAATGGTTCGGCGCTGAAAATTTCCGGTGACATTTTTGATTCGCCAAAAATCACAACCGAAAAAGTTGAGGTGAAAAAATTGCTCGCGCCGGTTCAGCCAAGTTCGATTATTTGCATCGGTTTGAATTATCGCAAACATGCGGCGGAAACCGGCGCGAAAACTCCCGAAACACCGATCGTTTTTTTCAAAGGGATCAACACGCTGCAAAATCCGGGCGACGCGATTCAAATCCCGACGCATTTGCGTAGCGATGAAGTGGATTACGAATGTGAACTGGCCATCGTCATTGGTCGCAAATGCAAAAATGCTTCGCGGCAAAACGCTTTGGACTTTGTGCTCGGCTACACTTGCGCCAACGACGTGAGCGCGCGTGACTGGCAAATCAAACGTGGTGGCGGCCAATGGAGTCGCGGCAAAAGTTTCGACACGTTCAATCCGCTCGGTCCGGTTTTGGTCACGCGCGATGAAATCCCGAATCCGAACGCACTGAAAATCAAAACGATTTTGAACTGTGAAATTATGCAGGATTGGAACACGAACGATATGATTTTTGACGTGCCGGCGTTGATTGAATTTTTGAGCGGCAGCACGACGTTGCTGCCCGGCACGGTGATTTTGACCGGCACGCCGCACGGCGTCGGCATGGCGCAAAAACCGCCGCGCTGGTTGAAACCCGGCGATAGCGTGACGATTGAAATCGAAAAAATCGGCGCGCTGACTAATCCAGTGGTCGAAGAGCCTTAATCAAAACAACGAATGAAGTCGAATCCATCATCCGTTTTCGGACTGGCAACGATTTTGGTTTTTCTGAACTTTCCAATTTTGGCGCAAACGCTGACTGATGTGCCGTCCGCTGGAAAATCAGGCGTTGATTGTACTGAAAAATAATGGTCGCCAATGCAAGTTATCATAACTCCGGCAAAATCCATTTTCGGCCGGCCAAACGCATCTGCAACACGTCGGAATGTCCGGCGTGGCCGGTTCGTCTTTGGAAGAGAAATGAGGAAATCGAATCATTTCTCCACTTAAGGGTTCAACTGTTTTTCAATCTGCGCGGCGACTTGCGCGGCTTGAATCTCAATACCTTGCCCGTTGAAGTGAACGTTGTCCGCGTGAAATTCGGGATGTCCACGCATCGGCGAATTCAAATCGTCCACAGAAATTCCCGCCGCCAGCACAAATTTCAACGCGATGGCATTGCGTGCGGCGATGCGCTCGTCAGTCGCTTCGGTCTGATTGTCCGGCGGCAGGTTCGGCGAAATTTTCAACGGTGTCGTGTTTCCCCAAACCAATTTTGCGTGCGGCGCGTATTCTTGGATGGTTTTTAGAAAACCGGGAAACGCGGCGGCATATTCCCTTTCGCTGTGCGTCCAGCCATGCATTCCGTTGTTGAAATGAATCACGTCGAATTTATATTGGCTTAAGACCATTTTAATCTGCATGAGCAAGGCCGGGTCGGAAATGAAAGCGGAACTGGTGAGCCGTCCGACATAGGCTTTGCCGGCGAGATTTTTTTCCACTTCGGGATAATAGGCGCGCGTGATGGAATCGCCAATGAGCAGCACACGCGGCAGATTGGTTTCGTTCGCGTGTGAAATCCAGATGTCGCACCACTCAATAGATTCGTGCGCCGACGTGGAATAAGTTGATGGCTGCGCGCTAATTGAGAGAACTGACCGGACTAAAAACGCCAAAAACAAAAATTGTTTAACCATAAAGATTTACTGTGTGTGATTTTTGAAAATTGCCCGCAATTAGAGTTGTTGAATGAGGTAAAATTGCTGTTGCGCGGCGGAGGAAACAGGATTTGTGATGTTAAAACTGCCGTCGCCGTCAAATTGATTAGTCGTCAATGGAATCCAATTAGTCGATGCGGCGGTCAAATTCGTTGAGGCCAACAAATAATAAATACCATTGGCCGGACCATTTGTGCCATTCAGGATTAAATTATTATCCGCTGCGCTTATATTGGTAATAACCGAACGTGAGGCGCGCGAGGCAAGTTGAAATAGCTTGGCCTGTTTAGAATTCAAAGACACATTTATTGAATTGGAAACATTTGTCGTCGTTCCATCCCAGAGATTGGCGGCGACATAATTTCCCGTTGGCAGGCCTGTGCGATTCAAGTCCACGGTTATTATAGCGGCGCTGGAACCATAATTGAAAACGGCCAAATACCAGTTGGAACCATTTTGTCGGACAAAGAGACTGGCTGCATCGGTGCCGGTATTGTTTTCAACCGGTGTGAAAGTTTGGCCCACACGCGCGACCTTGTTGATGGCCGCATTGGTCAAACAACTTTGTGCCGCTTGCTGCCCGTTTGAAGTTGTTAGATCATCACCATCCAGCATCAGACCGGTGACCGCTCCACAAATCAGGCGGCTCTGATTTTCATTGGTCGTCGCGCCGTATCCGTTGAAAACCAAAATATCCGGATCGTTGAATTGATATAAATTGTCCAACCACCAGCCATAAGTCACCGAGTTCATGGTGTATTGAGTATTGCTGATAAGAGAAGTTTGTGCATCACAAGCAATCCGGCGGCTGTGGCCATATTGATAGGGAAACAATGGCGCGATGGATTCGCTGATAAACATCTGGCCATTGATCTTGTTCAAAATATATTGCATTCCTTGATTGTAAGCCTGAATGCCCGTAGTCACATTCGTGTCATAATGCACGCCTTCCAATGCGCCGTGAGAAAGAAAATCCAGCTTAACATAATCAAATCCCCAATGGGTGAATGCGTTGATATAATGATCAATCAACTGCTTGGTACCGGGATGCGTCGGATCCAAAGCGATGGCGTCATCAACCGTCTGCACATTTCCGCTAGAGGTTTTTAGATAAGCATCACTCCAATGATAGGTGGCGCTGCCGGTCATCAACGAATTTGAACCTTGTTCCGCTGTTCCCCAATAGACGAACGGTCCAAAATAAATGCCAGCTTTTTGTCCATGAGCGTGGCAGTGGTTCACAAAGCTGATCAACTGGAAGTCGTTGCCCACGTCTCCCAAATTACTCCAGTAAGAATCCAAATTAATGTAAACAGTGCCGCCGCTGTTAAAATTATTGTTCTGCAAACTCGAAGCAAAAAAATCGGATACGGCAACGGCATCTTGATACGTGATGTTCTGTTGAATGACGCCCCAACTGTTCCAGCCAAACGGCACGGCGTTCGTCCAAGTCAATCGCGGGGTAAAATTTGTGTTTTCCACCGCGTAATTCAACATGACATTGCGCCAATCATTTCCAAAACCGACAAACATTGTTGGGGAGGAAATTATATTTCCCGAAACGTAGCCGTGTGGCGTCGTGTCCCACGGTGAAGTTGCGCCGCCGAATACATTCATTTGATTCAGTTTATTGTTCGCGCCATAAAAATAAACGCCACTTTTCCAAACATCGTGGGTTACGGAACCGACTACTAATCCGTTGCGTGTGGTATTGTCATAAAATGCGCCGACTTCATAGCTGGTGCTGGAACTGTTCATCGGCATGGCGTTGTAGGAAACAAAACCGTCATTGTCGAACGGCACATAAAGCGCGCGATTGTCGTTGGTCACACCAAGATTCACACCGCCAGAACTGTTATCCACCACGACCGGCCCCATCCAGTTGGCGCTGACGTTATTTCCCACCGCGTCCACGCGAACCAAAAAATTGTCTGTCTGGTCGAGCGTGAAATACTGTCTCATCGTTGGCAAACCGTTGCCAGTCGCGGTGACAACAACTTGATTGCTGCTAACGATGGCATAACTCCAACTGCTGTAATTGATGCCTTTGACGTAACCGGTGTTAAATCCGATGCCGCTGTAAAACGCGGAGATTTTTTTTGAGTTATTCCAATAAAAATCCGTCGTGCCGGCAGTTAAATTATATTCCAGCCGCACATTGCCATTTGACATGACCAAAAGGCTGCCGTTTTGCTGAAAAGATGGAGCGCCTTTGCTGGACTGAAATAAAACAGACGCAAACAGGATTCCAATAAAAGCACGATTTTGGAGCCTCATGTCACAGCACTGGCGGCATATTTGTAGGTGTCCAAGTCAGACTCCAATAATAGCTCCAAAGATTTGGTAATTTTACCATTTCAGCATGTCCATCGTAGAACCCGACTATAATGCTCCCGGGCAAAGACGTCGTTCCAAATTTAACCTTTTGCGGCGCAGCACTCGCCGGTTTGCCACCATGTCGAGCTACGCATATTCGTGCGAGACCAGCGTTTGGCGCAGCAGACATTGGGTTGTATAAATTCTCCGGTGGAGTATCACTTATTAGAGGGTAAAAATTGATCCAAGCGCAATCACAAAAAACTGGCGTAGAAGATGGATGGCTAATAGCCGCCTCTTTTATAAAATAATTAGGATCAGGATTGGTGGGATCCAGTCTATTATCCGCTAGATTCTTATTAATCCCATAACTACCAGCGTAGTAAGGGGGAGCGTTATCAGTCCAATGCCAGGCAGAATCACTTGTTCCGGCAAGGTCTGAACCACTCGGATTGCCTTTATCGGGTGCAACTGGACAAAAAATAAGATTGGTCGCACTACCGTAATAGGCGAGCATTGTTCCCATCCAATCACCGTGACTGGTAGAAGGATTTCCGGTTATCGGGCCAATAAATGTATTATTGTCATCATAATACATTTGTGCGGCCAATGTCAGTTGCTTCAAGTTGTTAATACATTTGGTTTGTTGCGCTTTTAACTTTGCGCTGGCCAAGGCGGGCAACAACATCGCCGCCAGGATGGCGATGATGGCAATAACAACCAATAATTCTATCAGCGTGAACGCTTTATTTGATTGCAAACTAAATTTTATAAAACTTCTTCGCATGTCTGTTTATTGTGACAATCCAGCCGCCGGCGGATTACTCAAGCCAGCGGCCAAGTCGTATTCGTTTCTCTATGTTAATTTTTAACACATTTGTTCAATCATTCCCAATTTCATGAACACGTTATTGTTTAATGCTGTAGAACTGTTGCGACACACCCGGCGTGATTGAGTTAGTCACATTGAAGTTTCCGCTGGAATCAAAATTGGTTGTGAGTACCGAAATCCAATTGGTCAGCGGCGTTGCCAAATTGGTCGAGGTCACTACGGAGAAAGCGCCATTGGCCGTGCCGCCAGAACCAGACAATATCAAACTATTATTTACAATCTGAATATTATTCACGACGGGTTTAGAGCTTGAAGCAACAACATTGACGATACCGCTGCTAAGTTGATTGGTATCCCAAGCCAGGCCTGATCCCGGCGTTGTTGGCGAGATGCTTGCAAACGATCCAAGGCGGTTTGCAGCGTTGAAGATTTGAAAGCTGTTACCCGCTGCCAACGAAGTGCCGCTGATGTTGACTAAATTCAACGTGCCGCCATATGTAATATTTCCGCCAGCTTGAATTATGTCATTGGTGCCAGAACCTAATTTGATGACGGTTGTTCCGTTGAGCGTTACATTATTTGCCGCCGCCAAAGTGCCTACTGGATTTGATCCGGTTGTGATTCCAATGGTAGTATTGGTTCCTGCCGGCGAAATGGTTGCGCCAGAGGAGACAACCAAGCTGCCGTTAATGGCACCCACACCGCCTAATGTTTGTCCGCTGGCAAGTGTGAGAGTCTGATCGGAACGGCCGCTCAAATCAATATGAGTCGAATTCGGATTACTGCCGCCAAAGAATATCAACGAGCTCTGTGAAATGGAGCCATTACCGGTCAGCGCCACCTGCGGACCATCGCCGATGATTGTGGGACCACTATAGGTGTTGGAGGCCGAAAGCACCGCAGAATTATTATAATAATCCAGAACAAAACCACCCGCGCCGCTCATGACGTTATTGAAACTTTCACTATGGTCGCCCAGAACCAAATGCGCCACACCATTGAACGTCACTTGGTTATTGATCGGATTGTTCCCGCTGTTATAGTAGGTTTGCAGCGAAGCCCCATCTTCAAAAATGAGATTGTTGCCCGTCATGGCAATTCCTTGGGCGTAAAGATACATCGTCGCGCCGCTATAAATATGCAGGATGCTGCCCGCCAGGTTAACATTCCCTGAATAGACAATCATGTTTGCGCCGTTGTAAAGATTGACACTGCCGTTAAAGCCGCCGGAATATAAAACCAGTTGACCATTGGTGCTGATATTAAAGAGAGTAGCGGGATTCTGACAGCTGCTGTCCATGGATGTCAACCCCAAGGTGCTTGCGTTAGTCACGGTGATTTGCGGGACGTTAGCTCCAATGCTTACCCCGTTCCACTGGCCATAGCCACCAGCGCCAGACCAGTCAACAGTCAGGTTGTGCATGCCATTAATTTGCGAGCCAGTGTTCAAATCCCAGCGCGCGCTGCCGGCAAAAGTAGTGTCGCCGGTCATGGTGATGTTCACGGATTCACTAGGATAATTGGCATATGAATTAATTAGCGCTCCCTGACCGCTTGAACCATTTCCAGCAACGGAAATCGGCGTGAAATTGTTGAACTGTCCGCCGCCCAAGTCCATGGTTGCATTGTTGGAAATCGTTATTGACGAAACCGCGCCGAAACAATTGTTTCCGGCATAAACTGTTCCACCGTTGATGGCAACCGTTCCGGCAAAACCTGATGGAGTAAAAATATTCAACGTGCTGGAGCCATTTTTAATAAATGAACCGTATCCACCAATGTTGCTCGGACCATTCAACGTGTAGCTATTGATGCTGGCATTTACGTTTACCACGCTCGAAAATACCGTATTGCTCACCGCAACCGTGGTGGGAACTCCGGGTGTATCGTCAAATAGCACTGCATCGCCGGAATTAAAGGCTGTCGGTTGGCTGTTCGCCAAATTGATCCAATTAGGTGTTGAGTTATCCCAAGCTCCATTATTCTCATTCGCGCTCCACTCCAGATTGCGGGGTGTGGAAACGGTCAATACGGCCACAACGCTGTTCGTTGTTCCGTTGGCATTGCCGATGACAACACTGTAATTTCCAGCATCGGTCAACTGCAAATTGCTCAATGTAAGTGTTGCGTTCGTCTGACCAAGCAATGGAGTGCTGCCAAAATACCATTGGTTCGTCATCGGCAACGCGCTAACTGCGGTGACGCTAAACGTCACCATGCCGCCTACATAGCTGGGCTGTGATTGTGGCTGGACATTAATGATGGGCCGCGCACTCGCCGCTGGAATACCGACCAAGCCGACAAAGTAGTGGTTCAATACTTGAGCCGCAGTTAAGCCGTGTTGATAAATGGCCACCTCACTGATATTGCCGTTGAATAGTCTGCCGTTTCCAGAACTGCTACCATTTCCAATAAGCCAATCATCGTTGTCGGCAGGAAAATTCGTGGTTGAGCCCGATGTGTCCGGACTTTGCGCGACCAATATCCCATTTTCATAGAGACTACAATTAGTTCCATCGCTGGACAAAACTATGTAGGTCCAGTTTGTGGATTGAGTTCCTCCATTTACTCCCACGCTACCTGAACTTCCATAATAATTGGCCCCGTATGGACCATTCACCCGTATAACAATCTCGGCATAGGATTGAGAATCATAACCTTTAGCCACGACATCGCCAAACAATGAGGTGCTGGATGGCTGTGCCCAAACTTCCAATGTAATAGGGCCTAAAAAATTCAATAAATCAGGATTGCTGCCCTGGCTCAAGTCAATGGCTGCTGTCTGACCGTTAAAGTTTGCTGCATTAGGAATGTATGAAGATGGTCCGGTAGCAGCAGCGATATTTACAGCAAGACCGTCGTTGCCGTTTCCCGTCAAATCAGGAGCAACACTGGTTCCGTCAGCGGCAGGATTGAGTGCATAATATGCCAATGGATTGTCTCCAAGTATTGTGCTCTGATAATCGGCTCTGGAAATAACCGTTGCCATCGTCAACAAACTGACAATGAAAAAAATCTTGTGATTAGTGGAAAGGATTGAACTCTGCGTTTTCATATTTAGGATATTTGGATTAGGTGGAATGAATTTAGATGGAGAAGAAAATTTAAGTTTAATAAATGGCTGCTGGTGACATTTGTGATGATTGGTTATGTTATAGGTTTCTCATAATCCGTTAGATTCAGGAATAGACAATTCACCGAACCACATGGATATTTAACCGTTTTGGGTGGTGAGAAACTTTGGAAAATAAGCTATAACACGATGACATTTTTATTGGCTTGAAGTGCTTTAAAACTGTCGATGAGCTTTGTCGTTTGTTCATTTTAAGTTTTGATTTACTTAAACTTCTGCCGACAACAGGCTATGTGGCCGACAAAAGGTGTATCCTTTCTTATCACGCATTCTAAAGGCTTCCAATGAGCTTTTAGGGAAAAGAATTAACTTTTTTCGTCAGGATGATTAGGGGACTGTGGAAGCGTTTTGAACTATTATTTCTTACGCCCGGCGATTTTCTATATTTATAGGCAAACGATCCGCTGCATCCTTTAGCAATGCATGTGAACGAAAAACTGACGGTGTGTTTCCAACCCGGTTCTTGAAAATCCGGCTCAAATGCTCAACGTGCTCAAATCCAACTTTTTCCGCAATGAGTGACAAAGGGAAATCTGTTTCCGCCAACAATTGTTTCACCCGGTTTAGGCGGATACGTAAAATTTCATTTTTGGGCGAGCGTCCCAGGATTTTTATAAAACGGCGATCAAGCGTGCTTCGAGACATGGGCACGGCTCGCAACACGTCGTTGACGTCAATGCCTTCGCAGGCATGTTCCCGAATGAAGCGAGCGGCGGCGATGATTTGCCGGTCTTCCATTGCCAAGACTTCGGTGGAACGGCGTGTGGCAATGCCCTTTGGCTCGATGAAAATTTCCGGTGATGGTTTTTTTCTGCCAGTCATCATTTGCGACAGCAATATGGCAGCTTCGTAGCCAATTCGCTCCGTATCCGGGATAACGCTGGAAAGTGGCGGGTCTGATAAATTGCAAATGACTTCATCGTTGTCCGCGCCAATAACCGCAATTTCTTCAGGTGATGCAACGCCAATTGCGCGACAGGCATCAAGTACCTGCTGGCCGCGCATATCATTGCAAGCCATCACGCCAATTGGTTTGGGCAATTTTTTTATCCAATCAGCGACTAATCCGCCGTCTTTCAACCCCAAACCTTCATATTGGGCGGTATCCGCCTTGTTCGGTTCGCGGCCATCGGTATAAACATGACAACGCAAGCCCGCCTGCTTCACCAATTCGATGAAGCCGTCCCTGCGTTCGTCCGAGTAATCGGCACCGTTGAAGCCGCAGAAAGCGAAATGGCGAAAACCGCGCTCCTTCAAATGCTCAAAACAAAGACGCGAAACCGCTGCATTGTCGGTAAGAATACAAGGCATTTTTGAATTGGCGCTAACACGCCGCAGATAAACTGCCGGCACCTTCAACCGTTTAATCACACTGACAACATCATTGTTTTCAAGGCGCGAAATAATTCCTTCACCCTGCCAATTTTTAAGCCAAGCTGGCGTGTCGTCGCAAAGATTTAAATCCTGAAAAAAAATGGACCAGGAATCGTGCTCCCGAACAAACTTGGCGATTCCTGAAAGAATGCCGCGCCCATAAGCGCGCGATGATTCGACAAGCAGGGCTACTCGCGGACGTTTGAATGATTTGACAAATTTCTTCACCGTTTCGGTTACATCATTCCATATTTAAAACGGGTTTCAAGTCTCACAAATGATTGCGCCGATCTTGAGCGACTTGTAATAATCAAGTCACAACCTCGGACAATTCCTGTTTTTGAACTACCGCGTTATATGAAATGGCATGAGAAACACGAAGGATTTGCCGGGCAACGTTTAGTGGTCGTGCCGCGTCCGGTTCTGGACACCGCTTTGCAGTATCCGCTGCTTAAACATCTGTTGCCCACCGATGCCGGTTTTTATCCAAAAGCCAGAGGCCATACGTGCGTGCGAAAAAGCGGCTGTCCTGAAACAATTTTTATTTATTGTGCCGAAGGTCATGGCTGGTGCGAAATCGCCGAACAACGTCATGAAATCAATAAAAACCAATTGTTGGTCATAAACGTCGGCGTGCCACATGTCTATGGCGCGGCTAAAAAATCGCCCTGGACAATTCACTGGTTTCACGCCGTCGGCTCAAATGTGCCGTTCTATTTGGAACAACTTGGCGTCACGAACGGGAAACCAGTCGTATCGCTCGGCGGAGACGTTCAATTGTTCTCGCTATTCGAAGATTTGCTGGAAGGATTACAACATGGTTTTACACTGACGCATTTGATTTATTCTGCGCATTCACTCGCGCATTTGATGGGATTGATTTTGCGCCATAAGGAAGAATTCTGGCAGGGTGAAACCAGCGCTCGCGAACGGATTAACCAAAGCATCGAATTCATGAAAAGCCATTTGCGCGAGCCGTTGACGGTGGCCACGCTTGCGGTGTTGGCTAATTTATCGCGTTCGCACTACACCACGTTGTTCCGGCGCGTCACCGGTTATGCGCCCTTGAATTATTTGAACCACCTGCGCATGCATCGGGCGGTTGAACTGCTTAATTCCACTGACTGGTCAATCAAGAAAATCAGCGACCACCTCGGTTTCTCGGATCAATTCTATTTTTCCCGCGCCTTCAGCAAAATGCATGATCACTCGCCTTCCGAGCACCGCCGCCGTTATTTGGTTTAAAAATCCGGGCAAACCGAGTTGACAAAAAAAGTTAACTTTCTTCCTTAAAAACTCATTGGAGACTACACGCTTCAATGCTAAAAATAATTAAATTCGCCTCGGCCACTTGGACTTAGGGATTGCCAGCTACGCAAATGAAAACGGATTAAACGATAATTTGGTCAAGATTTGAAGGCGTTGTTAAAGTTTATGTTATGAAACGCAACCGATTTGTGCCCATGGTTTTCAAGGCCGGGCTTGCGATTTTGACTGAAAATACCAGCTAATTATCCATGCGCTTTGTTAAAATGTCCATTCCGGCAGCCATTGTCTTTCAGTAATCTGAAGGCGATTCCAAGCAAAATACTTAAAATTATTCGCATATAAACATGATTGCGGCGACACAAACTGAAATCTCTCAACTCAAGGCCGATTACCGCCTCGGCTACGTCTGGCTCATTTCCATCGTTGCCGCGATGGGCGGATTATTGTTCGGCTGGGATTGGGTCGTCATCGGTGGTGCGAAACCGTTTTTTCAACGCTACTTTGAACTGACCAGCGAAGCGCAAATCGGCTGGGCGAACAGTTGCGCGCTTATTGGCTGTTTGATTGGCGCGTTATGCGCGGGCGCGTTGAGCGACAAATTCGGTCGCAAAAAATTGCTGATTATTTCCGCGCTGCTATTTGCCGTGACCTCGCTCGGCAACGCGCTCGCGGGCAACTTCGATATTTTCATCGCGTGGCGGATTTGCGGCGGCGTGGCCATCGGCCTCGCTTCCAACCTTTCGCCGATGTATATCGCCGAAGTCGCGCCCGCGCAGATGCGCGGGAAACTTGTCGCCATCAATCAACTCACCGTCGTCATTGGCATTTTGCTCGCGCAAATCATCAACTGGTCGCTCGTCCGTCATTTGCCGCAAGGCGCGACGGACGACTTCATCCGCAATTCATGGTTCGGCCAGCAAGGCTGGCGCTGGATGTTCGGCCTCACCGCCGCGCCTGCGATTTTATTTTTTCTCGGTATGTTGTGCGTGCCCGAAAGCCCGCGCTGGCTGGCGAAAAATGGCAAATCCGATTTCGCCCGAAAAATCCTCGCCAAAATCGGCGGCGAAAATTACGCGAACGCCGCGACGGAAGAAATTCAGTCCACGCTGGCGAGCGAAGAAATTCAGCGCGTGCGTTTTTCCGATTTGCTCGACCGCAAAATGTTCAAAGTGATGACGCTCGGCGTCGTGCTCGCCGTCTTTCAACAATGGTGCGGCATCAACGTCATTTTCAACTACGCCGAAGAAATTTTCCGCGCCGCCGGTTACGACATTTCAACCGTCCTGAAAAACATCGCGTGGACGGGTTCGGTAAATTTGGTTTTCACACTCGTCGCGCTCGGCATCGTGGATCGCGGCGGACGGCGACCGCTGATGCTGTTCGGCTCGGCGGCGCTAACCATCATCTATCTCGTTCTCGGCTTTTGTTATCACGACGCCGTGAAAGGCTTGCCGATGTTGCTGCTCGTGCTCGCGGCCATCGGTTCTTACGCGATGTCGCTCGCGCCGGTGACGTGGGTGGTGATTAGCGAAATTTTCCCGAATCGTATTCGCGGCGCGGCGATGGCCGTCGCCGTTTCGTCGCTGTGGATTGCGTGTTTCATTTTGACTTACACGTTCCCGATTTTGAACGCGAAGCTCGACTCGGCGGGCACGTTCTGGCTCTATGCCGCCATCTGCGCCGCCGGATTTATTTTTGTCTTTTTCAAATTGCCCGAAACCAAAGGCAAATCACTCGAACAAATCGAACGCGAACTGGTGAAATAATTTTTTGACGATGAACCGAACAGACATTTTGGAGTTGAACGAAAGCGCAAAAGCGCCGGAAAATTTTTTGCATCCGCAAAACGGCGCATTGAAATCCGCCGTCGAAGTGCGCGTGGAAGAATTGGTGATTCCCACTTACCTGCCCGCGCCGCCGGACAAAAATCCGATGTTCCTCGAAAAGCGCGTCTATCAAGGCAGCAGCGGCAAAGTCTATCCGCTTCCGTTCACCGATCGCATCTCCGAAAAACCCGTTGACCGGAAATGGAAGGCGATTTGGATTGAGAACGAATTCATTCGCGCGATGGTCTTGCCTGAAATCGGCGGACACATCCACTTGTTGCAGGACAAGACGAACGGCTACGATGTGATTTACCATCAGCCCGTCATCAAGCCCGCGCTCGTCGGCCTCGCCGGGCCGTGGATTTCCGGCGGCATCGAATTCAACTGGCCGCAGCATCATCGCCCCGCGACGTTTTTGCCGGTGGATTTTGAAATCGAGGAACACGCCGACGGCAGCAAAACGATTTGGTGCAGCGACCACGACCCGATGTGCCGCATGAAAGGAATGCACGGCGTCTGTCTGCATCCCGGCAAAAGTTTTTTGGAACTCAAAGTCCGCGCCTACAATCGCACGCCGTTCGTGCAAACCTTTTTGTGGTGGGCGAACGTCGCCACGCGCGTGCATGAAGCCTATCAAAGTTTTTTCCCGCCGGATGTTTATTACGTCGCCGACCACGCGCGTCGCTCGATGAGCGAGTATCCGCTCGCGCAAGGATTTTACTACGGCGTCAACTACGGCGAGCGCGGACGCAAAGGCGTTCCACCGAATGAAGTTCCATCGCAATTCGTCCCGCCGCATTGCTCTTCAAAATCGGAAATCGGAAATCGGAAATCGGAAATTCCAAATTACTCGCCGAACGACTTGTCGTTTTACGCCAACATTCCCGTGCCGACGTCCTACATGTGCATGGGTAGCAAGGAAGATTTTTTCGGCGCCTACGATTATTTCGCGCAAGCCGGAATCGTTCACGTCGCCAACCACCACATTTCGCCCGGCAAAAAACAATGGACATGGGGCAATCACGAATTCGGCTACGCTTGGGATCGCAATCTGACCGACGCCGATGTGCGTGGCGAATTTGCGCCGTATATTGAAATCATGGCCGGTGTTTACACGGACAACCAGCCTGATTTCAGTTTTCTTCAACCCGGTGAAACCAAAACGTGGAGTCAATTTTGGTATCCGATTCAAAAAATCGGCGCAGCCCGGCACGCGAATCTCGATGCCGCGTTGAGCCTACGCTTGGCGAATAGCGAACTGCAACTCGGCGTCGCGGTCACCGGCAATCAGCCGCGCTCGCTAATCGCCATCACCGCAAAAGAAAAAACCGTCGCGCAATTCAACTACGACCTGTCGCCCGCAACTCCGTTCGTCGAAAAAATCAAATTGCCGAAGAACCTTGCGGAAAACGATTTGCAAGTCATGGTTAGCGGCGCAGACGGACGCAAACTGATTTCCTATCAACCCAAACCGCGCGTGAAAGGCGAAGTTCCGCCGCCCGCGACCGAACCGCCCGCGCCGGAAAAAATTTCCAGCGCCGACGAATTGTTCATCACTGGCTTGCATCTGGAACAATATCGCCACGCCACGCGCTCGCCGGTGATTTACTGGCGCGAAGCGTTGCGGCGCGATCCGCTTGATTCGCGCTGCAACAATGCGCTCGGCTTGTGGCATCTCAAACGCGGCGAATTTGTCGAAGCCGAAAAGTTTTTCCGCAGAGCCATTGAACGCCTCACGCGTCGCAACGGAAATCCGTATGACGGCGAAGCGTATTACAATTTGGGAATTTGTCTGCGTTATCTCGGTCGCGACGATGAAGCTTATGATTCATTTTACAAAGCGACGTGGAATCAGGCTTGGTGTGCGGCGAGTTTTCATGCGCTGGCGGAAATTGATTGTGTCCAAAAAAATTGGCCAGCCGCGTTGGAACATTTGAATCGCTCGCTGCGTTTCGACACGGACAATTTGCGCGCGCGAAATTTGAAAGTCATCGCCCTGCGAAAATTGGATTGCCCCGATGAAGCGGACGAACTGTTGCGCGAAACGTTGAAATTGGATTCGCTCGATTTTTGGTCGCGTCATCTCAACGGCGAAAAATTGAATTGTGATTTGCAGACGCAGTTGGACATCGCTCATGATTACGCCCGCGCCGGATTGTTTGTCGAGGCGATTCAAATTTTGAAAAATGCGAACGCCATTTCGCGCGATTTGCCCGACCAAAGTTTTGGCGCATCGCCAATCAGGGATTACACGCTCGGCTGGCTGCACGAAAAAATCGGCGACGAAAAATCTGCGCGGGAATTTTATCATCAAGCCGCCGCGCAATCGCCGGATTATTGTTTCCCGTCGCGCCTCGAAGAAATCGCCATTTTGGAATCCGCGATGCGCGTCAATCCGCGCGACGCCCGGGCGCCGTATTATCTCGGCAATTTGTTTTACGACCGCCGCCGTCACGCAGAAGCGATTGCGCTCTGGGAAAAATCCGCGAAGCTCGACGCCAAATTTTCCACCGTCTGGCGCAATCTCGGCATCGGCTATTTTAACATTTTTCAAAAACCGGCGCAGGCAAAAGCCGCTTACGAAAAAGCGTTTCGCGCCAATCCAAATGACGCGCGTTTGCTTTATGAGCACGACCAGCTTTGGAAACGGCTCGGCGAAAAACCGGAAAAACGACTGCGCGAATTGGAAAAATTCCTAGACCTCGTTTCACGACGCGATGATTTAAGCGTCGAACTGTGCGCGCTTTACAATCAAACTGGACAACCGGAAAGGGCTGTAAAAATATTGGCCGAACGCAAATTCCAGCCGTGGGAAGGCGGCGAAGGCGGTGCGCTTGGCCAGCACGTCCGCGCGCAACTGGCGCTGGGTCGCGCTGCGCTTCAAAAATTTGGTAGCAGCCGAGGTAACGAGGCTCAAACTGAAAAATCGGAAATCGGAAATCGGAAATCGGAAATAAATCAGAGCCTTCTGACGTCGGCGGCTACGCATTTTAGGAATGCGCTGACTTCGCCGCGCAATTTGGGCGAGACGAAACATTTGCTGGCAAATCAGAGTGACATTCATTTCTGGCTCGGTTACGCGCTGGATTGGCTAGGCGATAAAAAATCGGCGCGCGAACACTGGCTGACTGCCGCGAATTTCAAAGGCGATTTTCAGGAAATGAGCGTGCGCGCCTTTTCGGGAATGACCTATTTCTCCGCGTTGTCATGGGAAAAACTCGGCCAGCGCGCGAAGGCGAAAAAATTGTTCCGCGATTTGCTGGCTTACGCGAAAAAGTTGCAAAAGACGAAAGCCAAAATTGATTATTTCGCCACGTCGCTGCCGACGATGTTGCTGTTCGATGATGATTTGCAATTTCGGCAGGAAACGACGGCGTTATTTTTGCAGGCGCAGGCGCAACTGGGTCTTGGCAAAAAGGCCGTCGCAAAAAAACTTTTGCAAACCGTTTTGCGCCGCGACCCGAATCACGCGCTGGCGGCGGATTTTTTGCGGGAATTGAAATCATGATTGCAACGGCCAACACTTTTGAAATCCGGCGTGAACAAGGTTTCGAGCTTTATGTGTTGCGAAATCAATTCGTCGAATTGGCGGTTGTGCCCGAACTTGGCGCAAAAATTGTTTCACTGAAAAATTTGCGGACACGGCGCGAATGGCTGTGGCATCCGGCGGGCGGATTGAAATTATTCTGCAATCGCAGTGGCGACGAATTTTCGCGCAGTCCGCTGGCCGGCATTGATGAATGTTTGCCGACGATTGCGCCGTGTTTGTGGCAAGGCCGCGAATTGCCCGATCACGGCGAAGTTTGGAACGCGGCGTGGAGCGCGGACGCTGCGGCTTGGGAAAATGGCGTTTTGAAAACACGCGTCCTGCTGGAAGTTTCGCCGCTCGAACTGGAGCGCACGATTGAATTGCAGGAAAACGAAATTCGCTTCGGTTACGAATTGACCAATTTCGGCGCGACCGAAGAAAAATTTGTCTGGTCGTTCCATCCGTTGTTGCGGTTGCAGCCGGGCGACGAATTGGAATTACCGGCGTCCACGCGCGCGTTGTTGAACGGCGCGGATTGGGTGGACGCGATTACTTCCGCCGTTCCCGAAAATAAATTCGCAAAAATTTTTGCCGCACCGCTTCACGAAGGCCGGGCGGCCATCAAAAATTCGCAAACGGGCGACGAATTAAAATTCGTCTGGGACGCGACGGAAAACAACGCGCTCGGCTTGTGGCTGACGCGCGGCGGCTGGCACGGGCATCATCACTTTGCCATCGAGCCGACCAACGCCCGCGTGGACGCGCTGGCAACGGCGGCTAAACAAGACCGCTGCGGCAAAGTCGCTGCCGGTGGTTTGGTGAATTGGCAGTTGCAGTTGGAGATTGCTTAAATTTTATGAAGTTACATCGCTACATTTATCGGGTCTTGGTGACGGGATTTGTTTTCCTGAATTTTTCGCTGCTGGCCGCCGAGAAAATCAGCGTGCAGACGAAAAGTTTCGCGCTGCATTTTCAAACCGGCGACGATGCCCGCCTTTATCAATGGCCGATTGGCGCGGAAGTGGCGCAGGGAAAATTGAAGCGTGCGCAGGAATTTTATCCGCAAGCGGGCAACGGTTACATTTGGGAACCAGCGTTGCAAGTCGTCCACGCGGACGGAAATACTTCGACGGATTTGCGATTTGAAAACGTCACGCAGACAAATGAATCGCCGGACGTCACGCTGACTAAAATTGAATTGCGCGACCCGGCGTATCCGTTGGCGGTCACGATTTTCTTTCGCGCGCATCGCGACGAGGATTTGATTGAGCAATGGGAAGAAATCCGGCATCAGGAATCCGCGCCAGTGATTTTGGAACGGTTTGCTTCGAGTTCGCTGTTGCTGACGACCAATGTTTGGCTCACGCATTTCTTTGGCGATTGGGCAAAGGAAATGATTTCTCCCATCACCGAAAAAATCACGCCGGGCACAAAAATTTTAGATTCCAAAATCGGCGTGCGCGCGAGCCAGTTTCAAAATCCGAATTTCATTCTCGCGCTGAACGGAACGGCGACGGAAACGAACGGCACAGTTTTGGCGGGTTCACTCGCGTGGTCGGGCAGTTTTCAATTTGCGTTTGACGACAACAACGAAAACGTGCGCGCGCTGTGCGGCATCAATCCGTTCGCGTCGGAGTATCATTTGAAACCGGACGAAATTTTTACCACGCCGCGCATGATTTGGGTTTGGAGCGCGAATGGTCTCGGCGACATGAGCCGGAAATTTCATCGCTGGGCGCGGGATTTTGGGATTCGCGACGGGCACAAAACACGCGCGGTTTTATTGAATAATTGGGAGGCGACCGGATTCAATTTTGATTTCAATCGCATCGTCGGGCTTTACGACCCGGCCAAGGAAATCGGCACGGAATTGTTTCTGTTGGACGACGGCTGGTTTGGCAACGCATTTCCGCGCGTGAACGACCGCGCCGGTCTGGGCGATTGGCAGCCGAACAAAAAGCGTTTGCCCGACGGCCTCGCGCCGCTCGCGGCGGCAGCGGTCCAGCGCGGCCTGCGCTTCGGCATTTGGATGGAGCCGGAAATGGTGAATCCGAACAGCGAATTGTTTCACGCGCATCCCGATTGGGTGATTCGCCAGCCGAAACGCGAACTGGAATTGCAACGCCACCAACTCGTGCTCGATTTGACGCGACCGGAAGTGCAACAATTCGAGTGGAACGTCATCAGCAACATTTTGAGCGTGCCGGACATCACTTATGCGAAATGGGATTGCAACCGTTATCTCACGCAGCCGGGTTCAAGTTATCTCGCGCCCGACCAGCAGTCGCATTTGTGGATTGATTACGTGAACGCGCTTTACGCGCTCATGGATAAAACGGCCAAAACGTTTCCCGACACGGAATTGATGTTGTGTTCCGGCGGCGGCGGGCGTGCGGATTACGGCGCGTTGAAATACTTTCAGGAATTTTGGCCGAGCGATAACACCGACCCGACGATTCGCGTGCTGATGCAATGGGATTATTCCTACTTTTTTCCCGTGATGGCGATGGCGAGTCACGTCACGCATTGGGGCAATCGTCCGCTGCATTTCGCGTGCAGTGTGGCGATGAGCGCGCGCTTCGGCATGGATTTGGATTTGACGAAATTGTCCGCGCCGGACAAGGCGATTTGCGCGGGCGCGATTGCCGCTTACAAAAAAATCCGCGACGTCGTTTCGTTCGGCGATTTGTATCGGCTCGAAGACCCGCACGAAACTTTTCGCGGCGCAATTAATTATATTTCGCCGGACAAAACGCGCGCCGTCGTGTTCGCGTTTCAACTGAAAGACGGCGAAAATGTTCCGGTGCGTCCGCAGGGACTTGACCCCGCGAAAAATTATACCGTTCACGAATTGAATCCCGCGCCCGGTCGCGCGCCGTTGGCGCAGGAAAATAAAACGTTCACCGGCGCAGAACTGATGCGCGACGGCATCTTGCCTTCGTGCTCACACGCGACTGAAGCGAGCGTGATTGAACTGTACTCTTAAATCATCATGTTTTTGAAAAATAAATGGATTGTTTTGCGGCGGTTTCTGCCGATGGCTGCGCTGATTTTTCTCACCGGCAAAATTTTCGCCGCCGAAAATTCGTGGCAGCTCTTTTCACCAGACAAACAAAATGAAATTTCCGTTTCGCTGGCCGACGGAAAATTGAGTTACGAAGTTTTTCGCGCGGATAAAATCGTGATTGAAAAATCGTCGCTCGGTTTGCGGCGCGATGACCAGAATTTTGAAAGCGGCCTGATTTTCGACCGAGCGGGCAAAATTGAAAAGCATCGTGAGAAATACGAATTGTTCGACGGCGCGCAGCCGCGTGTGAATCATATCGTGAATCATCGCACGCTGGTTTTTCGCAACGGAAAAAATTCCTCGCTGGAAATCGAATTGGCCGCGAGCGACGAAGGCGTGGCGTTCCGTTACATCTTCCCTGAAAAATCCGACGCCATTCGCATCGTTGAATCCGAAGCGAGCAGTTTCACGATTCCGCCAAACGCGCGCGGCTGGATGCAGCCGTATCACGCCGCCGGGCCTTACACGCCCGCTTATGAAGATTTTTATTTTGCCGTTTCGCCCGGCGATCCGCCGCCGGACTCGCGCGCCAAAGCCGTTGGCTGGGCGTTTCCCGCGCTGTTCAAAATCCACGACGCGGACGCTTGGATTTTATTGACGGAAGCGGGCACGGACGAATCGTATTGCGCATGTCACCTAAAACCAAATTGCGCGAACGGGATTTATCAAATCGCGTTCCCGCTCGCCGACGAAACGACGCGCGGTTACACAAACAAATTTAGTCCCGAACCGCGCTGGACGTTGCCGTGGAATTTGCCGTGGCGCGTGATTGTCATCGGCCAATCGGCGGGCGACATCGCGACGTCCACGCTCATCACGGATTTGTCCGCGCCGTCGAAAATTGCCGACACGTCTTGGATTAAACCCGGACGCGCGTCGTGGGCGTGGTGGTCTTATCCCGACGGTCCGGCGACGGAAAAATTATTCGATGAATTCACCGATTTCGCCGCGAAAATGGGCTGGGAATACACGCTGTTCGACGCGGGCTGGTGGAATCCGGGATTGAAGCCCATCGCGAACTACGCGAAATCAAAAGGCGTTTTGCCGCTCGCGTGGAATTTCGCGGCGGATTTTTACGACGCGACGAACCGCGCAAAAAAATTGGATGAAGTGGCCGCCGCCGGCGTGCGTGGCGTGAAGGTGGATTTCTGGTGTTCCGACCGGCAGGAAGCCATCACCGCCATGCAAGGCTTGTTCGCCGACGCTGCCGCGCGGAAGCTCGTCGTCAACCTGCACGGCTGCACCATTCCGCGCGGCTGGCAGCGCACGTGGCCGAATTTTTTGACGGCGGAAGCGGTGTTGGGCACGGAAAGTTATTTCTACGAACCGCGCTACACGGAAAAAGCGGCGGAACTGAACACCGTTTTGCCCTTCACGCGCAACGCCGTCGGCCCGATGGATTCGACGCCCGTCGCCTGTTCGCCCAAAAAATTTCGCCGCACGACCACCGCCGCGCATGAACTGGCCACCGCCATCGTTTTGAAATCCGGCCTCATTCACTACGCGGACCAGCCGGAATTTTTTGCGTCGCTGCCGCCGGAAGCCCGTCAAATTTTTCGCGACACACCCGCGCGCTGGGACGAAGTCAAATGCCTCGCGGGCGATCCCGGTCGCGATGTGATTTTTGCCAAGCGTCGCGGCCAAAGCTGGTTCATCGCCGGACTGAACGGAACGGATCAGCCTTTGCCGGTGGAATTGGATTTGTCCGCCTACCGCGCTTTTTCGCGTCGGCTGCTGGTTTCCGAAGGAACGGATGCCTTGATGCAAGTCACCGTTTCCGCCGTGCCGACGGCAAAAAATTGGCGGCATGAAATGCCGCCGCGCGGCGGTTTCATTTTGCGGTTGGACAAATGATTTATGGCGACCAAAGAATTGGATATTGGCGGGCGGGCAGTTTGGAGTGCGGCGACATGTCGCCGCTTTCCCACTGGCCGACATGTCGGCCAGTGGGAAAGGGCGGACATGTCCGCGCACTCCCAATCAAGGCGCAGTCTTTCGTTTTGCCTTTGCGTCTTTACCCTCGCAATCGCCTTGCCTCTGTTTGCCGGTGAAAAAAAGTTCAATCCCGAAACGATTCTTTGGTTCGACGCGCCCGCAAAAAATTTCACCGAATCATCGCCGCTCGGCAACGGGCGTCTGGGAGCGATGCTGTTCGGCGGCGTGGACGACGAACGGATTGTGCTGAATGAAAGTTCCGTCTGGTCAGGTTCGCCGCAAGACGCCGACCGCCCCGACGCTTACAAAGTTTTGCCGGAAATTCAAAAACTCTTGCTCGAAGGAAAAAACGTCGAAGCCGAAGCGCTCGTGAACGCGAATTTTACTTGCAAAGGTCCCGGCTCCGGCGGCGCGCAATACGGCTGTTATCAAGTGCTCGGCAATTTGCATCTGAGATTCTCCGGCGACACAAGTTTGCCCGTCGAAAATTACCGGCGTGAATTGAATTTGAACAACGCCGTGACGATGCTGAATTACAAGCGCGGCGGCGTGAGATTCTCCCGCGAAATGTTCGTCAGCAAACCGGATGAAATCATGGCTCTGCGTTTGCGCGCAGACAAAGCCGGACAAATTTCCTTCGCCGCGACACTTGACCGGCCAGAACGATTTCAAACGGTCGCCGATGGCGAAAACAGTTTGCTGATGACCGGCCAGTTGGACAACGGCACGGACGGCAAAGGCGTGAAATACGCGGCGCGCGTCCGCGTTTTGAATCGCGGCGGAAACGTTTTCACGAACGGAAATGTTTTGAGCGTGCGCGGCGCGGATGAAGTGATTTTGTTGATTTCCGCCGCGACGGATTATCAAGGTTTTGCCGGACGCCAAACGAAAGATGAACAAGCCGCTTCGCTGAATGATTTGAATCGCGCGGCGAAAATTCCTTTCAAAAAATTGTTCAAAGCCCACGTCGCGGATTATCAAAATTATTTCAACCGCGTTGCGCTGCACCTCGAACCAGCCAATGCGGACGCCGCTAATTTGCCGACGCCGAAACAAATTTTGTGGGCAAAAGAAAATGGCGGCGATCCGAATCTGGCCGCGCTGTATTTTAATTTTGGCCGTTACCTGCTGATTTCGTCGTCGCGACCGGGCGGATTGCCCGCAAATTTGCAGGGCATCTGGGCGGAAGAAATCCACACGCCGTGGAACGGCGACTGGCATCTGGACGTGAACGTGCAGATGAATTACTGGCCGGCGGAAGTTTGCAATCTGTCGGATTTGACACAGCCGTTGTTCGCGCTCATCGCGTCGCTGCAAAAACCGGGCGCGCAAACAGCGCGCGATTATTACGACGCGCCGGGCTGGGTGGCGCACGTCATCACGAATCCGTGGGGTTTCACGTCGCCCGGCGAATCCGCGTCGTGGGGCGCGTCCACGTGCGGCTCGGCGTGGCTGTGCCAGCATCTCTACGACCATTTCCTGTTCACGCGCGACGAAAATTTTTTGCGTTGGGCGTATCCGATCATGAAAGGCTCGGCGGAATTTTTCGCGCACCTGTTGATTGAAGAACCGGCGCATCACTGGCTCGTTGTCGCGCCCGCGAATTCGCCGGAAAATCATTTTGAAACGGCCGATGGCTGGCAGGCGGCGATTTGTCTGGGGCCGACAATGTCGCAACAACTCGTGCGTTACCTTTTCACCGCGTGCATCGAGTCGTCAAAAATTCTCGGCGTGGACGAACATTTTCGGAATGAACTGGCGGAAAAACGCGCACGCCTTGCGCCGACGCAAATCGGCGCGGACGGTCGCATTCTAGAATGGTTGCAGGAATACAAAGAGCCGGAGATTCATCATCGCCACGTCTCGCATTTGTGGGGTTTGTATCCGGGCGACGAAATTTCGGCGACGACGACAAATCTCGCGAACGCGGCGCGCAAGTCGTTGGAAGTTCGTGGCGACGACGGCGTTGGCTGGTCGCTCGCTTACAAAGCGGCGTTGTGGGCGCGGCTCGGCGACGGCAATCACGCGTGGACATTGCTGCAAAAGGCGTTGAATCCCGTGACGGAAATGGACGTGCGCTATGACGGCGGCGGCGGGGTTTATCCGAATCTGTTCGACGCGTGCCCGCCGTTTCAGATTGACGCGAATTTCGGCGCGACGGCAGCCATCGGCGAAATGCTGCTGCAAAGTCAGGACGGCGTGATTCATTTGCTGCCCGCGTTGCCGGACGATTGGAAAAACGGAAGTGTTTCCGGTTTGTGCGCGCGCGACGGGTTTGTCGTGGACATGACTTGGAAAAATGGACGATTACTCACCGCAACCGTCCAATCAAAAAATGGCAGACATTGTCATGTGGAATATAGCGGCAAGACTGTTAACTTGAAAATTGAAAAAAGGAAGAAAATAACGATTAACACAAGCCTATTTACTGGTAAACCGCCAATATTTTGAAAACAGACAACCGTTTGAGCATGAGATTGCAATCGTTGGCGGTGGTTTCCAGTAATTTCTTTTTTTTCACAACTCATCCAACACCGGCGATTGAAACGCAGTTTTGTAACGCTCACGGCAGCTGTCTTTGCCGTACGTCAGTAGCTCATCACGTCTGGCCAGATGCGCTGGGCAAAGGTGGGATCGCTGACGGTCAAATATGCTTTGGCCAGGTGCAGGATTTAACGTCGGTTGCCGGCGCCTCGTTCAGCGCGTTTAACAATTGCGTCACTGCGGTTTCGTCGTGGGTCCGCAGGCTCTTTTGTTTGCCGGTAGCTGTGTCTTCCGTGTAGAATACGCCTTGACGACGGAACAGTTTATATTTCGCTTTCATGTTTCAGCGAATTTTCGCCAGTAGTGACGAATTATATTTCAGTTCACTATTTACTGACGTTTCCGCTGACAGCGGCTGTTTCCTCGTCAAGCAAACTCTTGTCAATTCAAGGGCTTTACTAACTTGATACAGATGAAACACGGATCTTAGACACGAATTACACGAATTTTCACCAATTGATTTTCCATTTCTAAAAAATCATGCGCTACATCGAACCGCACGCCCACATGGTCAGCCGCACGACGGATGATTACGAGCGCATGGCGCTCGCCGGTTGCGCGGCCGTGTGCGAACCCGCGTTTTGGGCGGGCTTCGACCGCAGTTCGCCCGCCGGATTTTTCGATTATTTTTCCCAGCTCACCGAGCACGAGCCGAAACGCGCGGCGAAATTCGGCCTGAAACATTTTTGCTGGCTCTGCATCAATCCCAAAGAAGCCGAAGACGTGAAACTCGCGGCGGAAGTCGTCGCGCTCGTGCCGCAATTTCTCGGATGTAAAAATGTTCTCGGCATCGGCGAAATCGGCTTGAACAAAAATTCCAAAAACGAATTGCGCGTTTTGGAATTGCAAGTGGAACTCGCGGCGAAATTCAATCAACTCATTCTCATCCACACGCCGCATCTGGAAGATAAACTGAAAGGCACGCGGCTGATTCTCGACGTTTTGAAAAATGACCGGCGCATTTCGCCGGAGCGCGTCATCATTGACCACGTCGAGGAGCACACAGTGGAAATGGTTTTGGATTGCGGGATGTGGGCGGGCATGACGTTGTATCCCGAAACGAAATGCACGTCCGCGCGCGCGATTGACATTTTGGAAACTTACGGCAGCGAACGGCTCTGGCTGAACTCCGCCTGCGATTGGGGCGTCAGCGACCCGCTCGCCGTGCCGAAAACCGCGCTGGAAATGAAACGGCGCGGGCATCTGACAAAGGTGATTGAAAAGGTCGTCTTCGAAAATCCAAAAAAATTTCTGTCGCAATCGAAGAATTTTAAACTTTGAATTTTTAGTTACGAAGGAAAGTTATTTTTCGATTTTTGTTTTCTTTTATACAAATAAACGTCCATCGGTGTCTTATCTTTGATGAAAAGCTATCAACACACTCACATTGCGGCAGCTATTATCCTTCTCATTGCCTTCACAAGCCTGCTACCAGCCGGTGAACCAAAGCGCGAGGATTTGTTAAGCAATGAAAGCGCCTTGGAAAAATTTGTTGATGGCATCGTCACCAATCGCATGCGGGAGGCGCATGTGCCGGGCGCGGTGGTCACGATTGTCAAAGGCGACCGGGTTATTTTCAGCAAGGGTTATGGATTTGCAAATCTCGAACAGCGAACGCCTGTTGATCCCGATAAAACACTTTTCCGCATTGCTTCTGTTTCCAAAGTATTTAATGCGATGGCCGTCATGCGGTTGGTGGACGAGGGGCTTGTTGACGTGAACGAAGATGTGCGACCGCGCCTCGCGGCGGCTGGTTTGGAATTGGATAATCAAGTGTTGGGGCCAATTACCATGAAGGACTTGCTTACCCATACTGCCGGTATTCGAGACCTATGGATTCCCAACGTAACAGGATCAACCAACGCAGGACAGGTGCTGTCTTTGGAATCCTACCTGAAAAAATGTTTACCTCTGCGTTGGCAAGCGCCAGAAGAGTCCGTTTTATACACGGACCATGGGATAGCGCTGGCGGGTTATGTGGTTGAGCTTGCGTCCAAGACAAACTACGAGAATGCCGTCACGCAAAGAGTCATGCGACCGTTGGGTATGAATCATACTTGGTATACAATGGCTCTACCCGAAAAACAACGAACCAATCTTGCTGTGGCCTATTCTTATAGAGACACGGACTATAAGCCGATTCCTTTCTTTTACATCAGCATCGAACCTCCCATCGGAGTGCTCACGACCGGCAATGACATGGCGCGTTTGATGATTTGTCATCTCTCCAATTGCAAAGGATTCTTAAAGCCGCAAACGACGGCGCTGATGCAGCAACCTCAATATGCTGATGATGCGCGTCTAGGTTTTCAATTGACCTGCGGTTTTGATTACGAGTCGTATCCCCGCCAGAAGGAGCCATGTCTGTTCCATCCCGGTGGCATTTACGGCTTCCGAAGCGAGTTGGGCATTTCCTTGGAGCGTGGAATCGGAGTTTTCGTCGCCCAAAATCTGTCGGAATCGCCCGTTTTTGGACTGACGGACATTTTGAATATTCTTTCCAACAACGTGGCTACTACAGCAATTGCCAAACCTGCGCAGCTTTCAGTCGCGACTAATGCGAAAATGGCTGATGTTAAATCTTTAGCAGGGACATACGTGCTCGACCGAACGCTCTCTCGCGGTGTTAAATTATCCGAACAAGACTATGTGAACATCAGATATGTTGAGGACATTAAAGGTATTGAGGTAAAATATTGGCAAAACCGAGATAACCCGATGCGTTATGTTCAGGTTGCGCCTAATCTTTTCAAGTCGGTGGACAGTGATGACCAGATAGCCTTTCGCACGAGCAAGGACGGCAAGAGAACATATCTAATTGATTATTACATGCGAGGAGATGGTGCATTTAGAAGAATTTCAAGTTCAGGTGAGCCGAAAGCGGATTTCTAAATTCTTTAGGTTCACACCTGCAACAATTTCTTCGCAGATTCTTTGACCGCTTCAACCAATTGCTTCAGCTTGATTGCAATCGCATTCCCACCCTAGCTTAAAATCCAGCGTTCAATTCCCACGAAGGACGATAGTTTTAATTTCAATTCCACGCCCCCCGTTTAATTCAAAAAATCAATGTCCCCAAATTGTTCCCGCCGAACTGACAGGCATGAATTGATTGTTGCCGATGTATTGAAGTTCGACTGCCGAACCTTGCGCCCCGGTGACATAGCCGTTTGTCCCCGTGGTGGTCGCGGTTTGTGAGGAAGCCTGCGAGAGATAAATGCTACCGTTCACGGTGCTGCTGATGGCCGCCGCAAACTTGCTGCCATCTGCCGACGCGGCAACGGAAGCCCAATTCGCGGCGAGTGTATTGGTCTGTTGCGTCCACGTCGCGCCCCAATTATCCGAAATGTAAATGTGCCCGCCGTTCGCCACGGCGGCCAATTTGCTGCCGTCGGCGGAAGACGCAACAGAAGTCCAATTCGCCACCGGCACATTGTTAGTTGTCCAAGTCGTGCCGGAATCACTTGAGGAATAAATAATGCCGCCGCTGACCGCGGCGACCAACCTTGTGCCGTCGGCAGAGGATGCGATGCAGGTCCAATTCCGGTTTCCCGCGCTGGTTTCCTGCGACCAGTTCGCGGAAGTGTAAATGCCATTGCCGAAAACCGCCGCCGCCAGTTTGCCGCCGTCGGCGGAAGACGCGACCGCAACCCAATTTCTGGCCGTGGTGACGGTTTGCGACCATGTTCCGCCGGAATTGCTGGAAGTATAAATCCCGCCGCTGGTGCTGTTGCTGATCACCGCCACCAGTTTGCTGCCGTCCGCGCTGGAAGCCACGGAATACCAATTCGCGCTACCGAGGGATGCATTCCAAGTCGTGCCTGAATTGGTATAAATACTGCCGCCCGTGACCGTGGCAACCAGTTTACCGCCATCGGCGGATGACGCGACCGACCGCCAGCTTGATGAGGTGGCGCCGCTGGCGTTCCAGGTGAAACCCGCATCCGTTGAAATATAAATGCCGCCGCCGAAAACAGCCGCGACCCACTTGTTGCCATCGGCAGACGACGCGATGGCGCTCCAAGCGCCAGCGGACGCATTGGCCAGCGTCCATGACGATTTGGCAAAACTCGAAAAATTACCAAGGATGGATTGATTTGCGTTCTGCGCGACCTGCCAGCCGCCCGCGCCCGCGCCGGAAATACGAACGATGTCGCCGATTTGGGGCGATGCCGGCAACGTCACTTTAACATTTTGCAAACTCGTCAACAGATAGCCGGTGTCGGAGGCGGCTTGAACCGTTGTCCCCGCGACCGTCACCCAACCGACAAGGCCGTTGCCGAAGAAACTGCCGGTGAAATTATTTCCGGGGCTGGTAAAATTGTTCGCGCCGTTAAAAGTTTGATTACCACTCAAAAGCGCCACGTTGGCAGAAAGCCGCGCGTCAGCCACTGTACCTGCGCTCAATTGCGAAGCGTTCAAAGCAGTCAATCCCACGCCGCTGCCGGAAAATTGATTGGCGGAATTATTGAACGTCACGGGGCTTACATAAGTCCCCGAAACACTGCCGCTGGGAATAATGCCGGTCACGTTACTGGCTGTGATGGCATAAGGCGCCGGCGTCAATTGCTGGCGCGGACTCAACGCAACGAAATTCACGCCGCCATTGGTCGTCACGCCGATTTCCAACCACATTGGATTGCCGTTGAAAACATTCCCAAAATCCAAGGTGGTTGTGAACAATCCATTGGCCACCGGCACGGTGGAATTTGTCAGCGGCCCGGCAACGATGCTGCCGCCGGAACTGGCGTTGAACAGTGTGAAGGTCAAATTGTAACTGTTATTGGCCGGACTGCCGCCGTCGTTGAGCCGGCCTTGATATGTGAACGCCGTGCCCTGCGCGTGAAGTGATTCCGAAAAAAGAAGCGCCGCCGACAAGCCCAGCCCAACAAAAAAAATCTCTGTTTTCACGATTCGATGATTCTAGCCTAATACGCCGAAAATTCAATTTTCAATTGCTGCCACTACGGGTGATTTAACCGGAAAAAAAGATTCCCGGCCGGCGAGGTGAAATTCAAATAATTTGTGCCATTGGAAGTTATCACACCGCTACTAGCCGACCAATTCGCCGACGCGGATAGATTATTGTTCTGCTGCAAATTCCAGCCGTCAACCGCCTGCCAATAAATCGTCACCGTGTTGTTGGAATGCGAAATGTAAAGTATCGGCGCGCCGGGCGTTTGCGCCACGGAAATCAAACTCCAAAAGCCGCCGGTCAAAGAATAATTACCGCCGGCCATCGGCCCGCCCGCATCATGCTGGCCAATCGTGCCGCTGACGGAATAATTGCCGCCGCTGCTCGTGCCGCCACCGCCGGAGATTTTATACCAATCAATTGAATAATTTTGCGCACCAACACCGCAAGTAATCAGCGCGAACAGCAGACAAAAAAACGAACGTTTCATTTTCACAGATTTGAGCAAATAAATCATTTAATCAGCGGCTTGCAAGATTCTTTTTGCCGAATTTTTGACAGCCTCGGCCAGTTTGCGTGGCCTCAACACCTTTGCGTCGCCGCCCCAGCTTAAAATCCAGCGCTCAATCTCGACGAGGCTCGATAATTTTAATTTCAATTCCACGCCGCTGTTTTTCAATTCTCGCAATTCCTGCGACTCGTGCCATTTCTTTTCGCGGATGTAATCCGCCGCGCGCGCATTGAATTGAATCACCACGTCAAATTCGCCTTCGCCGGAATGGACGCCAAAACTGTCGCGCAATTCCTTTTCCAGCGAAAATTTTTTGGAACGCTCGAAACTTTTTCCAGTTTGTTTGATTTCCAAAATCCGCGCCGGAACAAATTTGCGGATGTCTTTGCGCGCGTGGTCGAACGCAAACAGAAACCACTCGCCGTTCACGTTCGCCAGATGATACGGGTCAACGAGGCGCGCTTCGGGATTTTTCGCGCCGGGCTTGCGATAACTCAATTCCAGTTGCTCGCGCCGCGCGACGGCTTTGGCGAGCGCGTCGAAAATGTTCAAATCCAAAATCGGCTCGACGCGCGTGCGGAAAGAAATGGTCTGCTCGATGTCGGCGAGGTTCAGCGAAATCGTGTCCGGCAGCGATTGCTCCATTTTTTTGATGGCCGAGAGTAGCGGCTTTTCAAACGTCGTGCCGCGATATTGCTGCAACGCTTTTTCGGCGACGACGAGCGCGAAGAGTTCGCCTTCGGTGATTTGCATCGTCGGAAATGCGCTGACTTCGCCGTTGTAAAAATAGCCGTTGCGTGCGGGACTGAATTCAATCGGCAAATTCAGCCGGTCGCGCATGAACTCGATGTCGCGATGAATTGTTTTCGTGACAACTTCAATCTCACAAGCAAGCGTGGAAGCGTTCGGAAATTTTCCCGATTGAATTGCCTGGTGAATCCGCAACATCCGCTCTAACGGCGGGCGCGAATGCAACGAATCATTTTTCATCGCCGCAGTTTATGGATAGCGGCGGCGACCTCAAGCGATTCTGCAATCACGGTTGCCGCCACGTGAGCGCGGTATCATGGCTGATTAAATCATAAGGCACTCCGCGCGAATATCCCGGAAGAGCGTCGCGTTGATGCACCGAAACGGCCAGATAAAGTCCGGGCTTGTCGGCAGTAAAATGAACGATGCCATCCGCATCCGAAGTCAAATCCGTATCTTTTCCATCCGGCGTAGTCACGGTGACTTTCGCGTCGGGCAAGGGTTTGTTGTGGAAATAGACTTTGATTTCGCCGAGCGCGCCCGTCGGCACGAGGTCAAAGGTGAGCATCGGCTTGGCCGCGCCACTGCCCGCCACATACCAGCGCGCGTAAAAAATCGGCCAGCGACCGGGTTTGCCCGGCGCGCTCAACACAGAAAAATCCGTTTGCACAAAAACGGCTTGCGAGGCTTTCACGCCCGACAAGGCAAAATTGTCCGATTTCTTTTTCACCTTGAGCAATTGCACGGAATTGGTTTTGCCTTCCGTCCACGCAATCGGCTGGCTCAATTCATCGAGGTAGCCGGGCGATTTTTCCAGTTCGTCGCCAAGTTCGCCGAAACGAACAATCAATTTGCCATTTTTGGTGTCTTCAATCCAAACGGAATGCGCGTGAACGCTGAAAGCAATCAAAGCAAGAGTTGCGAGTGAAATAATAAATCGGATTTTCATAAATGTGTTGATTTAATTTTGCGCGGGCGCAGGCGACAATAATTCAAGGGTATTGAGTTTTCCTTTCGCGGATTCACCGCCGACGGCGAGCAGTTTTCCGTCGTTCAACAAAATTAGGCGATGGAAAAAGCGCGGCTGTTTCAATTCGCCGACCGTTTCCCAATTGTCACCATCGGCGGAAAGCCGCAACAACTTGCCGTTGAAGCCGCTGGCGTAAATGGAATTGCCCACGCTCACCGCCGCAAAACCAAAGCCATCCATGACAGCTTTCGGCAAATCGGGGCCTTTGCTCCAGACGTGATTGACCGTGTCGTAAATATCCACCGCGCGGCTGGTGTCGTTGTTTTCATCCATGCCGCCGATGAAATAAATTTTCGAGCCGAGGGTGGCCATCGCAATGGCGCGACGTTTAAACGGTTGCGGAATTTTTTCCCACTGCGGATTTTCACCGCTTAAATCAGCGACGAGCAACGTGTCCTGCCATTTGCCGGAATCTCCTTCATTGCCCAGCGGATCGTTGCCGTTCAAATCCCAGCCGCCGCCGACGTAAAGTTTGTCGCCGACGACAATCGCGTCGTGCGAGGAGCGCGCTTCCGGCAGCGGCGTGAGTTTTTCCCAGATTTTTTTCTGGATGTCGTAACGCTCAAATAAATTTTGCGAAAATAAATCCTGCTCCTCGCCTTCGTGATTTTTTGCCGCCATGCCGCCGACGCGATAAATGTAATTTCCGTAAGCGACAATGGCCGTGCCTTGCGCGGGTTCACTCGACGGCAATGGTTCCCACGTTTGGCCTTGTCCGTCATTGGCCAGATTCAGACGGTAAAATGTGCCGCGAACTTTTTCGATGGAATAATCGTGGCGCTTGCCGGTGTAACCGCCGAAAATGTAAAGCCAGCCGTCATTCACCGCCGCGCCGAAACTCGTGATGCCTTCCGGCAAAGGCGCGATGGCCGTCGCGGTAGAATTATCGGAATCATTTTTCGTGGTTTTTTCGGGAGATTTGGTCGCGCACCCTTCGAGCAAAATGGCGGTGATGGATGTTAAAAGAACCAGACGCAATGAATTCATAGTTAATTTGACTGCCCTAATTTCCAATCCGCCGACGTGGCGCGGTCGCACCAATGGCGCATATCCTGCATTTGTTGCAGGTTAAATTCTTCGACGTGGCCGTCCAAGAGCGCGGCGACGGCGTGATTGTTGAAACGCGGCGCGACATTGCCCCACTCGTCAGGCGAAAGTGACGGAGAATAATTCGCCGCCCACTGTCGTGTTTGCACATAAGGCGGCGTGACGCGAAACCAGCCTTGTTGGACATTGGCTGTCAGCGAAGGGTCAATGCCCGAAGGCGAACCTTGCGCCGACATGAAAACCATCAGTTCGCTTGGATGACGGGCGGCGGTCATCTTGCCGATGGACGTTCCCGCTCCCCATTGCGCGTTCACATCGGCGGGCATTCCATCTTCGCCGACGTCGCCGCCGACGAAAGAGCCGTTCATGCCCAGCGAAGGGCAAAGGCTCACGATATAAACATACAAGAAATGGTTCGGGTCGGTATCGTTCGCCGCCAATTGTTTCAAATAATTCTGGTTGACGCCGGAATAAAGCAAGGCGATTGATCCGGACACATAAGGCGCGAGTCGCCACGGATAACGCCAACATTCCGGCGATCCCACGGGATTTCTCCAGCTATCGGTCGCTGCGGCGTGGTTGTCATAGCCGGGCATGATGGTGTCATTAAAGTCATTGGAATACATATGCATGGCCATCATCAGTTGTCGTCCCGCCGACATCTCCTCAATCATGTGCGCCTTGTTTTTTGCTGCGGCCATCGCGGGCAGCAACATCGCCGCCAGAATCGCGATGATGGCAATCACCACCAGCAATTCAATGAGCGTAAAACCTTTCCGCCCTTTGAACCGGCGAACGCAAAAATCAAACTCTGACAAACCCTGCAACATGACCACGATAAAGCTGGCAAAAAAAGCCCCAACGCGCTTCCGCCGGATTGCTAATTGTTGGCGGTAAATTGCGGCGCGATTTACTGCACGCTGACGCGATAAAAGCGTTGCAAGCCAACGGCATTAGTGTCACGCCACGCGGCATAAACCGGTGCGGGATAAAATTGATTCGTTCCGGTTTTGGTGAGCCAGTCGGACAAATACAAAAGCGATGGATTGGTGACGGTTTGCCAATGCTGTAAATCGTCCGACCACTGAATTGTGTATTGACGGCTCGGCGCGAAATTGAAATGAAGTTCCGTCACGCTGGAATTTTTTTGAACGGACAGCAGGCGAAAATTATTCGCGGAATTTGTCGGATTCGTTCCGGCGATGTATTTCGCCAGATTGCTGATGCCATCGTTGGCAGAGCTGTTGGTCGCGCCAACGCCAAGCTGTCCGAAATAAAATTGCTCCCAATCGTCCGGCAAACCGTCGGCGTCGCTGTCAAGATTTGTACGGACGATCGTGCCTTCGATGTCGAGTAAGGGAAATTCATTCGCGCTGATATACTGGTCAAAAATGGTGAAGAAATCCGGCCAGTTGGGCGAGCCGCCGCCAAGATAATCGGCGTTCACGAGCGAGCTGACCATGAAACTCAAATTGCCTTCGTTCAATCCCTGCTGGACATAACTGTAAATCAGCGGGTCATTCAGATTTAAGTCGAGCGTGATTTGACTGCCCGTGGGCATGAGTTGACCGACGGTGAAATTGGTATTGTAACCGACGGCGAACGGCGCGACTTCAAATGGATTGGAAAGCTCATTCGTTCCGTCATCGCCGACGTTGTCCGAGACATCCACTAAAACTCCGTTGGTATCGAAGCACGCGGCGTAAGCGGTGCGATTGGTGTAATCGCCGCCGGCTGGGCTGGCAAAAAAAGTTGTGCCTTGCTGAAAGTTGGTCGTCGCGTAAGGGACATAAACGCCGCCTGAATTGGTGAAGCCGCCGCGAAAACCGACGCCGTAAAGTTCAATCGGGCTGCTCGCATTAGTGTTCGGCAAATAATTTGGATCGTTCGTCGGAAAGTAAGTGCGATAGTCGTGCAATTGGTCGTCGTAGGCGTATTGATCGCCTTCCGAGCTGATGGTCAACGTCACGCGCACGCGACTGATCAAATAATTTCTCGCGCCTTGTCCGGCGGGAATGTTGCTGGAAGTATTCCAGCCAAGCAGATATTGACCGTCGCGCGTGTCAAAATCAGGAATGTTCCCAAACGCGGCGAACGCGCTGGCGTTGATGCGGTTCGCCGGTCTGGTGTTGAACGGATACATCCAGCGCGCGATGTTTGGCGGCGTGGATTGCAAGCTGAATGGCTGCGCGTGAACCAAAACTGCGCCCTGCAAAAACAGGGCGCAGACGGCGAAACGAATGCACGAAAAAAAACGCATAAACTTTTAGCAGGATTGGCGGCGGAAACGGCGGCCAAACAACAAAAGTCCCAAGCCGCCAACGCCAGCCAACGCCATTGAACTGGGTTCGGGCACAGGCACAGTGGAATTGAATCCCGCCACATCCAGCATCGTTCTTTCCAAACCTACGCTCGTGCCAGCACCGTTGAAAGCGATTGAAAAACTGGTCACATCGTCGCCAAGCGGCAGATTCCAGCCCCAGGCTGTAACCTGATCAGCTCCTTCGCCAAATCCAGAGTCACCCACGTTATTATACAGCAGGTCGGGCGTGGCCGATAAGGTTTGTGGGTTACCAGCGAGAGTATAGGTTAATTGCACCGAGGAAAAATCCAGCGTGCTGCCGGTGGTTTCAGTTTGGAAAATCACGTTGCCAACGGCGAATGCGCCGGAATAGCTCAACACAAATGTGTTGACGGCGCCGTAACTGTAAATGTCGCCCGACCCGTCTGGATTGTAAGGAATGATAAACGTGCTGCCGCCGCCGTCTGTCGTTTGTGTGACGGAAGCATTAGCCAGCGCACTGCCGCCGGAAGCGGCAAAATAGGCGTAGTTCGGGGCGTTATATGGATTGGTGAATCCGGCGGGAGTGCTGGGATCAGTATTTGACGACGCGTCATCCCAAAGCGCGGATTCCGTGTTAGCCTGTCCGCGATAGGACGGCGTGTAAAAGCTATTGAGTGAGGCTTCGTCTTGAGCGCGAGTGACGCTCGCGGAAAAAATGGCCGACGACGCAAGCGTCAAAGCCAAAGTGATGCGATTAAGCCAAGTTCTTTTCATAAGCACGACAGTTTGATTGTTTTCCAATGCTTCCCTGTTCCGGTTACTGGCCGGAACAATCAGCATGATTTTTGTATCAAACTTCAAGCCGCGCGCGCTTCCGATGAATTGCTAAAAAATGTCGGCAGTTTGTTTGCGATGAATTGCGAAATGCTGTCGGTGATTTGCAGCCAGCGGCGCGGCGGACGCGAATGAAGGGGAAAATTTTTATTCTTCGCGCCTTAAATTTGCGGAACAAAACAAACGAATCCCGAAGGGATTCAAATCATTCAGCCCAGCGTTGGAGCGCAGCGACTACGCTGGGGCATTGTTGAAAAATTGCAACCCCAACGGGGTTGCATCGCGTCGCTATAAAATGGATTCAACTCTTTCAGAGTTGTGTTCGTTTTGTTTGTTCACCCGGCGTAGCCGCGATTGCATCGCGTCAACGCCGAGCTGAATGATTAAAATCCTTTCAGGATTTTTTTTGCCGAGAACAACTTGCAAATCCAAAGTTGAAAAACACTCAACCGCCCTCTTCAACCGCTTGTCGAATAATTTTCCGCGCACTCAAACGCCGCCGTTTTCTTGCGGCAATTTTAATTTCTTCAGTGGTTTCCCAATGAGCCATGTTTGAATGGCCGCGCTTGCCGCCTTGCCCGCCTTCTGTTTTAATTTTTGACAATCCCACTTCACGAACCCTTTTCCAGCTTCGCCAGCAATTCTTCGTTGGTTTTGTGCTTCTTGAGCGCGGCGGTGAGCGTTTCCATCGCTTCGATGGGATTCAAATCCACCATCGTGCGACGCAATTTGTGGACGGCTTCAATCTGCTTGGGCGGAAACAGTTTTTCCTCCTTGCGCGTGCCGGATTTCGGAATGTCAATCGCCGGAAACAATCGCCGGTCGGAAAGTTTGCGATCCAAAACCAACTCCATGTTGCCCGTGCCTTTGAATTCTTGAAAAATCAATTCGTCCATACGCGAACCGGTTTCGATGAGTGCCGTCGCGAGAATCGTCAGCGAGCCGCCGTTTTCAATCTTGCGCGCGGAAGCGAACATTTTGCGCGGAATTTCCAAAGCGCGGGCGTCCACACCGCCGGTCATCGTGCGACCTGAACCACCGTGAACGGAATTGTAGGCGCGAGCGATGCGCGTGAGCGAATCCATCAGCACGAAAACGTCCTTGCCGGATTCGACCATGCGGCGGCAGCGTTCAATCGTGAAGCGCGACAGGCGCACGTGCGTTTCCAAATCCATGTCGTTCGACGACGCGACGACTTCGGCTTTCACCGAGCGTTGAAAATCCGTGACTTCTTCGGGACGTTCATCAATCAACAGCACCAGCGCATAGACTTCGGGATGATTGGCCGTCACGGCGTTGCAAATCTGCTTGAGAATCGTCGTCTTGCCCGTGCGCGGCGGCGCGACAATCAATCCGCGCGTGCCTTTACCGATGGGCGTGACCAGATCAATCACGCGCGTTTCAATCAAATCCGGCGAGGTTTCCAGTTTGAATTTTTCAATCGGATCAATCGTTGTGAGATTTTCAAAACGGACGGCTTTCGTGTATTCCTCGAAAGTCATGTCGTTGACTTTTTCAACCGCTTTCAATTGCGGACTGGTGCCGCGATGTGGCGGTTGCGTCGGCCCTTCAATGTGACTGCCTTCACGCAAAAAATTGCGGCGAATCGTGTCCGGCGTGACAAAAATGTCGGTCGGTTTGGGATGATAATGATTCTGCGCCGTCCGCAAAAAGCCGAAGCCTTTTTCGGAAATCTCCAGATAGCCCGAACCGTAATTCGGCTTGTCACCGTTGTTTTCTGAACTGCTCATAATTTGTGTCGCGAAGGCCGGAATATCCCGAAACCATTTTGAATTGAGAACTTGGGAAGTCGTCCTGTTGAACAGGACACAAAACCTTCGACTGCTCTTTAACTACGAATAAACGCGCCCAAACGCAACAATTATTTTCAAAAAGTTAACAACGCAGACATACGACAAATAAAATCACAAGCAAAGCCCAACCCACATGCTCAAGCAACTTTCTATGACGGAACATCCCCAAAAAAACACAAATCAGTGGAATTATCGGTGCTGCAAAGATAAAGGCTGTGTCATTAAAATTTCTCTCGAAAGCCGTTTTATGAGTTGTTGGATCAATTGCAAAATGCCCTGTATTGGGAAACACAACAGCAACAGCTATGAATGCCAAAAGAATTGCTAAAACACCTCGAACACATTTCCAACTTTTTGTGTCACTTTTTTCCATGCTTTTAGTTTTACCCACCCACTTCCGCGCGCGCTTCGGCGGCGAGCGGCGTGCTCAAATAACGTTCACCGGTGGACGGCGCAATCGTCACGATCACTTTGCCTTTATTTTCAGGGCGCTTTGCCACTTCAATCGCAGCGACGACATTTGCGCCGGATGAAATGCCACAGAGAATCCCTTCTTCTTTTGCGAGCCGACGCGCCATTGCAAATGCATCGTCATTTGTGACTTCCACGCAACCGACAATTTGCGGCTGGCCGTTCGCGTCTTTCAAATGAAGATTTTTCGGAATGAAGCCGCCGCCCAATCCTTGAATCTTGTGCGGCCCGGGTTTCAACGGCTGGCCGGCGAGCGTCTGTGAAATAACCGGCGAATCCTTCGGCTCGACCGCAATCGCCTGAAACGACGGTTTGCGCGGTTTGATGACTTCGACACAGCCGGTAATCGTGCCGCCCGTGCCGACGCCCGCGACGACGATATCCACCTTGCCGTCGGTGTCGTTCCAAATTTCTTCCGCCGTCGTCCTTTTATGGATCTCCACGTTCGCCTGATTTTCAAATTGCTGCGGCATCCACGCGTTGGGCGTTTCCTTGACGAGTTGTTCGGCGCGCGCAATCGCACCTTTCATGCCTTCGGCGCCGGGAGTCAAAACGAGTTTCGCGCCAAGCATGGCCAGCAATGTGCGGCGTTCGAGTGACATCGTTTCGGGCATCGTCAAAATCAATTTGTAACCTTTGGCCGCCGCGACGAACGCGAGCGCGATGCCGGTGTTGCCGCTGGTCGGTTCAATGATGACAGTGTCCTTTTTCAAAATGCCGCGGCGTTCGGCGTCTTCAATCATCGCCATGCCGATGCGGTCTTTGACGCTGGAAAGCGGATTGAAAAATTCGCACTTGAGGAGAATCGTGGCATCAAGGCCAGCGGTGACTTTGTTCAATTTGACGAGCGGCGTGCGCCCGACGGTTTCGACGATGTTGTTGTAAATGCGTCCCATAAAATTTCTTTTTGGTTGATTGGCTTCGTCAAATTGCGCCGATTGCCGTTGCCGGGCAAGCATTTTTTCAACTGACGGCAAAGCGGCGGGCGCGAATGGTTTCTTCTTCAAGGTTTTTCCGGCGTGCGCCGACAATTGCGGCGCGGCCCAGATAACCGAGAATCTTTTTTGGATGCTCGCGGCTGACGACGGGCATTCGTCCGATTTTATTTCGGAGCATGTCGGAAATGGCGTCGTGCAAAATTTCGTCAGGATGCGTCACCCGCACCTCGCGTTTGCCGGCTTCGAGCACGGTCATTTCGCCGTCGTGATTTTCTTCCAATGCGCGGATCAAATCGCCGCGTGTGATAATTCCGGCCAGCTCGTTTTTCTCGTCCACAATCAAAGCGGCCTGTCGCCGAGCCAAAGGCGATTCGCCAGAAGCAATCAATTGGATGAATTCAGAAATTTTCATCGCGGCCGGAACGGTCGGCGCATTTTTCTCCATCACTTCGCCGACGCGGAGCAATTCAAAATGGTCAATGCTGTATTCGCGTATGATGTGATGGCCGCGACGCGCGATTTTTTCCGTGAGAATCGAACGTTTGAGCAACAGCACCGTGACGGCCTGCGCCGCGACGCAGCCGACCAACAACGCGGGCAGCGTATTCAAATCATGCGTGAGTTCCAGCGCGAAAACCATCGCCGTCAACGGCGCGCGCATCGTGCCGGCCATTATCGCAGCCATGCTCACCATTGCCCAAAGTCCGGTGTCGCCCGCGGGAAGCCATTTTGTTTCAATTGCGCCGAGCGCGCCGCCGATAATCAATAACGGCGCGAGCACGCCGCCGGAAGTTCCCGAACCGAGCGCAACCGTCCACACCAGCGCTTTGCCGATTAAAAGTCCAATCGCCAGCGCGCCAATCATTTTGCCCTGCAACAATTGATGAATTAAATCGTAACCGACGCCGAGCACGCGCGGGTCGAAATAGCCGCCGACGCCTACAACCACCGCGCCCAGCACCGGCCACCACATCCAATGAACCGGCAATTTTTCAAAAAAATCTTCGACGGCATAAACCATTTGTGTCAGCAAACCCGAACCCAGTCCGGCGATAATTCCGACGATTAAAGCGAGCAGCAAAATTTCTCCGCTCATCATGCCGTGCGGCGGCACGGGAAAAATCGGCCCCGCGCCCAGCAACTTCACGCGCAGCGCGCCAGCGATAGTTGACGCGACAGCGACCGGAATTAAGCTGCGCGGTTTCCATTCAAACAACAACAGTTCGACGGCGAGTAAAACGGCGGCGACGGGTGTCGCAAAAATGGCTGCCATTCCCGCCGCCGCACCGGCGACGAGCAACGTCTTTCTTTCCGAAGCCGACAAATGAAAAAATTGCGCGATGAGCGAGCCGAACGCGCCGCCGGTCATGATGATTGGTCCTTCCGCGCCAAACGGTCCGCCCGTGCCGATGGAAACAGCCGATGACAGCGGTTTCATAATGGCGACTTTGGGCTCAATCCGGCTTTGTCCGAGCAAAATCGCTTCGAGCGCTTCGGGAATTCCGTGCCCGCGAATTTTCGGCGAACCGAAACGCGCCATTAAACCGATGATGAGCGCGCCGAGCACCGGCACAAGAATCACAAAAATTCCCAAAGGATGGTCGCCCGGCGTCGCATTTACCGCCGAAAACCGGTGGTAAAAAGATAAATTGGTGATGACGTTAATCAGCCAGATCAGCGCGCCGGCCACAAACGCGCTGACAATTCCAATCCCGGCGGCAATCGCAGAAAGAATCAACACCCGCTTGTCGGTGCTGAAATCGGAAGGATTTTTATTTGTTGGCGGTCGTCTTTCCAGAATGTCATTGGCTGCGGCGGTATTGGAAATCGTCATCGTGCCGAGTTTATTTCATTTGCACGGAAGAACAACGCTAATTTTGATTGATGACGAGGGGAAAAGATTTCCAAAAACAATAAGTCCCTGTTCAACCTTTCGGTCAAACAGGGACAAATGGGGGATGGGAGTTCGCCAAACTCTCTTTCCCGAACCGGCATTAGGCGCGCCCTCGCGGGGCTGCCGGTTTCCCGACGCTA
>DASZXB010000040.1:0-8224 GCA_035546095.1 Verrucomicrobiia bacterium | reverse complement strand
GTCGCCATGCGATTGACTGGCGGCGCGCTGCCGCCGTTGAGCGACAATCCATTATTTGCCGCCGACAAATTGTCCCAATTCCGTGATTCGCCGCTCTATTTTGGCTGGTTCAACACAAAGGTTTTTTTCGACGTACTGTCGCATATTCCGCCGCCAGAACCCAATCCAAACGCGCCCAGTCCGATGCCGCAAATTCCGTGGGACAAAGTTTTGAACGCCTCCGGTTTGACCGGATTGAAGACGGCCACGTTTGTTTATCGTGAGACGCGGGAAGGCGAGCAATTGGATTCTTCGCTGGCCGTGCCGGAAGCAAGCCGGCAGGGAATCTTGAAGATGATCGCCGCTTCGCCGAAAGACGCCAACCCGCCGGCTTTCGTGCCCGCCACCGCCATCAAATTCTGGCGCTGGCGCATGGACGGGCAAAATTCCTGGAACACGCTTCAAAAAATGCTCGGTGACATTTCGCCGACGTATTTAAGCTGGCTCAATTCCATTCTGGACATCGCCAACGCAAGCGCGCAACAGCAAGACCCGAATTTTGACGTGCGTAAAAATTTCCTCGGCAATCTGGGCGACGACTGGATCAGTTACCAGACCGTGCCGAATGGAACGTCGCTGGCGGCTTTGAGCGCGCCGCCGTCCATTTTTTTATTTGCCGTCTCGAATCCCGACCAGACGGTGTTGGCCATAAAAAACATCGCTGCGCTCTCTGCGCGCGGTTCTGATTCGCCAGTCCGTGATTTTCTCGGCAAAAAAATTTACACGATTCCCCTGCCCCGCCGGACGATTGGCACCAACACCCCCGCGACGCAATCACTTTACTTTTGTGCCAGCAGCGGCTACATCGCCGTGACCACGGACAATTCCATTCTTGAAGCCTTTTTGCGCAGCGCGCAAAACCCGGTCAAACCGTTGCGTGAAATTCCCGGACTCGCGGACGCCGCACAGCGCGTTGGCGGCGCGGGCAATGGATTGTTTGGCTACCAAAATCAGCGCGAAGCGATGCGCAGCGCGTTTTCAATTCTCAAAACGACCGGAAGCAATGCAAGCGGATTGCCTTTCGGCGGCGCGGGAAAAGGATTGCGCGAATGGTTTGACTTCTCGCTGCTGCCGGATTTTGACGCCGTCGCGAAATACTTCAACTTCTCGGTCTATGCCGGAAACGTCACGACCGACGGCATCTATTTCAAATTCTTCGTCCCGCGCCCGCCGCAATTGAATTGATTGAGACATCTTTAGAGCAGGAATCGTAGCGAGCTGGGAAGCCAACCTTCCGGTACTGACTTTCAATGGATGACTTCATTGTCAGGCCATTGGTTGCCGACTTATCCGCTCTGTAAATAGTCAGGACTGACCCCTCTTTGACCCCTTTTCGCCTGGACTGCCATCGCCACAAGACCAGTCCCAAGCATGCAACATAAAACGATGCAAGATTCCACCAAGATGTTTCTCACGTGACGAAATCGAACCGTCAAAATTTTTGCAATGGGTAAGATTAATTGGTGGAAATGCGCCGAATCCTGTCCCGCACTTGCTAAAGATTATCGTTCGGTTGCGAATCGGGAAGCATTATTGACCCAGGTCAAATTTTGACGGACGAAGCGTGGTAAGGTCGCGATATATGAAAGAAAAACCGCTCATCAATCCGGCTGAACCCCAGATATTCTTGTTGGCCGACGAGACTAAATTCGCAGCCAACGGCATCGTCAGCCGCACCTTGCTAAACACCACCCATGCGCGCGTGACCCTGTTCGGATTTGCCGAAGGGCAGGAGTTAAGCGAGCACACCTCCACCCAGCATGCCTTGATTGAAATCCTGTCCGGCGAATGCGAGTTCAGTCTGGATGGCAGGTGGAAAACCCTGAAGACCGGCACGTTCTTATATTTGCCGCCCAATCTCCGCCATGCGGTTCAAGCTAAACAAGCCTTCTCCATGCTGCTCACGTTAATCAAACCCACCGAAGACACCAAAACCGCCGGTGAGGGCGACGGACATTGCTAACCAATAATTATCCCTTGCAAAACATATGAACAGCACCATTTGCACTCCCCTACCTCACTCCGGTCAATCTGAAAAAAATAAGACGAACAAGATGCCAGGACATTGGCTTCTGGCCAGCTTGGGCAAACGCGTCCTTCGTCCGGGCGGTCTTGAACTGACCCGGATCATGCTGGATCGGCTCGATATTCAATCTCATGACTCGGTCATCGAATTCGCGCCGGGCATGGGCATTACCGCCCGGATGACCTTAAATCGCAAGCCATTGACTTATACTGCAGTTGAGCGGGACGAGGTTGCCGCGGCTGAAGTCCGGCAATACCTGGGCGGCCCGGAACAACGTTGTTTGATAGGCACTGCCGAACATACCGGCCTGCCCGCTGAAGCAGCATCGGTGGTCTATGGCGAGGCCATGTTGACCATGCAGGGACCGGAACAGAAAGCCCGCATCGTTGCCGAAGCGTTTCGTTTGCTCAAGCCCGGCGGACGTTATGGGATTCACGAATTGTGTCTCACGCCAGATAATTTGCCCGTGTTTGTCCAGGAAAACATCAGTCGGGAGATGTCACGAAACATCCATGTGGGAGCGCGGCCGCTGACGTTACGTGAATGGCGCGAACTTTTGGAAGGCGCTGGATTCAAGATTGTATCTGAAGCGACTGCACCAATGCACTTGCTTGAACCACGCCGTTTGATCCGGGATGAAGGCTTGGGACGGGCCATACGATTTGTGTTCAATGTGCTTCGCTCTCCTGAAGCGCGCAAGCGAGTATTCTCTATGCGCCGGATGTTTCGCAAGCATCGAAATCACCTGGCTGCCATTGCTATCGTTGCGGTCACTCAATCTTCCGTGCCCACAACAAGGGAGCTATGAGCACGTTAAACGTGACCGGCAATGCAAACGCCGTCGTGTTTTCAGGAAAGCAAAACGATTCATTATTTACCGGGGAATCCTTGGTAAGTCCGTTTATATGCAAGCGTGTTTCGTCTGCCATCAACCGGATGACCGTGGGGTCGGCAGCCAAATACCACCGCCAGCCAGCAGTGCTGGTAGGCTTGCTTTCATGAAAACAAAAAGACAGATGACCATCGCGGCACTGGCGGTCGCGATTTGTTGTGCCGGCTTCGGTCTCCGAGCCCAAGAAATACCGACGAATGGAAACCACATATCTCACAAAATTGCAGTAATGCTTGTCGGTCACGGTTCCCGGTCAGCAACCTGGCGGCAAGCCTTGCTCGACATGGAGGCCAGCGTGCGCCCGGCGATATTGACCAATCCATCCATCCAGGAAATCAAGACCGCATTCATGGAGTATACCGAACCATCAATCGCTACTCGCTTGAAGGAACTCGACCGGGAAAAGTTTGCCGATGTCATCATCGTGCCAGTATTCCTGACCATCAGCCCGCATACGTTCGATGACATCCCCACCATTATTGGCGAAAAGGCAGACCCACAATCCCTGGAAACGATGCGCCTGGAAAATATTGAACGATACCAACCCAAGGCACACGTCATCATTGCGCCAAATCTCGATTTTAGCGGTGTATTGAGGACGAATGTTCTTCGCCGCGTCCGGGCTCTCTCCACCAAGCCAACTGAAGAGGGAGTCGTGCTGATAGCCTACGGCGATACGACGTATGCACGTGAATGGTCTAATTTGCTGGACAGCGTGGGCGTCTATGTAAAAGAGAATACTGGCATTGATACCTACGATTACGGGTGGTGCGGGCACATCGTGCATTACGACCCCAAAAAGACGACGGAGGCGGTCGAAAAAATTCTCCAGACCAAGGCCAAGGCATTGGTCATCCCGGTGCTGGTGGCCAAGGATGAAGAATTTCAAATTAAAATAATCGGCGGTGGCATTGGCCAGATGGCCAACAACGCTACCCGGGTCATTTACAAGCCGGATGCCATATTGCCCGATCCGGGCGTGGAACGATGGGTTATCGCCATTAGCCGGAAACTGGCGGCCAACGTCCAATCCGAACCGGGGAAACCAGCGTTGAGGCAGGTTCAACCGTGAATCTTCATCGCCTCAATTCAAATCTCCACCGGGACATCGGATATTTCCTTTCCGGCCTCATTCTTGTTTATTGCATCTCGGGGATTGCACTCAACCATCTTGACGACTGGAATCCCGACTTCGTTATTCACAAGCAGACCATTACGTTGTACCGGACCTTCACCGCCGAAGAGGTCACATCTCAACGGTTGGCGGAGTTCAGCAAGCTGGTTGGCGAGACCGCGCCGAAAGTGCATGACTTTCCAACGCCCCATCAAGTGAAGATTTACTACGACAACGCCTCCTTGTTGATTGATCTTCAGTCCGGTATTGGAATCTACGAGAGTGTGCAGCGTCGTCCCTTGTTCTATCACTTAAATCTGCTGCACCGGAACACCGTAAAAGGGTGGCGGTGGGCTGCGGATGTTTTTGGCGTGCTGCTAATCGGTTTAACACTATCCGGCTGGTTCATTCTGAAGGGGAACAATGGCATCATGGGACGCGGAAAATGGCTTGTGCTGGCCGGCGTGCTGCCGCCGATAACGGCATGGCTATTTTTTGCATTGCTGCAAAAATGAGAGACAATGGACACCGCTGATCACGATGCCTGAAAGGAAGCAATCCTGCACTTTCAACCAATTTGATTCCCATTCTTTTGTTTCACTTACGAAACAACCGGTTTGTCGAGTCAATCAAAAATCTATTCCTGCGGATAGACCAAAACACGGTCGTGGACAATCAGGATTAAATCGTTTTTCTTGTCGCCGGTGACATCCGCCACGAGCGCTTCGCGCGGTTCGGGCAATGAATTGTCGCGGCCGCGAAACGTGTGCTGCTCAAACACCTGCCAGCGGTCGAGCGGCACCAGTTTGTGTTTGGCATCAAAACTAACAAGGTCAATGTAATTTTTTGCGGTTTCCAGAAACACCAGTTGTTTGCGCCCGCTGCCGTTCAAATCACCCGCCGTCACGTCATTCAAATAACCGTCCTTAATCGGCGTGTCATAGCCGTCCAGCGCGGTCAATTCCCAAACATTTCCGGCCAATGGCTGCCACGCAATTGCGTTCTGACCGAGAAAGACAAGGCTCTGCACATCGGTTCCACCGACGGCGACTGATTGCATGCTGGCGAAATTAGAAACCGGCAAATCAATGTTGCGGACGACTTGCCAGACTCCCGCCGAATCGCGTTCGCACAATGTCAATTGCTTGTTCTGGGCGTCCAGCAAAAAGATTGAAGGCGTGGCTTTTTTTCCATTTTGCACAATCGCGGCGGCGGTGATGCGCGAATCGCTTGCCGCGCCGTTAATCTGGTCTTTGACGTGAAAAACCCATGCCGGTTGATTGGTCGAATTTTGCGATTTCGCGTCTTTTTCCAAAACGACCGCGCGCAGGAAATTTTTCTGCGGCAGCAGCAATTCCGGCTTGCCGTCGCCGTCCACGTCCGCCGCCACAAACCACGGCTGGTCAATCGCACCGCCCGGTGAATCCACGTCTTCCTCGTCAAAGCTGCCGTCGTGCTTTTGCAACAATACCTTAATTTTTTCATACGGAATCAGCACGACCAAATCCGGCAGGCCGTCCTGATTCACGTCCTGAATCGCAATCGTCGTGGGATTCGATTTGAAGCTGTCGCTCAATTTTTGCGTCTGCATTTTTCCGTCTGCCGAGCGCGTCACGAGCGAGCGCTGGCCGTTTTTATCCACAATCACGGCGAGCGACGGCTTCGCGCCGTGTTTCAACGCGCCAACGGCCATTACCAGCGGCTTGCCGTCCAGTGGAATCAACGTGGGAAATGGCAATCGTCCATTTCTGTCGAATTGCGTCACACCAACAGCGTTTTCACTGCCGCTCAAAAGATAAATGTCCGCGTTTCCTTTTTCCTCGGCCACGGCGATTTGGCTGACGCCAGCGAGCGTTGGAAATAATTTGGGCGAGCCGAGCGAACCGTCAGGCTGTTGCAAATAAACGGAAATCTGGCCGCTGTCCGGTTCGGCCACGAGCAAATCCGGCCGGCCATCGCCGTTGACGTCCGCCCACAATTCCCCGCGTTGCGCGGCGTCGGTTTTGTTCAGCGGCAAAATCTGGAATTGTCCCTGACGAAACGCGCCGGACAAAATTTCCGCCGGTTTCGAGGTGAATTCGGAAACTTCCGCGCGACCGGAATTTTGCGCGATGCTGATGACAAAATTCGTCGCATTTTCCTCCAGATTATCCGCCCAATACGACCGGATGGGCTGGGTTTTGAAATAAATTTCTGGGCCAAGCTGACCGTCAGCATTTTGCAAACGCAAACGAAACGGCATCAAACTGTCCCAATCCACGAGCAGCAAATCATTCCGCCCGTCGCCGCCGGCATCCACGATTTGGATGGATTTGGGCGTGCCGGAATAAGCAATTTTTTGCGGCTCCTGCAAAACATGATTGGTGTTTTGCGACAGCAAATACAAACAGCCATTGTCGCCGAGCAAAACCAAATCCGTGCGTCCGTCGTTGTTCAAATCGCCGGACACCAGCGCGTTTGGATTCATTTGCCCGTCTTCGATGTGCCAGCGCGTCGGGTCGCTCCAGCCGTTCGTGCCTTGATTGTAAATGACTTCAAGGTCTTTGCCGTCGCCGTAAAAGGCGATGTCTGGTTTGCCGTCGCCGTTCAAATCGGTGACGACCATCGCTTGAACCCTTTCGTCAACGGGAATGGAATCAATGCGAAAGCGCGCGTCCGGCGGCAATTCATTCAGTTCCAGTTTGCGCGCTGGAACCGCATTTTGATTCGTCTTGCCGGTTTGATTGTAAAGCAAGTTGATTTTCGAGCGGAAATTGTTGGCGACAATCAAGTCGTTCAAGCCGTCGCCATCCAAATCCGCCGCGTGGAGCAGACTGATTTGGTCGTCAATCGGATAACTTTCGCGTCCGCTAAAACCAAAAGTGTTCGTGGCATTTTCGGCGTGAGCAAAGGCGGCGAATTTCAAAAACAACGCCGACAGAACGGCCCGCGATAAAAATTTCATGGCTTGCATAAAGCTGTCGTCGGGAAACTGCCATGCGTCGCCGCGCTTGGCCAGTTTATTCGCTGAAGAATGATGCGCGTCAAATCGGCGAAGGCAGAACGACCTCCTTTGTCAAAAACCGGTCTTTGATAAATGTGGTGTAATAGGCGTCTTTACGCGGCGCATTCAACAGGCCTTCATAGCGAAAACCGGGCACGTTTTGAAATAACAACGCGGGTGTGCGGCGAAATTTTATGACGAGTTGACGCGAGCCGGTCACGTAACCGATGGACTCAAACAAATCCGCGTCCACAGGCATCATTTTGACTGGCGGCGTCGGTATCGCCATATCTTTGTGCGGAATTAAACTCTTTTCCCCGAATGACCGCAACTATTTTAAGCACTTCCCGACGCGAACTAAACGATACGAAACCCATCATTCAATCTGGGAATTTATTCGTTTCGCGTCGCCAAAATCGTTCCGCGTCAATCGCTGCCGCACAACCCGTGCCCGCCGCCGTGATGGCCTGCCGATAAACGTGGTCGGCGCAGTCGCCCGCCACAAAAACGCCCGGCACATTTGTTGTCGTCCCCTTTTTGGGAATGATAAATCCGTTGGCGTCCGTTTCGATTTGTCCTTTGAAAATATCCGTGTTCGGCGTATGGCCAATGGCGATAAACACACCCGCGCAATCCAAGATTGTTTCCGCGCCGGTCTTGAGATTTTTCAACTTTACACCGGTCACTTTGTCCTGTTTCACGTCGAGAATTTCCGTCACGACCGAATCCCAAACCGGCTTGATGGTTTTGTGCGCGTGAACGCGTTCAGTCATGATTTTGGATGCGCGCAAATGGTCGCGGCGATGAATCAAAAAAACTTCCGAGCCAAAGCGCGTCAAATACAACGCTTCTTCACACGCGGAATCGCCGCCACCCACCACGACCAGCGGTTTGTTGCGAAAGACCGGCAATGCGCCGTCGCACGTCGCGCAATACGTCACGCCCTTGGTTTCCAGCAAATCTTCGCCCGGCACGCCAAGATGCTTATGACTCGCGCCGGTGGCGATAATCACGGTTTCCGTCTCGACCTTTTCCCCGTCCACAATCAATTCAAACGGTGATTTTTTGAAATCCACTTTTTCAACCGTGCCGAAACTGGCTTTTGCGCCAAACCGCTCGGCTTGCTTTTGCATCCGCGTCATCAATTCATAACCGTCCACGCCTTCGGGA
>DASZXB010000039.1:0-10220 GCA_035546095.1 Verrucomicrobiia bacterium | reverse complement strand
CGGGTTGAATTGCAAAAGGCTGCCAATCGTCTGTGCCGGCACATCAAAAGGATTTTTCGGCGCCGGTGATTCAATCGTCAAATCCTCCAGCCGCGGCACCATAAGCCGGACGGCAAATAATTGGCGTTGGTGATTAAATTTGGTCGCGCAAACGCCGCGCACCCGGACATCACTGTCCACCATATTTTCGGCCGCCACCGGCAATTCATGGGTATAAATGGTCAATCTGCCGCCGCCCGTGGCAATTTCAATCATATAAAGCTGGGACGCATCTTGCAGTTGCCGGACTGACCGCACGGTGCCGGTGATTTCGACAAACTGGCTGTCATCCACGCCACTGGCCAATTGCGCGTAAGTCACCACTTTGGGCGTCGGCAAAGGCGCTTCACCGATCACCCGGATTTGTTGTGGCACGACGGTCGGCGCGTATTCACCCGGTTCAGTGATGCCTTCCACTTCAACCAGCTGGCCAGGCGACAAATGCACCACCGGCAAGCCGGAATCAGACAAATAAATCCCCGCCGTTTTGTCCTGAATGAACCGGGAAAAAGAATTTTCCTCGTAGAAAGTGACCACGCCTTGCAGCCGGACCTGCCGATGTTGACGCGCCTCTTCAATGGTCAGATTGCGCACGGCTGCCGCCGTCAGCAATTCCCCGCCCGACGTTTGCGCTCCGGCATAGAATTGCGCCGTGCTCGCAAAAATCAGGAGCATGGCTTTGGGCCAACAACGTAGTGGTTTTGCCCGCCACGAGAAAAATTTCAAAAATACGCCTGCCATTTTCGCAATCCCTCCTGAACACAAATGCGTGCGCACTCGAATCCGATTGTCTTTGCAATGTATAGAAGCAAATGTTAATTGAAATCTAATCGGTGTGGCGAATTAAAAATAGGCATTAAATCGTGTTTGAACGTTTCATTGCTTGAATTTGAGTGATTGACCGAGGCCAAAGGGTCTGCCTCAAAGAGGCAGACCCTGTTCATGCGGCACAACCTGTTCCCCACTTCAACAGCTTTCCATTACGGAATATAGATCAACCGATAAAACGCCTGACCGGGCGGCGTTCCCAAATCGCTGAAGTCATCCGTCACGGACACATTTCCATCTCCGGGGGCTGTGACCACCGGGAAGTTGGTGACTCCCGCCGTGAAGGTTACATTGGTCGCGCGCTGCATCTGGTATTGGTTGCCCGATATACCCGACATCACCACCGTGGCCTGGCCGGCGGCCAAGCTGACACTGCCTTTGCCGGAGCCAAAATTGTCGCCGCCACCGCCCACCACCAAGGTGTTCGTGCTGCCAATGTAAGTGCCATCGCCCGAATAAATGGCGGTGATAGTATAAGTCGAGGGCACGGTGGCTGGCGAGCTATTGGCCGTGCCGTTGCCGACGGTTCCCGCGCTTTGGACAACACCGTTGGTTTGGAAGGTGATGGTGCCGGACGCCGCCGTCGCCGTCACTCCGTTGGTCTGCACCACACCCGTGAACACCGCGCCGTTTTGAACGGTCGGCGACAGAATATCGGTCGCGCCCGTCGGCGTTGTGGTGGTGAGAGACACGTCGTCAATCAAGACGCCGCCTGATCCGTTTAAGATCGCGCCGGTGGCGCCTTGAATCTGGATCAAGGCATCCACGGCCGTTGCCGGCGCAACGGCCGGATTGGCGACGATTTGAGTCCAAGCGCCATTGCCACCGGAAAAATTATTCCATCCCAGGCTTCCGACAACAGCGCCGTTAACGTCCAACCACATGACATTGTATTGCTGCACGTAGCTGACACCTGCGCTTACCTGCTTGGCCCAGAACGAAAAATTGTAGGTGTTGCCACCGATGATCGGACCGCTGCTGACATAGGAAAGGTCTTGTTGAATTCCAGAGGTATTGGGCGTTGTGTCAACATTGGTCACGCTGATGAACATGCAATCGGCTCCGCTATGCGAGTCTGAAGTGATTAGCGTCGGCTGCTGGCTTCCATATGTGACCCAATAAAAAGCCCCGCCGAAACCGTCGCCTACCTCGAATCCGCCATCCACAACTTGTTCCGAAATGACAGGAGCGGTTTCCAAAACCTGATAATACGCGGACGGCGTGGAATCGTAGATCGAAGTGGTGGTCGAACCGTAAATAAGGTCGCCCAAATCCGTCCAGTTGACACCGTCATCTGATTTTTGCGGTTGGTAATAGTCACTGCTGTTGGCAGTCCAAGATATTTGCTTGCTGGAAGCGACTGAAAGCGCCAGCGTCGTCGGGATGGTCGGCGCCAGATTCGCACCCACCACATCGGCATACGAACTGCCCACGCAAATTTCATCCAATGTAACACTGGCGCTGCCGCCTTGCAGATTCAATCCAATCCCTGAAATATTTCCCACGTCATACGTGCTATACACGACGTTGGCCGCCACTCCCGGTGCGTTTGTGCCGGCAGGTGGATCCGCCCAAAAACTGACCGTGTCATTGACCCCTGACGTATTGAAGTCAATCTTCAACACAATCAAATGTACGTTGGTATTATCCAGCGCAACGGTGCTTCCCAATGTACTGCCGCCGGTGGGTGACGTGCTGGCGCTGTTGACCGATCCCAAGCCAAACGAAGTTTGACTGGCGCTATATCCTCCGCGGAAACCTACAAAAAGACTGGTGGCATTGTCCCCTTGCAAATAAACTCCCGCCCAATTCCCACCGGAATCGCCACTGCCTTTGATTAGGAAACTCACATATTCCGTCCCGCTGGACAAGGCGCTTGAGAACGTCGCCAATGAACGGCCACTGCCATTATTGGCCTGTTGCAGCGCGTTGTCGGCGGTCAGAAGATTTGAATAGGATAAGCCGGCAACGATGGTGGCGTTGCCCGTCGGAACGGTCCAACTACCGGTGAATCCGCTGCCCGTCACGGGCGTTCCACTCGCAAATGCGCCCAATCCATAATTGAAGGGTTCATAAGCCTGGGTGTCGGCGGCGGCGATATTTGCCAGCGCGCATATTGCGAGACTTGCTATTATTTTTCTCATACGATTAACTCCGATTTCTTTGTTGGTTGTTGGGTATCATTTTACTTTGTCACCAGCGATTCTCAAAAATACATCATTGTTTCAAACTTGTGCTTCTGGCCTGAAGCCAGGCCAAATCATCCGAATTGGGGTCACGCAGCACATCGGTGGACAACGCGTTTATCATCTTCGGGTCTTTCCATTTTTTGATCTCGGCATGGCCATCGGCGAACGAAAGCCCGCCCGCATTGCCATGATAACTCGCCGGAATATCCACCCATTTGTTGTGCTGATTGGGGTCGCATACGAACCAGCCGTCGTTGATGCTGTTCGGATTCTCGTCAATGAACACCCAGCACATGGAGGGAACCGGCGAAATAATGTCCGACTGCTTCCGAAAATCCCGCAACACCATGGCGCCGCTATAAGGAATAATGGTATTCCAACTCGCCAGCGGATTCATCCAGGCGTTCATGGACATGCTGCGGACAGTTGGCGCGTTGAGAACTTGTTTTCGGTCCGCCGGACATTTATAGACGCCGATATTTTTGATATAGGGATAAAGCAGCCCTTGCTCGATGAACACGGAATTGGTGGCGGCAGAACCGGCGGCGGTATTGACCGCTCCCAGCGTCCATTGGGCATTCACGCCGCCTTGCAAATAACTCGCGTCAATCGGAGTTGTCGTGGTCGCGCCTTGACCGCCGGGGATGATTTTATCTGCGTTATCACTCGAATACATCACCCAACCAAGTTGAAGTTGCTTGAGATTGTTCATGCAACTGATGCCGTAAGCCTTGAGCTTGGCCCGCCCGAGCGCCGGCAACAGCAACGCGGCTAGAATCGCAATGATGGCGATGACCACCAGCAGCTCAATCAAAGTAAAACCTCTGTCAATTTTTTCCATCATCTCCATTTAAGCGATTGATCCAACAATGACGCTCCATTTGTTTTGCGCTTTTTATGTTCACAACCCGGCATGTGTTTTCACACGGGGAATTTTTGAAGATTAACATTCTTTTTCAAACCGCCCAGCCCCCCAAGTGGGTAGTATTTGAATGATTGCGTAAGGAATGACGCCGATTTTTATTTCTCCTTCGCCGATTCACGGGTCATTGGCCGGCCGCTTCGGCAAGTCCTCGCGATTCACGACCCAAACGTCGTTCAAAAATTGCGCGACGTTCGCGTTCGCCGCCAGACTCCATTTGGCGTTCCAACTCATGAAAAAAACCGCGCGTGGAAAATTCTTTTTCACACCGTTCAAAAATCGCGTGTAATCATAACTGCCCGGCGGATCGTAAGCACCGTGCGGTCCGAATTCCGTAAAACCAAACGGCTTTTTGATTCGCGCGATTTCCGCGTAACCATGAATGTGATTTGTGTCCACAAAATCCGTGTAAGCATCAAGGCCGATTAAATCCACGTATTTGTCGCCGGGATAATAAACGATGGTATTCGTGCCGTGATTCGGCGCATAAACCCACAGCAGGTTATTCAATTTTTTGGTCGTGGTTAGATAATCAAACGTCTGTCGCCATAATTTTTTGAAAGTCGCCGGGTCTTTGCCGTCCCACCAAAACCAGTCGCCGTTCATTTCGTGAAATGGCCGCCATAAGACCACGACGCCATTGGTCTGTAATTCCTGCAAGCCGTCGGCGATTTCGTCCAATTCCTTCATCCAGCGTGCGTGCGTTTGTGAATTAGTGTCAAACAATGAATTCAAGTCAACATTCACGTCGCGCAGGCCGTAATCGTTTGTCACCGCCGGATTGTAAAGATGCGCGCTGACCGTCACCAATCCGCCTTGCCGCCAATACGCAATTGCGGCTTTGTTCGGCGCGTCGTGCGTCAAATCGAGCCTGCCGAAATCCGCATAATCAACTCCGAGAATCGCCGGCCAATGGCCGGTTTGATCGTGAATTTTTTCCATCAACCGCAGATTCGCTCCGCTGCCGAAATTGGAAAATTGGCCGGACAACAAATGTTTGTCCGCGCGTGACTCAAGACTTTGAAAATAACGAAGCACCGCGCACGTTTGCGCATTCGCAGATGGATTAACCGGTGTTTCCGCTGTCCGACAGGTGAAGGCGAAAACCATCAAAAATAATGAGGAAATATATTTTCCCATGTTGGTGTAACTCTGTTTAACCTGCGAATTGGTTACTTCCAAGCCAAAAAAACTTGCAGTTGGGTAATTGTCACGGTTAAACATCGTTTGTGGCGTTCAAAGATTTTCCAAAGCAAACGCAAGGCGTTCAACTGTTGCAACGTTCGCTGGCGCGCGGACGGCTTGGTCATGCTTATCTGTTCGCGGGCGATTCGCTGGAAGAATTGGAATCGCTCGCTCGCGCGTTGGCAAAAACGTTGAATTGCCAAAATCCTGTCAAATCAAATGGCGCGGCGATTGATTGCTGCGATGATTGCACCAGTTGCCGTAAAATTGAAAACGGCAATCACACGGACATCCATTGGGCGCGGCCGGAATCCAAATCGCGCATCATTTCCGTCGAGCAAACGCGCGAACTCATGCGGGAAATCCAACTCAAACCGGCGGAAGCGAAATTCAAAGTCGCTGTCATCGCCGGAGCCGACCGTTTGAACGCGCAGGCTGCGAACGCTTTTTTGAAAACGCTGGAAGAACCGCCCGCGCAATCCGTTTTGATTCTGCTCTCGACCGAACCGCAGCGGATTTTGGAAACGATTTTGTCGCGCTGCCTACGGTTAAATTTTTTAGGCGATGGCAAACGAGAATTGAATTCCGCCGAAGCTAATTGGTTGGAACAATTCAGTTCGCTCGCCGTGGCTGGACAAAAAAGTTTGCTGGGACGTTATCGTCTGCTTGACGCGTTATTGAAAAAGCTCGGCGAAATCCGCGCGCATGTGGACGAATCGCTCACCGCGCGCTCACCGTTGCAGAAATATGACGAAGTGGAAAAAGATTTGCGCGACAAATGGGAAGACGAATTGACAGCGGCGATTGAAGCGGAATATCGCCGCCAGCGTGCGGATTTGCTGTTGCTCGTGCAATGGTGGCTGCGCGACGTGTGGCTGCACACGCTCGCCGCCGGAAAGGAATTGTTGAATTTTCCGCAAATCATCGGTGCGGAATCCGTCGCCAAAAAAATTAATTCGCGGCAGGCGCAGGACAATCTGCAAATCCTCGAACAAACGCAGCGTTTGTTGCACACCAACGTGCAGGAAGCACTCGCACTGGAAGTCGGTTTGTTGAAATTGAATCTTTGAAGTCGCACCAGAATCAATTTTTGGCTTTGCGTTTGGAGATTCAACTCATAACTTGCGGCCATGAAATCCATGAATTTCGTTTGCCGGATTCTTGTCACTCTTTTTCTAGCGACCTCAACTATCAATCTGCTCGCCACGGATGCTGAATCGCCGCGCGAGAAATTGCTGCTCGATTTCAACTGGAAATTCCATCTTGGCGACGATTGGCCAAACGCGCTGCGGCTCGACAAAGCCGGCGCGAGCGGTGGTCCGGCTTCGCCAAAATTCAACGACGACGGCTGGCGCACATTGAATCTGCCGCATGATTGGGTGATTGAACTGCCGTTTGATAAAAATGCGGACACGAGCCACGGCTTCAAACCCGTCGGGCCGGGCTATTCGCACAACAGCATCGGCTGGTATCGCCGCACGTTTGATTTGCCGGCGGCGGATTCCGGCAAACGCATTTGGCTGGATTTCGACGGCGTGTTCCGCGACGCGACGGTCTGGGTGAACGGCTGGCTCGTGACCCACCATGAAGGCGGCTATTATCCCTTCCGGGGCGACATCACGGACATTGTGAAATTCGGCGGCCCGAACACGATTGCGGTCAAAGTGGACGCATCGAAATTTGAAGGCTGGTTTTACGAAGGCGCGGGCATTTACCGTCACGTCTGGCTGGAAAAAACGTCGCCCGTGGCGATTGCGCCGGATGGAATTTACGTCAGCACTCGATTCAAAATCAATAATGAAGCCAGCAAGATTCTTCGTTCGCCGGTGACTGACGGTCCGGCTCAAATCAATGTTGTCGTAGATTTGTTAAATAATGCGACAAATTTATCTTGGCAATTTCCACATACAGTCAGCAAAGAAGGCAAACCAAGTTGGGAGATTGACGCCAATGTAAAATACGAAATTGTCACTCCCAATGGCGAAACTCATGCCGTCAAAAACAAAACGCCGGGAATGAATTCTGTCAGGCTCATAACCGATAAAGGAGTTGCCGTAGCGGAATTTGACATTGATTCGCCCGAACTTTGGTCGCCCGAATCTCCAAAACTTTACAAACTGATTACAACTGTTTCTGTCGCTGATAAAATTGTTGACCGCCAAGAAACCGAATTTGGCATCCGCACGGTCGCGTTTGACAAGGACAAAGGATTTTTGTTGAACGGCCAGCCGTATGAATTGAAAGGCACCTGCAATCATCAGGACATGGCGGGTGTCGGCGCGGCGTTGCCGGATGCGTTGCAGTATTTTCGCGTCAAGAAATTGAAGGAGTTCGGCGACAATGCGTATCGCACGTCGCACAATCCGCCCACGCCGGAATTGCTCGAAGCGTGCGACCGGCTTGGCATGATTGTGATGGACGAAAGCCGATTGCTCGGCAGCGACGCGCAAAACATGGAGCGCTGGCAGACGCAGATTCTCCGCGACCGCAATCATCCGAGTGTTTGCATCTGGAGCATCGCGAACGAGGAATTTTCCGTGCAGGACACGCCGCAAGCGGCCAACGTCGCGCGCGCAATGCAGGATTTTGTGAAGCGACTCGACCCGACACGCCCGGTGACTTATGCCTCGCCGGAAGGCGATGTGTTTGAAGGCGTCAATTCGGTCATCGAAGTGCGCGGCTGGAATTATCACGTTGGCGGTAAAATGGACCAATATCACGCGGAGCATCCCAACCAACCGGAAGTTGGCACGGAACAGGCCAGCACGGTCAGCACGCGCGGCATTTATGCGAACGACAAGGCGCGCGGTTACGTGAGTGCCTACGATGTCAACGTGACTTCGTGGTCGCAAACGGCGGAGCAGTGGTGGAGTTATTTCGCCGCGCGGCCGTGGTTGAGCGGCGGTTTCGTATGGACAGGTTTTGATTATCGCGGTGAACCGACGCCGTATTCGTGGCCGTGCATCAATTCGCATTTCGGCGTGCTCGACACCTGTGGTTTCCCGAAGGACAATTTTTATTACTACCAATCGTGGTGGACGACGAACGTCGTTTTGCATCTGCTGCCGCACTGGAATTGGCCGGGCAAGGAAGGCCAGGAAATCCGCGTGGACGCCTTGAGCAATTGCAAAGCGGTGGAATTATTTTTGAACGGCGCGTCGCTCGGCAAACGGATGATGCAGAAGGATTCCAAATTGACGTGGCAGGTGAAATACGCGCCGGGAACTTTGTCGGCTAAAGGCTTTGACGACGCCGGAAATGTCATCGCGCAAACGAAAGTGGAAACGACCGGCGAACCGACGCAAGTCCAACTCACGCCTGACCGCAAAACCATCAACGCGGACGGCGAAGACGTGAGCGTGTTCACTGTCGCCGCGTTGGACGCGCAGGGCCGCGTGGTTCCGGTGGCGGCAAACAAAATCAATTTCAATTTGAGCGGAGCCGGAAAAATTCTTGGCGTCGGCAACGGCGACCCAAGTTGCCACGAGCCGGACACGTTTGTGATGGAATCGCCGGTGAAAGTAATTCCGTTCAACGATTGGCGCTGGCATTTGACCGACGACGTGAAAAATCCAAACCTTGCCGCATTCAAGGCTGACTTTGCCGATTCAGGCTGGGACACCGCTTCATCGGAAGGTGAAGCGTCGCAACTGGCGCAAAATCTGGCCGGCATTTTCCGGCAGCACATCCATTTGTCGGCGGAAGATTTGGCCAGTTCCGCCATTGAAATCCAATTTGGCCGCATTGACGATTTGGGCTGGATTTATGTGAACGGCCAGCGCGTCGGTGAATCGCGTGATTGGTCGGCTTCGCCGGCGTTTGAAATCAAGAAATTTTTGCGCGAAGGCGACAATGTCGTCGCGGTAGGCGTGCAAAATGTCGCGAGCGGCGGGGGAATCGGTCTTGGAGTGTATTTGCAAATCGCCGGTCAGCCAATTGAGCTAAAATGGTCACGCAGTTTGTTCAACGGTCTGGCTGAAATTATCGTGCAATCCACGAAAGACGCGGGTGAAATCCAATTGACGGCGGGCGCGGATGGATTGAAACCCGCCACGGCAACAATTCAAACGGCGGCGGTTGCGCCGCGTCCATTTGTTCCATAAAATTCAATGGGCGCGCGACGAAAATTTATTCGTCATCCCAATCCAAATCCTCAATCTCCAGAAATCCGTGCAACTGACGGATGCGCGTGGGATGGCGCATTTTGCGGAGTGCCTTGGCTTCGATTTGCCGGATGCGTTCGCGCGTGACGTTGAATTGGCCGCCGACTTCTTCGAGCGTGCGCGCGTTGCCGTCGCCCAGACCAAAACGCAATTCCAAAACTTTGCGCTCGCGCTCGTTCAAGCTGCACAGCACATCGCCCAATTTGTCCTTGAGCAAACTGAAACTGGTGATGTCGAGCGGATTGTCCGCGCCCTTGTCCTCGATAAAATCGCCGAAGTTCGCGTCCTCGCTGTCGCCGACAGGCGATTGCAGAGAAATCGGCTGTTGCGCCATTTTTAAAACGGCGCGGATGCGGTCCACGGGCATCTGCATATCCTCAGCAATTTCTTCCGGCGTCGGCTCGCGGCCAAAATCCTGCAACAATCTTTTTTGTGAACGCATCAGTTTGTTGATGATTTCAATCATGTGGACGGGAATGCGAATCGTGCGCGCCTGGTCGGCAATCGAACGTGTGATGGCCTGACGAATCCACCACGTCGCATAAGTGGAAAATTTGTAGCCGCGCCGATACTCAAATTTTTCCACGGCCTTCATCAATCCCATGTTGCCTTCCTGAATCAAATCAAGAAATGAAAGTCCGCGATTCGTGTATTTCTTGGCGATGGAAATGACGAGTCGCAGATTGGCCTCGACCATTTCCGTCTTGGCCTGCAACGCCTTGGTGGAAAAATCGCGCAACCGGTCGAATGCCGCGAGAAAATCCGCGACCGGCATCCGCACAAATTCTTCGAGCGCGCGGATTTTGCGTTTCTCGGCTTCGACCAAATGCTGCTGTGCGCTGGATTCGCGCTGCGCCTCGGCTTCGGCCAGCGCGCGCAAACTGTATTGCAATT